>NZ_JBGQQT010000024.1:0-33868 GCF_045528345.1 Desemzia sp. FAM 23989 | reverse complement strand
AAATGGATTGAACTTTTAGTGCCCAATTGACTACAATAAAACGTTGTTGTTGGATGCTAATGGAATCAGCTAAATAAGCAAAATTTTCTGGAAATAGTCATCCTTTGCGTAAGCATTCGATTTTTTTACTTTTTTCAAGAAAATAATAATTCAGAATATTCTGACTATATTTATGCAACACTAGTGGTTTTAATCAATTTCTTTAATGATTCTCGCAGGTGTGCCTGCAACGATCACATTATCTGGTACATCTTTCGTAACGGTAGCATCTGCTGCAACGATAGCATTTTTACCGACAGTTACACCAGCCAAAATCGTTGCATTTGCACCGATCCAAGCATTCTCTTTGATGCGAATCGAATCTACTATTATCCCTCTTCTTTTTACTGGGTCAACTAGATGGTTCACTGTTAGCAAACGAGCGCCAGGACCGATCAATACATGATCTTCAAGGTAAATACCGCCTAAGTCAACGAAAGTAACATTTTGATTGAGAAAAATATCTTTCCCAAATGAAATATGTTTCCCGAAATCTGTGTAAAAAGGCAGAGAAACCGTAACCGAAGAATCGATCGATTCACCTGTGATTTCTTCAAGCGATGCGATCACGTCTTCTGGAGCATGGTAACCTGTATTCAATTCCATCACTAATCTTTCATTACCTGCCTTTTGCTCATGTATTTCTTCAAAAAGCGGGGAATCTTTTACAATTTCTTTTTTAATGATTCGATTTAATAAATCTTTCATCATCATTAGCCACCTATCCAATTATTTCTTGTTATTTCCATCATACTAGGCTAAACCTAACTTGGCTAATACCTATACTTCATACTTAGCTATTCTTTTTAACTATAACTAAAGAAGTTTTTTTGGGGGTTTCCCGTAGATTGAATTTTTTTGACAGAATGACAAGATAAATAATCTTTATCTACCTTATGGAGAACATTCTTGTGCTCACAAGTCAGGTATAGGAGATAAACCTGACTTACCGTAATGATTTTATGACCCACAAGTAAAGTAATTTTTTTACTTCTTCATGTTTTGCCATTTTACATTCCCCTATCTTATTTGTATTCGACCCACTAATTTTCAATACCTATGTCTGCCTTATAAACTTATAGAGCTCACCGATTACTCAACACTGAGAAACGATAAGCTCCTTTTTTATTCTTAAATAGCACCCGTAACTTTATGCGGCAAATAAGGTTCTTCTAAATAAGCGATTTGCTCTTGTGTCAAAACAATGTCAGTCGCTGGTATGGCATCAAGTAAGTGGCTTTCTTTTGTTGCGCCAATGATCGGTGCAACAACTTGGTCTTTTTGAAGCAGCCATGCTAATGCAATCTGTGCTCTCTTCGCTCCATGAGTTTCTGCTACTTCGGCCACACGTTCTACGATCATTTTATCTTGTTCTTCTGTTTGGTCATATTTGGACTTCGCTGTCGTATCGGTGATAAATCGTTTTGTCTCTGCGCTCCAATCTCTTGTCAGCCTGCCAGCAGCCAATGGACTGTATGGAGTAACTGCGATTTTTTGGTCCTCGCATAAAGGAAGCATCTCTCTTTCTTCCTCACGATACAACAGGTTCAAATGATTTTGCATAGAAACAAACTTGGTCCAGCCATTTTTTTCTGCCACTGCTTGAGCTTTAGCAAATTGCCAAGCATACATAGCTGAAGCACCAATGTATCTTGCTTTCCCTGACTTCACTATATCATGCAGCGCTTCCATTGTTTCTTCAATTGGCGTATTGTAATCCCAACGATGAGTAATATATAAATCTACATAATCCATATCAAGACGCTCTAAACTTTGATCGATTTGATGAAAAAGAGCTTTTCTGGACAGCCCGCCGCTGTTAGGAGCTTGTTTCATTTTCATATAAGCTTTTGTAGCGACGACAATTTCATCACGATTGGCATACTCATTAAGAGCTTTTCCAAGAATTTTCTCGCTTGCACCATAAGAACAAATATTGGCTGTATCAAAAAAGTTGATCCCTAGATCCAAAGCCTTTTTAATGACTGGTTTACTTTCGTCTTCTTTCAAGACCCATTCATGAAAACCACTATTCGGATCCCCAAAACCCATGGCACCTAAACAAATTGGCGAAACATCCATACCTGTATTCCCAAATTTCACATATTCCACTCTAATTCCTCCTAAACTGAATTTTGATCGTTGCAAGTCTTACTTTAGCTCTTGGAGTTCACTCCAAGTCAAGGAAAAAGAACTCTAAATTCAAAGAATTCTTTTTATTTCTATTCTATTAGAGGGAATATAGCCTCCAAATAATTTAATCCATCGCTTTATATTGTTCTACAGATTTTATCTCAACTTTTCCAACTGACTCTTCTTCTAAAAGATTCAGTCGTTTAAAAAGAGGCCGCAATTTGGCCATGAAGAATCCCATCAAGGGTGCAAATAGCAGCATACCTATGATCGTACCTTCTCTTAAAGTTAGAGGAAGTGAGAAACCAAAAGTAAGAATCAGTACGACCGTGACACTGATGAAATCCATTCCTTGTCTGATTTTTGGAAAATCAAATCTGGTAGCTTGCGAGATAGCCATACAGAAACCTTCTAAAGCAAATGTCACCACATTGAGCACCATCACTGCGCTCACAAGCAGCGCCATGAGGACAAGTGCCCCTAACAGTAAGAAAAGGTTGACCATGTAGCTGTCGATCGTAATCGGCCCCAACACATCATACAAGAAGAAATTGATAATGGTCCCTAAAAAAACGTTCAAAGGCAACTGCAACAACTGAATCCATTTGAAATTCTTTTTTAAGATGAGGATCTGCCCTAAAACACAGAGACTATTGAACACCATTCCAATGGTCCCGATTTTTATGCCAGACAGATAAGATACTGACTGAGCCATAGCATCCCAAGCTCCAACGCCGATGGCTGCTTTTAGGGAAATAGACGCTCCCATACCAACCATAACCATTAAGACGGTTAAAAGAGTCACCCTTTTTAGTTGTTTCATGCACATCCTCCATTCTATCTGAATAACCAGAGTCAAAATAAAAGCAGTCGAATTCTACATTACAATCAATAAAAGCCCTCTTTATCAGAGTAGTCTATTCAAATCCTTTTTTAGTAGGGAGAAGAACGATTTCACTAACTGTCACCGTTTCCGGTGTTCCGATGGCATAAATCACTGCGTCCGCAACATCGCTGGATTTCAACCCGATTTTGTGTTGAAGATCCTCTGTCCATTTGCGGCGTTCCGGATCATTAATTGTATTATGGAGTTCCGTATCCACAGTCCCTGGAGAAATGACCGTACTACGAATATTGTTTTCTCGCTCTTCTTGGCGCAAGCCTTCCATAATAGCAATGACCGCCGTTTTTGTCCCGCAGTAAACTGCTCCGCCGGGGAATACCATATGTCCAGCTTCAGAAGAAGTGGTGATGATGTGACCAGATTGCTGTTGCTTCATGATTGGAAGGACAGCAGCTATCCCGTTCAATACTCCCATCACATTGATATCGATTGTTTGCTGCCATTCTTCGTATCGTTTTTCTGCTAACGGAGCTTGAGGCATGACTCCTGCATTGTTGAAAAGGACATCTACTCGTCCGTATTTTTCAAGCGCTAAATCTACTACTGCCTGAGCTTGGTCTTTATCAATGACATCTGCGACCGCATAAGAAATATCTGCGTTCGGTAAGGATTCAACTAGCGTTTTCAAACGGTCTTCTCTACGAGCTGCAACAACTAGCTTAGCTCCCATTTCTGCAAGCTTTTGTGCTGTAGCTTCTCCAATACCGCTTGAGGCTCCCATAATAATGACGACTTTGTCTTGAATAGCAAACATTATTTATGACTTCCTTTCTTTTTTCACTTAAAAAAGCGCCTTCATTCTAATTCATATGGCACTTCAATTTCACAGCTCTTTACTGTCATTATATAGGAGGTTCCCTTATTAACAAGACAATCAAGTAAACATCAAATGTCGTTTACAATTTATTTACAAAATCAAACTTTTTTGTAAACGCTATTTACGTGAGCTATACTAAAAAAGGGTGATAAAAATGCTGTTAACAGAAAGAATGAAAGAAAAGATTTTCTCTCCTTCAGAAGAAGCCATTATTGACTATATGTTTGATCAACGGGGAGATATTCGAGATAAAACTACAAAGCAAATAGCTGCAGAAACCTATACCCATCCTTCAACATTGATACGTGTTGCCAAAAAACTGGGGTATCAAGGATGGGTGGAGCTGAGAAACGTCTTTAGTGAAGAAGTCAGCTATTTGAATAGTCCCTTTAAAGATATAGAGGCTAATTATCCTTTTGAAGAGGATGATTCGGTTCTTACCATCGCAAATAAAATAGCCGCACTAAAACAAACGACCATCAGCGACACTTTGTCTTTGCTCAATAAAGATGAGTTGCAAAGAGCCGCAGAATTGTTGAATCAAGCAAAAGAGATCAAAATATTTGCGATAAACAATAACTTATTTCTTTGTCATGACTTCAAATCACAGATGACCCGTATCGGAAAAACAGTCCATCTTTGTACTGTAGATCAAGGGTATGAGGCAGTCAATTGTGATCCAAATACTTGTATCATCCTCATCTCTTACACGGGAGAAACTAAAGAGATCGTCCATTTGCTGCCGATTTTAGAAAGCAGAAAAACGCCGATCATTGTGTTGACCAGCATTGGTGATAATACATTAACGAAGCAGGCTGATTGCGTCCTTCGTATGACCACGCGTGAAAAGCTGTATTCCAAAATAGGAAGTTTTAGTTCGAACAGTTCGATCTCTTTCCTTTTGGATACTCTTTATGGCTGTGTATTCTCCAAGGATTACCGCAATAACTTAGACCATAAAATCAACATCTCAAAATACTATGATCAACGTCAGAGTTTCAATAAAGTCATTGATGAAGAGTAAATCTTTAACCAGCAATAGGAGCAAGTCAGCAAAAAAAAAAGTATTCTGCTAATTTGGAAGCTGTTCTCACTTTTTTGCGTTACCTATTGCATTGATTATTTGGATAAAGGGAACGCAAAACTAAGTTACGTTCCCTTTAAAGGCAGATGATCTCAAAAAAGGAACGCAAATCGGATTTGCGTTCCTTTTTTGGCTTGAATTTTGACTAAAGGGCACGCAAATTGACTTTCGATCGTTTAGAAGCAGCGTAACCAAATTGCAGGATGCTTTCTTTTTAGATAGACCTTCTAGGTCACAGATATATTTGATGTTGATGTAGTTGTTGCTTTCTCGCGATTTTGTTTGCCGTTCAATTTGTAACTCAACAACCTCATTCCGTTAAAAATAACGACTAAGATACTGCCTTCATGCACCAACATTCCGATAGACATATTCATCCATTCGCTGAAGAAAACACTGGCCAGTAAGACTAAGACCACACCAACTGCGATAAGGATATTTTGTTTCATATTCCGTGCAGTGGCTTTTGTCAATCCTAAGGCATGAGGCAAGCGGCTGAAATCAGAGTTCATCAAGACAACATCCGACGTTTCAATCGCCACATCTGTCCCGCTCCCCATTGCAATTCCGATATTCGCCAAAGCTAATGAAGGACTGTCGTTAACACCGTCTCCAACAAAAGCGACGATTTGCCCCTGTTGTTGTAAGTGTGCGATATGCGCTGATTTGTCTTCGGGCAGCATATGACCATGCGCCTCTGTTAATCCCAATTCACGCGCCACCACATCCACCGTCCCTTGGTTGTCCCCCGAAAGAACAACTAAGTTTTTCACACCTAACTTTTTCAATGCTTGCAACTCTTTTTTGACTCCCACACGGATCTGGTCGCGAATGCCCATCAGGATCTTCAATTCGCCATCGACCGCTGTCAGAACAAGCGAATTCCCGTTTTGTTCAAATCGCCTTACATCTGCTTGCGCTTTATTATTGAGCATCACGTTTTCTTTTTCCATTAATGCTACATTACCCACAGCTACCCGCTGGCCATCCACATTGGCTACGATACCGCCGCCTTTGACAACTTCTGTCCCTTCTACTGTCGAAAACGTCGTTTCTCCTATTTCTTGCAAGACGGCTTTTGCGAGCGGATGATCGGATTCGCGTTCTACGCTGGCCAAATACTCAAGTGCTTCATTCGAATTGTCACCATAAATCTCTATCTCCGCTACAGTTGGGTTCCCTCTTGTCAGCGTACCTGTTTTATCAAATACGATCGTATCCACTCGGCTGAAGTCATGGATCACTTCACTACCTTTAAGAAGAACACCATTGCGAGCTCCATTTCCAATTCCAGCAACATTTGAGACAGGTACTCCGATAACCAAAGCACCTGGACAGCCCAGAACCAAAATAGTGATAGCCAGTTCGATGTTTCGGCTGAACAGCCACACTACAAATGAGAGGACCAAAACAGCCGGCGTGTAGTATTTGGAAAAGCGGTCAATGAACCGTTCTGCTTCCGACTTGGAATCTTGCGCTTCTTCCACGAGTTCAATGATTTTCCCAAACGTCGTATCTTCTCCCACTCGGTCAGCTCGGATTTGAATGGTCCCATTTTCTAAAATCGTTCCGGCATACACTTCAGCGTCCGTAGTTTTGTTTACCGGTACAGGTTCGCCTGTGATACTGGCTTCATTAATATGCCCTGCTCCCGACAAGACTGTACCGTCTACCGGAATTTTTGCACCGGTCTTGACGAGCAAGACGTCGCCTTCATCTACATCGTCCACATCTACTTCTTCAAATCCTCCATCTTCCATTTGGCGCAAAGCACTTTCTGGTGCCATTTCAGTCAGTTCTTTGATCGCCGAACGTGTTTGGTTCAATGTGCGTTGTTCCAAAAAATGTCCGAATAAAAATAAAAACGTCACGATAGCGGATTCTTCATAGTTTTGGATCCAAAATGCTCCAATAACAGCGATGGTGACCAAGACATCGATGCTGACGACTTTTACTTTTAGGGCTTGGTACGCTTGAACGGCAATAGGAGCAACTCCCAAAATAGAAGCGATGATCAAAGCTCCTTCAGAAAGCCCCACATTTTCTAAAACAAAATGGCTGAAGAATCCAAATACGATCAACACTCCGCTGATCAATGTAAGATGGTTTTTCTTACTTAATAGATGCTGCTGCATGATTTTTTCCTCCTGTTTTTTATTGTTGAGTATAGTATAAGATGATTTCTCAATATAATAATTGACTGCCATCAAGTTTGAGACATTAGTTTTCTATTTGAACAAAAAAACTCCAGAAAGAAAAGTCTCTATTTTCTTTCTGGAGTTTATATGATGAATCACGCTTGATAAGCTTGGTCTGTTTCCAAAAGCATGTTATACACTGCTGCATACGTTTCACAGACATCGCCGGGAATGGCATAATTATCTGTGATCTCACGCAATTGTGTAAATTCTGCATCCAAATCTGGTTTAGCAGAACCAGCTGCATGTGTTTTTTCATTGATTGCACTGAATAAATCCCGCACCTCAAACGCTTCGGGGTGGTTCTTGCCATGTGCACGAGTGATCGCTGCAGTGAACAGGTCTAATTTTTCAAAATTTTTGTTTGCTGCTTCATTGAATGTTGTCATGATGATACTCCTTCTTTCTTGATTGGATTCTTTTAAGCTGATTTCACTTTTGTTTTAAGAACTGGATAGCCCAAGTCTACGATCGCTTTCTCGATTTGTTCGATGGAAACAGTCTGTTCATCAAATTCCGTTTTCACTTTGCTGGAGTTGAACAATACTTTGACGCTTTCTTTATCGATCCCGTTCAATCCTTTTACAGCGTTCTCGATTTTTTGCATACAGCTTGGACAAGACAACGTTTCTAATGTAAGGACGGCTTTTGTCATGATGTATATCTCCTTTATTGTTTTTTGTAGTAGAGGTTTTCACTCCCTCTTCTTCTTTACAACTGTAGTATAGCCGATTTGTGAAGAAGGAAAATTGACGCTGGTCAAGTTTTGAAATCTGATCTCTAAAAAAGAAACGACCACCCAGAATATGCCTGGAAAGGCCGTTTCAAATTTTAACATTAAGCTAAAAAACTTAGTAGAGCTTGAATAGTTCCATTCTCTACCATAATGAATATCCCTAATCCAATAAACACAACAGGCACAATGATCCGTTCATATTTTTCAAGCGTTTCAGAGACAAAAGAAATTTTTGCTAATCGATAACTGATATAACAAAGAAGCGCAATCGAAATAGCAAATACAACTAGAGCTATTCCAATTTCTAGAACCGACAGAGCGGTAAAGTAAGGAATGTAAATACCTAGATTATCGCCGCCCGATGCAATCGTTATTAAGGCAACAGTCCAGAACAAGCGACTTGTTCCTCGAGACTCTAGCTTTTCAACTACTTCCTCCTCTTCTTCTTCCTCTTCACCCACTAAGGCAACTCGAATCCCTAAATAAATTGGAATCAGACCAAGAAGCCCAATCATCCAATCTTGAGGAATAAAATTCAGTACATATGCAGCAAACAAACTCACTGCTACCAAGATTCCTGTTCCAAGATATTGTCCCCAATAAATATGACGGATTCCCTTTTTGGTATGACTTTGCGAAAAAATAATCAACAAAATAAATAAATAATCAATACTAGTAGAAATATAAACAGCTATGGCTGTAAAAACACTTTGTAACAAACTTGCTTCCTCCAAACTAAGATTTCATAATTTTATTTTCTGGTACATTGAAAAAAGCACGAATGATCGAATGTACTTCTTCATTCGCTATAGAATAATAAACCATCTTTCCATCTTGTCGCGATATTGCCATTCCATGCTTTTTTAAAAATCGTAAGTGATGTGACGTTGTAGCTATACTTGCATTTAATACAGCTGCCAAATCACAGACACACATTTCCTTGTACGTTTCTAAAGCATAAAAAATTTTGATCCTAGATGTATCTCCAAAGCATCTCCCTAACGCAAGTAAACTTGAAAAGTCTTTTTCGTCCAATATGCTTTTTACATTTTCTACTTTTTCTTTATGTACGATATTCGTTTTACAAACCTCTATACCCATTATCCTCACCTCTCATTCAAATATCTATTTGAATGAATTATATCTTTTGGATTATCCTTTTGTCAATCGCCTCAACGTACCTGGTTTTCTTCTATCAGTCCTGAAAGACGTAACAAAAAAAGATCGTGCTGAAAATCTGTACGATCTTTTTTGTCCATCAAGTATTTCTCTATTGTTATTCCGCTTTACTGTAGCGGAGCTTGTCTTTGTATTTGACCATACTGTATGCTGAAAGCCATGCTGTGATTGGGATGATCAAAATAGCACCCGTCCCTGTATAAAAAATCGAAATCACTTCAGAAACGAATACTTTCGAATTTAAGACTTCCGCTAAAGAATAGCCTAAATCTTTGAACCAAATAATCAGCGCCAGATAACCGCCGATAAAAGCAAAGAACAAAGTGTTTGTCGTCGTCCCCAGGATATCTTTTCCAACCGTCATCCCGGATTTGAATAACTGGTACCGATCTAAAGTCGGATTGTGAAGGTAGATTTCGCTCATCGCAGAAGAAATCGAGATAGCTGTATCTGTTATTGCTCCGATCGTTCCCATGATGATCGTACAGATGATGATGTCGCCAAAATCAATCCCGACATAAAATGAAAATGACAGCAACTCTTCAATTTCTTCTATCCCAAATCCTTGAATTTTAGACTTCTCTACCAATATAAAAACAGCGAAGATCAACAAAATCAACGTAAGAATCGTTGAAACAAATGCCGTAAGAGATTTGAAATTAAATTGATTGATGTAAAACAAATTGATGCAGCTGATCAATACACATGCAATAATCGTCAAAAGGATCGGATTGATTGCTTGGTCTGTCATAAGGATAATAGTGATCAGCATGATCCCGAAGTTGAAAAACAAGGCCAGAAAAGAGCGCGTTCCTTTTTCACCGCCAATCACTTTCATGAGGAAAAATAAAATCAGCGCCAACCAAATCAATGCATTCATTTGACCACCCTCCCCTTACGAATGAAGTAAATCGCTGTATAGATGCTAATGGGAATCGTTAAGACGATCCCGATGCTTCCTACTAGCGCCCTCGTCAACTCTAATGACAAATTCATCGATAGCGTGTAATTCACTGCCATGCCGTTTTTCAAATACAGCAAGATCATCGGGATACTGCCGCTCACATAGGCAAAGAACAGCACATTGGCCATCGTCCCCATAATATCTTTGCCGATTTCTTTGCCAGATGCTTTCAAGTCTTTCAAGGCGATTGCCTGATTTTTCTCCGTCAGCTCATACAGCGAAGAAGTGATCGTGATAGCAATGTCCATTGAGGCTCCTAGAGAACCGACTAAAAGGCTGGCTAAAAATACCGACTGCGGATTTCTGGTGATAAAAGCCATCTCTTCGTACCGCAGTCCTTCTCCAGCTGTCAATTTAATGACCGCATAAGCAATCAGCAACGACGAGAATGTCCCTGCCACAGTGGCTAAAATAGCCGCATGGGTCTTTTTGTTGTTTCCGCTCACCAACAACAATGAAAAGACTGTAAAGAAAAGCACCAGTCCGCTGCAGATCCAGAATAAATTTACGTCTTCTCCCTCAGTGTAGTAATTCATCGCCATCATCAATACCAAAACATTGACGACTAAACTGATTAATGAATACAAACCACTCTTTTTCCCGGCCCATAGGACCGTCACAATAAATAGCCAGGCAGCAACTACGATAAACGTATCTCGTTTAGCTCCTTCGATATTTCCTGTCAAATGCGTTCCCTCATCGTTTTGAATACTCACGAAGATTTTATCTCCCATTTGATATTCGTGGTCCGCCGCACCGGATGCGGAGTATTGGTTTTCCATTAGAATACGTTGCCCTTTATGGTCGCCGTTTTTGATTTCTCCGATCACCGTTTGATCAAATACTTGATCTGTATTGCTCAGGGAATCTACCATTTCTTCTTCATCCGTCACCGTAGTTTCTATCACTTCTGCTATCGGCTTGTCGTATAAGTAAAAGTTGTTTTGTACAAATAAGATGGATAACACCATACTGAGTAAAATTAATACATAGGTTATTAACGTTTTATTTTTCCATTTGATATTCATCAGAATACCTCCAATTGAATGAGTATCTCAGTGTAGCCTATCACTTTTCGTTCTTCAGAGACAACCTTTTTTTTAGCATTTTAGCCCCTTATTTGAAGGTTTCATCTGCTTCATGTAAGATTGATGTAGAGAGTACGGCAAGTTTTAGGATAAAAACAAGAAGTAGCTAATTAGGATGAGTGTTTTTACAGAGCAGCAAAAATTAACTATTTTAGAAGATCTTGTAGCTATTAATAGCGTCAACGAAAACGAGATCGAAGTAGCGGAATACCTAAAGAAATTGTTCGCAGAGTACGGTATCGACTCCACGATCGTTCCTGTTACAGAAACCAGGGTCAATTTGGTAGCGGAAATTGGGTCAGGATCGCCGGTATTTGGGATCTCAGGACATATGGATGTCGTCTCACCAGGGGATGTCTCCAACTGGTCGACAGATCCATTTGTGCTGACAGAAAAAGAGGGCAAGCTTTATGGACGCGGGGCTAACGACATGAAATCAGGACTGGCTGCTTTAGCCATCGCTATGATTGAATTGAAAGAAAGCAACACCTTAACGAAAGGTTCTGTCCGCTTCATGGCAACGACTGGTGAAGAAGTCGGCGGAGTTGGCTCGAAGAAATTATATGAAGAAGGCTACATGGACGATGTCGATGCTTTGATCGTCGCAGAACCCTCTCAAGATGTAATCGTTTATTCGCATAAAGGTTCCTTGAACTTCAAAGTCACTTCGAAAGGACAAGAAGCGCACAGTGCTATGCCGCATTTAGGTTACAACGCGATCGATCCACTAGCTGAATTCATTACTCGAGTGAACGCAGAAGTACGCGACCCGAGCCGCTCAAATGAAACGCTGGGCGAATTGATTATGAACTGCACGATCGTACAAGGCGGGCAGCAAGTCAACTCGATTCCTGAGGTTGCTGCTGCAGAATTCAACGTGCGGACGATTCCTGAATACGATACGGAAGAAGTCATTGCCAAATTCAATGAGATTGCTGAAGAAATCAACAAGCAAAAAGATGCTAAGATTCATGTAGAAGTCACAATGGCTCTGCCGAGTGTGTTCACAGATGGAAAATCTGAACTGGTAGAAATCGCTCAAGATTTAGGCGAGAAGTATTTCGGTGAAAAACCTGGAACGATTGGTTCTCCAGGAGTAACTGACGGATCCAACTTCCTGCGCTCTAAAGGCGACGAGTTCCCGTTCATGATGTTTGGACCCGGCTTAACTAAAATGGCTCACAAAATTGATGAGTACGTGCACAAAGATGTTTACTTGAAATTCATTGATTTGTACAAAGAAATGATTTTAGCATTTAATCAGTAAAATCACAGGCCCTAGATTAACTACGAAAATTTATCAAAATAGATAAGAGCCTGGGACAAAAGGTCTCTATAAAAAATGCATTCCCAAAACTACTGGAATATTCATCCAATAGTGGGAATGCATTTTTTCTTTTTATTTCATTGCTACTATAGAGATGGGACTAAATTTTTTGAAAAAACACTTTTGTCCCAGCTTCTTATTGTATTGTAAAAATAGTATTTTAAATTTTATTGTGTTTTTTTAAGTAGCTGGATAGTGAGAGTATTTCTAAAGAGTCATCTGTATTTTTATCAATGATATAATAATAATCTTTTTTATCAGTTCCCTTTATTATTTTAGATGCTGCAATCATTGCTTGAATGTATTCTTCTACTTCTTTTTCACTTAGTTCTCGATTAATTGATGCAATTATTTCTCCATTATCGGTTTTAATTTTAATAACGATATTTGTTTGTTCTAAATCTTTATTTGCTCTCAAAATTTTAGCATTACTATATTTAATTTTTTTTATAACAAAGACCAAGCCTTTTTTTAGAGCATCATAAGCAGCTGGCATCAATAAACCTCCTGCTACTAGATTAAACAAGTTATTGTTTAATATAATTTCTATACCATCGAAAATTGAATTTTGGATACCACGTTGCTCCAAGAAAAGTATGTTCATATTGTTTAATTCAAAAACTTGCTGTAACTCTTCCCTTTCTATGTCTGTAAAACACATTGAGCCATTAATTATAATTAATCCTTTTCGGTCTAACTTATCATCCATAAAGTCACAACTCCTTTTTCATTTTTAATAAAATACGTAACATTAAATAACATTCTTAAAGAAACTAGCTATATTTTCCTTAGAGAATTTCATCTCGGATTCGATTGTTATCAATAAATCAAGATTTTCTTTAGAACGGGTTAGTCCAACATACAAGTTAGCTGCAATTTTCCCTCCTATTTTCTGACCAAGGATATATGGAAAGATACTTGGCGTTACTATAAATAAACAATTTTTTTCCCCTAAACCTTTCACAGACTCTATGGACCTTACAATATATTTATCATTTTGAACGTTATTGGTTTCAATCTCTAAAGCTTTAAGTATTTTATAATACTCAGCTGGTTTTACAAATCCGTAAGGAAGTGTTCTTTTTATTGCATCTTCTGGCTTAAATTTATGAACGATTACTTGCTTTGTTAATTCATATGCTAAAGTACTGGCACTTTTTATTACCAAAATATCGCTTATCGGTTTTTCCTCTTTGCTTGAAATAACAATTTTTAACTCATTAAATAGATAGTTATCCATTCTTCTTGGAGCATGAGTGTCGAATCGTTCGTTTTTTTGGTGTATATACTTTAAGTCATAATTCTTTTTTTCGATAAATTTATGTAAGTCATCTATTTCAGATTCAAAATAATAATTAAGTGTACCTTGTCTTTTTTGAGGAGAGAATTGTTGTTCATTTTCTCCAATAAATATATTCGAAAAATTTAAATGACATTGCGGACATCTAAAAGATTCTTTAATATAAGTTACCTCTTGGGAGTATTCCCTTATTAATTCAGGAAGGCATCCCAGACCTTTTAAATCTTGTTTGGGGTCTCCTATTACTTCTACATATAAGCCTAACTCATCAAACTTCATCAGTATTTCTTTAAAATTTTTATCTATATCTTGCGCTTCATCTACGTATAAAGCATCAAAATACTTAGAGAATAAATCCTGAATATTACCTCTAGTTTCTTTGTGCTTTTTTCGGTCACCTGATTTTCCGCACATTACATATTTTGCTTTAGCGGTGAATGTATCTACATGCAAAAAACCTTTCTCTTCTAGTCTTTTAAGTTCTGAATTTTTAAATTTAGGTTTGTCACTTAGACTAGCATTGGAAATATGATGGAATTGTTTTCCATATAGAATAAAATAATAAGGATTTATCAGTTCTGAATTCAGAAAAGAATGTATTGTACTAACTTTGATATTTTTAGGAATTTCTCCATAATAGTTTTTTAACTTATCAATGATTGTGTTTACTGAAGAATTCGTAAATGAAACACAATAAATTATTTTACCATTATTTTTTAATTGCCTATCAATTATTTTCTGAGCTAATTTAGTCGTTTTTCCAGCTCCAGCTCCAGCAATTTTAATTTCCATACTTATCACCCTCTTCTTTAAACAATTTCAAGAGAATTAAGTACTAATGCAATATGTTGCGGTAATTCTACGTTACTTAACTCCTCATTACCTATATCTACACAAAATTGCAACATAATCTCAGCTTTAGCTGATTTCCACTTCTTGGATAACAACTCTGGGGTTTCAATATTTGACCATCCATACATAGCTTCAAAATATTTTTTTAAAATAGAAAAGTTATTACCTTGCATCACAATATCATCTTCTAATGTATAATTTACAGTAGTCTTTACGAAAATATTATCGTATGAATTATAAGCCTCATGCTCTTCTTGAGCTCTAGGTTGATTATCAAAATCCCTAATGATTCCTAATTTGTTATTAGTGTGTATATTTATTTTCAACCAAATATCGATGATTTTCTTAAAGCCTTTATGAAAAGAAATAATTTCTATATTTGATAGAGTGTTGTGCTTATTTTTTATGTAAGACTTTATCAATAATTCTTCCGATATTCCTTCTACTAAAATACAACGACTGGAGTAAAAAAGTTTAAATAAATCCAAGTTAGGATTTTTTGAAAGATAGTTCAATTCATTTGAAGTAAATTCTTCTATAAAAGCGTACCCCTTCCCTTCATTTATTAAAACGATATTCTTTAAATCTAGTTTATCTAAAAATTGTAAGCTATGAGTCGAATAAACTAATTGAAGATCTTTATTTCCACTAGCAATATTTAAAATAAAACTATTCATTATCTGTTGATTTTCATAACACAAATGGGCCTCAGGTTCTTCTACAGTTAATAAAGAATATAAAGAATTACTAGCTTCAATTAGCGAATTAATCATAACAAGTTGTAAAATAAGGTTTCTGTAACCTAAACCTTGTGAAGCTAGTGAAGATTCGTCGTACCCTAATCTTACGCTATTAAGTAAAGAAGTCATTGGAGGCATGTTAGGTAATATAGAAATTTTAGAAAAGAAGTCTTGGGCATTTTTTATTTCAGTATTTTCTTGCCAGTTTAATACTTCATCCATTCCCGATAATGATTTTATTTGTTCAAAAAAATTGGTATATTCGGACTCTATTTTAATCATAGAAGAAGTTGATAATTTTTTATTTAAAAGCTGTACTAATTGTTTTGATCCTAATCTTGTATTACTATTGGAGAATTCGTCTCTCTCAGCTTGTATAGAGTTATATTTTAATAGTTTCAAATTGTCATATGAAAGGTTTTTTTCTTTAAATGGAACGTAAATAGCATATGTATATAAACTAACTGGTAGTAAATTTAATTTTAATTCTTCTAAGCTGTTACCAGAATCAGTATTATTAATAACTTCAGCAACATGCTCCATTAACTCTTTCGAATTTTTACAAGTAAAACTATATGATAATTGGTATTGTGCTTCTCCTGTTTCTGAAAAACTAACAGCGAAATCCTTCATTGAATATGACTCAGAGTCTTCAACCGTAAATTCAATTGTAACTGTAATTTTAGGAATAATTGCTTCAAACATTGACAGCTCAACTTTTCCTTTAGAAAGAGCATCTTTATTACTTTCAATAAATTCATAATACTTATTTTTAGACTCATTACCAATGTCGGTCCAACTTAAATTTTTACTACTAGTACCTATCTCTTCTGATAACAAGGGCAACGTAAGCGCTCTTAAAAAATTGCTTTTTCCACTATTGTTATTACCAATAATCGCAGTAACTCCCATTAAACGTACAGAAACCTCGGTAAGATTTCTAAAGTTTTCAATGTATACCTTAGTAATCTTCAAAAAAATCCCTCCTTATTTCTTTTCCTACATAATACCGTAAAAATAGTGTTTTGTAAGCTTTACCAATGAATATATTTATGGACTTTTACCTATACCGCAAAGTAATTCTTTCATCGTTAAAAATCACGGTTACTTAATACCAAAGTATGCAATTATTAATATTATTTTCTCAAAAACGAAAAAAGTTAGACGAGAAATATTTCGGTGAAAAGCCTGGAACGATTGGTTCTCCAGGAGTAACTGACGGATCCAACTTCCTGCGCTCTAAAAGCGACGAGTTCCCATTCATGATGTTCGGACCCGGTCTGACTAAAATGGCTCACAAAGTTGATGAATACGTGCATAAAGATGTTTACTTGAAATTCATTGATTTGTATAAAGAAATGATTTTAGCGTTCAACAAATAAAATATTTTATTATAGAAATGTTTGAGATAGCTAAAACCCGACCGAAGAATTCTGTGGTCGGGTTTGTGCTGTTAGATAAAAACTTTTTTATTCCTTCGGATAAAGATTCTAGTAAGTTTCTACTGATTGTTTAATTAACTCTTTTAAAACATCAATGTCGATATCCGCTAGTTTATTCACGTAGATACACGCCTTGCTTTTCGTATGTTTGCCAAAGTTTTCCAGCAGCTTTTCTCTTTCTTCACTTTCATACGCCAGATAAAGAGTGTGTTTCGCTTTTCTTGGTGAGAATCCCGCTAAAGGTGCATCCCCTTCATGTCCAGAGGCATACTTATAGTGATAGCTGCCAAAGCCGATAATACTAGGACCCCACATTTTTGCTTTATAGCCCGTTACCTCTTCAAAAATGTCCAGCAGCTGATAAGCATCCGCCTTTTTCTTCTCATTCTCTACGCTTTCGATAAAGTCGATCACACTATTGTCATTTTCTTTCATTTTCGGTTCAGCCATACAGTCACGCTCCTCTTCTTCGAATAGATTTAGTTCCATTATGGCACTTTAAAAGTACAAGTACAATTCTCTGAAAAAGAGCTTCCATAGCTATAGTAACAAATAGAATTTTTTAAAACATCATTTATTTAATCAACTGTTATGGTACACTTAGCTTAATTAAATTGTATCGTAACTGTTATATTTGAGGAGATGTAGGATGAAAAGAATAATAAGTCTTAAATGGATTTTCTTGCTTTTAATCGCCACTCTAGTGCTCTCACTGTCATTTTATTCACAACATCAATTGTATAAACCTTATACAGGCAAACCATTAACTATTGCTGTTATAGGAGATTTTCCGGAGATCAAAGAAGAACAAGTTAGTTTTGAGGAGATTACTTTTGATGATGTCATGAATAATGATTTCGATTCCTATGATGCGGTTTTTATCATGCCCGAAAACTTATCGCAAGCCAGTGAACATCAATACGCAAAAATTTACTTAGATTCTCCCATTCCGTTCTTTTTTATAGAGGCTAACAACCATATTCCATTTACAGAAGCAGATTTAGATTTTGACGATGATTCCTGGGAAGATTGGGAATGGACACCAGGAACGAGTTATGCCAGCGGATTCTATGCTGAGACTGCCGATAGTTCAACAGCTTGGGAATTTTATTTGTACGATGACGAAAATACAGATGAAAACATAAAAGCAGTCTATTCAGAAATATTCAGATCCATTGCAGAGCTTTGATAATACCCGTTTAAACAACTGATTAATCTATCAAAAACTCGAGGCTATTTAATAAGCCTCGAGTTTTTTTGCATCATTTAACACACAAAAGCGGGAAGCTGATGCTCCCCGCTAGATCAAACCTATTTATTTAATATTTGCAAAGTGTTCTAACGTTCCGACCATGTTGGCTACAAAACCGTACTCGTTGTCATACCAAGCAACTGTTTTGACCAATTGGCCGCTTTCGCCATCCATAACTTTCGTTTGAGTTGCGTCAAAGATAGAACCAGCTGGCACTCCGATAACGTCTGAAGATACGATGTCATCTTCATTGTATAAGAATGCATCCGTTGCAGCTTCTTTCATTGCCCCATTGACTTCATCTACGGTTACTTTTGTATTCAATACGGAATACAATTCTGTCATTGAACCTGTAACTGTTGGGATACGGACAGCTGTACCGTCGATCTTACCTTCCAGTTCAGGGATAACTTTTCCTACCGCTTTAGCAGCACCTGTTGAAGCTGGAATCGCATTTTGCGCTCCGGCACGATTTTTACGCCCGCCTGGTGAATCTTGAAGCGCTTGTGTTGCTGTATAGGCATGAATCGTTGACATCAATGCACTATTGATACCGTATTTTTTGTTCAACACATTTGCCATCGGTGCCAAGCAGTTCGTTGTACAAGAAGCTGCAGAAACGATTTGATCATCTGCATCCAACGAATCATGGTTAACTCCGTAAACAATGGTTTTCGTGTTGTCTACTTCTGCTCCGGCAGCTTTAACTGGCGCAGAGATCAATACACGTTTGGCTCCTGCATCCAAGTGAGCTTGAGATTTTTTCGCTGAAGTGTAGAAACCAGTACATTCTAGAACGATGTCGATACCTAAGTCGCCCCAAGGCAATTGGCTCGCATCTTTTTCTTCGTATGCTTTGATTTCTTTTCCATCCACAATAATCGCGTCGTTCCCTACTTCTACATTATAAGGGAAGCGTCCTTGAGCAGTATCGTATTTTAGCAAATAAACTAAGTCGTCATTATCCGTCAAGTCATTGATCGCAACTACCTCTAATTCTGTGTCCATTTCCAACATCCGGCGCAACGCCAAACGTCCGATACGTCCAAATCCATTAATCGCTACTTTTATTGACATGAATATTTCCTCCTTCTTTATTTGAATCTACTTTTATGGTAACTCTTCTGTAGATTAATTTCCAATTGTACGCATTGGTTATAGATTATTAAAGATCACAGGATTTATTATGAAGGCTTTCACGCCATACTTCTGAAATAGAAAAATACAGCTGAAATGATTCTTTATGTTTAGACACAAAAATGATTCTAAAACATTTGACGTTGGTAAATAAAAACGATGTTTCTTCGTTAATCGTTTCTTGGAGCAGGACATTACTGAGCCTAAGACAGCCAGCAGCATTATTGTTTTAGTTTATTCATCAAGTGAGGCTTCATTTCAAGTTCACTTGATGAATAAGTACAGTTTACTAGTCAAGTGAGAACTTAATTGAACGCCACTTAATAAATAAATCCATTTTATTCTTCAAGTCAGGAATTTTTCACTCCTCACTTGAAGAATAACCTTCATTTACTCCTCAAAAGAAAGCCTCTCATCACATTGAATAGAGCATTTCTCTAGAGGAAGGCGTTGAATGGTATAACCATATTCGAACATAAGCAAAGATGGCTGGTTTAAGTCCGGTCTCGCGGCTTTCCATGAACATACCCAAGACCGGAATAAATTGCTTTACCAACGTTAGAAAATAAAGAGACACAAAAATACACTCCAAAAATTTGATTTTCCCTCAACCATTTGGAGTGTATATTATTGTTTTTCTACTTTAAAACTTAGTAAAGCACGACATCTAACATATTGAAAGAAGAATTTTCCAACTTAATATCTTATTTGAATCAAGTCTATTCACTCAATGGTTGAGCTTCACCAGTTGTTTGGCTTAAGCCTTCATGAATTTTTTCAATGTTCCATTTCATCATATTGTAATAAGAATCGCCTGGCTCTCCCTCTTTAGCAATAGAGTCCGTGTAGATTTTAGTATAGATGGGAAGATCTGTTTCTTTTGAGACACGTTCCATACTTCGTGAATCCACACTTGTTTCAACAAACAGCACAGGTACTTCAGAGACTTCGATGCTATCAATAATAGTTGTCATTTGGTCAGGCGTACCTTGGCTTTCAGTATTGATTTCCCAAATATATCCTGCCTCTAGACCATATGCTTTGGCAAAATATTTAAACGCCCCTTCACTCGTCACCAGTAATTTCTTCTCTTCGGGAATATCATTGAAAGCAGATTGTGCTTGCGTATCCAGTTCGGTCAATTGTTCAACATAGGCATCAGCATTCGCCGTATAAGCGGCTTCGTTCGCAGGATCTTTACTAATAAATATTCGTTCGATTTCACGGACATATTGAATCCCATTTTGTAAGTTTAACCAAGCATGCGGGTCAGCTTGACTGTTTTGACCTTCACTGGTTAAATACAAAGGCTCAACCTCTTTGCTGACTGCAAAATAGTCTTCATCTTCAACTTTGTTCGTTGTTTCCATTAAATCATCAAACCAACCGTTCCCCGTTTCTAGATTCAAGGCGTTGTATAGAATGATATCCGCTTCTTCGGATTTTTGAATGTCTTCTGGTAATACTTCATGTTCATGTGGATCGGTACCAATGGGAACAATACTATGCATGTTGATCAGTTCTCCACCGACTTGTTCTGCCATATCTGCAATAATAGAATTCGTTGCGACCACATTCAACACTGCTTCATTCCCAGTACTGCTTTCTTCAGAGGTACTTTCTTGATTTCCACAGGCTGCGAGAATGAGTAAACCAAGTCCGACACTTACTAATTTACACCACTTTTTCATTATCTTTTCCTACTTTCTATTCATCATTTAGACTAATTCTTCACTATTTTTTTCCAATTTTCTACGAATCAATAAACCTTTTTGCGGAGCGAATAAAAATGCCATCACAAAGAATACGGCAGCAGTCAGCACGATGGTTGCTCCAGAAGCCAGATTATAAGAATAACTGAAGAAAAGACCGATAAACGAGCTAAACATACCAAAGAATGCGGATAAGCACATCATGATTTTCAAATTATTCGTTAATAGATAGGCAGTGGCTGCTGGTGTAATCAGCATAGAAATCACTAAAATCGTACCAACAGTCTGCAAGGAAACGACTGCCACTAATGTGAGCAAAAACATTAAAGCATAATGGAAAAATTTAACCGGTAAACCAGCAGCTTTTGCCATCACAGGATCAAACGAAGTCAGTTTTAATTCTTTGAAAAATAATAAGATAAAGATGAGCGAGACAATGGTCACAACAGCTGTTAACATCATGTCTGAGTCACGAACTGCCAGCACGTTACCAAATAAAATATGGTATAAGTCAGTAGCACTTTGCGCAAATGAAATCAAAATCACACCTAAAGCAAAGAAACTGCTAAAAACAATCCCGATCGCAGTATCATTTTTCAGCGTACTTTTCTCAGTAATGAAGCCTATAAGAACCGCCGTTAAAACACCGAAGAAAGAAGCTCCAATAACATAACTAAAGCCAAACATATAGGAGATGGCTACTCCAGGCAGAACCGCATGGGAAATGGCATCACCCATTAAGGACATTCCACGTAAAATGATAAACGAACCAATAATCCCCGCCACAAAACCAACTAATAAAGATGTAATCAAGGCATTTTGTAAAAATTGATAATTCGTTAAACCGTCAATAAAATTTGCAATCATTTTATTTACCTCCTGAAACTAAGTCAACAAAACTGGTACCATAAATAGCGCTTAAATTATTTTTCTTAAATACTTGTTCAACTGGGCCAGATGCAGATACCGTTTTATTCAGCATGATCAAGTGATCAAAATATTCTGTTACTTTGCTTAAATCGTGATGAACGATCACCATTGATTTGCCTTCGTCCCGCAATTTTTTCAATACTTTCACAATCACTTCTTCACTAACAACATCGATTCCGACGAAAGGCTCATCAAGAAAGAACCAATCCGGTTGTTGTGCAATAGCCCGTGCAATAAAGACACGTTGCAGTTGACCACCCGATAATTCACCGATTTGACGGTGACTATAGTCTTGCATATCTACCGTTTCTAGAGCTTCTTGAGCTAGTTGTTTTTCTTTTTTACCAGGGCGCTTTATTAATCCCAGTTTCGGATAGGTCCCTAGTAAAACCGTATCAAATACATTGATCGGAAAACTAAGATCCAGTTCTTGACGCTGCTCAACATAAGCAATATTTTTTTGAACCTGTTTTAGTTTTTTCTCTCCAAAAGTTACCGTTCCTTGATAATCAATCAGTCCTAATAAACTTTTTACTAATGTTGATTTACCTGCCCCGTTTGGACCGATAATTCCTGTGATGTGGCCAGTAGGGATGGTTAAATCAATGTCATATATGGCTTTGTTTCCTGCGTAATTAACGCTGAGGTTCTCTACTTGAATCATTGTATTGTTCATTTTATTTCCCTTCCTCATTTACGTTTTAGGTTTACCTAAACTTTATTTTAAGGTTAATCTAAAAAACATTTAAAGTCAAGCTTAATAAAGAGAAGAAGGTTTTGTTCCATATAGAGCTTGTATCCGTTGCAAATGAAAATATCATATAATATAAATTCCATTTGGTATTCACAATAGGACCTATTTTTGACATTGGTTTGTTTTTTTTAATGCGGTATAATAAAGACAAATGACATCAAAAGGAGTACTTAAATGACGCCAAGTAAAGAAGATTACCTAAAAACCATTGCGGGACTAGGCGGAGAAACAAAAATAGTGAATAATAAACAATTAGTAGAGGCTCTGAATGTAACTGCTGCATCGGTAACAGACATGAATTCAAAGTTGTTGAAAGAAGGCCTTATCACACGTATTCCTTATAAAGGCGTACAAGTTACTGAAAAAGGATTGCGTTTAGCTAATCAAGTCATTCGCAAACATCGAATATGGGAAGTCTTTTTGTTGGAAAAATTGGGGTATGATTGGAAAGAGGTACACGCTGAGGCTGATCGCCTTGAACACGCTTCTTCTGACGAGCTTATTGAACGGTTATATCATTTTTTAGGGGAACCAGAATTTGATCCCCATGGTGGTACTATTCCTGCTAAAGACAGTACAATTTCTACTACTCAGTCTCCTAGTTTGATTGAGCTTTCTCCAGGAGAATCTTTTGTGATCAAGGAAGTCAAAGATGACCAGGAGTTTTTGGAATATTTGACCTCTAAAAAAATCCAGCTGAGAGCACGATACACTCTCCTTTCTAAAGAAGCCTACGAAGGGGATCTCACTTTGAAAAGTGCGGATGGAAGCATCATTGCCGTCAGCAATAAAGCTGCTTTTAAAATTTATGTAGAAAAAAGAGAAACCTGATTTTAATTTCAGGTTTCTCTTTTTTTCAGATTGATTCTCCACCGTTTATACAGCAGGTTAGAAAAATCTTCCAATTTTTTATTCCACTCATTTTTGATCTGATCACTTAAACAAACCAGACCAAAAAGAAAGCGAGAGATACATGGAAGATCAAACAATTATAGCTGAAGGGAAACCCGCACTAAAAAATACACTTCAGTTTTTATGCACTCCGTGAGGGTCTCCTTTTAGTATTTATATCAGCTATTCATTTCTTGTTCATACTCTTCTTTCAATTTCGTCCAATAGACTTTATCTTCATTTGTTACTTCCCTTAGTACTCTGCATGGATTTCCTGCAGCTACGACATTATCAGGAAGACTTTTGGTAACTACCGATCCTGAACCAACAATCACATTATTTCCAATCGTAACACCTGGATTGATCACAACGTTGCCGCCTATCCAAACATTGTCGCCAATTGTGATGGGGGTCCCAAATTCTAGACCAGAAGTTCTTATTTCAGCATCGATCGGGTGTCCTGCAGTATAAACCCCTACTCTAGGACCAAATAACACATTATCGCCAATCGTGATCGGTGCAACATCTAACATGATGCAATCAAAATTGGCATAAAAATTCTCGCCTACAGAAATATGATCGCCATAGTCACATCGAAATGGCGGTTCAAAGTGGACTTTGTCTCCAGTTTTTCCCAATAGTTCTTTCAATAATGCCACTCGCTCCGCTGATTCGTCTACAGTCATTGAATTATACTTATGAAGAAGACGGCGGTTCCTCTGATTCATTTTTCGTAATTCGCTATCGCCAGTGTACAATTCTCCAGCAATCATTCGTTCTCTTTGCGTTCGCATACAGTATCCTCCAAGATTATTAGTTTTCCTTATTAAGTTCGTTCTATTTTATCCTAAAAAAATACAAACGACAAGGTTTCATCCAATCGCTGCCCTCCCACTGCATAAGTAGCTTAAGGGTGTGCAGTGAATAGTCAAGTCATTTAAAATGGCTGTTCTAGAATAAGCTTCAACCCCAATTCATTGAGACCCATTAAATAATATTCGGCTACATCATGATAAATTGTTACCTTTGCCAAATACCCATAAGGGAAAATTTGAGTGATTCTTGCGGAAATCTCAGCCCATATTTCGGTTGTAATGAATCGATCAACATCAAAAATCACTACTTCATGTGGGTCATACATACTAATGATCGTACGAAGGGATTGTTCCACAAGCCCTGCTGCTTTTGACCGATTTACTACGGGAAAGTGCACATTATCATAGTAGGATAGATGTTTCAGTTCACCACTTAAACCATTGGCACCACAGAAAATGCGATCCTGAATGACTACCGCTGAACCTGGAGGATAATTTTCTAGACAATACAATCCAGCCACGATTTCTTCAGTGCTGTTTTCCTTTGCGAATCCATAAGTTGCTGCGTTAATATCATTCTCTATAATAACCGGCAAATCGGTCATGTCTTTTAAGCGGGCTCGAATATTGATGCCTTTCATAGAAGAAAAATCCATAATCTTAAAATTACCATCCATTTCAACACCTGGAATACCAATGACAATAACCGATATCTTCGAATACTCGTTCAGGAGTTTCTTTATTGCATTCAATACGCTATCCATCGTGTTTTCTGTTAAATGAACCGTTTGGACTACAATGCACTCATGGCGCAAATTAGATACCCTTAATAAGGCTGTTTGCTTTTTATCGGTCTCATAAAAACGGATGGTCAAAATAGTTTTGTAGTCTTTGTTTAACTGATAGACCATTGCTTTTCTGCCACCTGTAAAGACAGACTGTTGGAGAGAAACAAGCTCACCGGCCGCTATCATTTCACTAATCAATTTATTGGTCGTCACTACACTTAAAGACGTCAGACGTGCAATTTCAGTTTTCGTTAAGTCGTGCTGCTGCTCCATAAATAATTTGCGGATAGCTTGGACATTGTGTTGTTTTAAGTCATTAGGTTTTTGCGATTTCATGCTCTTCCCCTTTCCCATAATGATGCATTCGTTTAGGATTGAAATCCGGTCTTGTCTTCTTCAGTAATTTCTCGAATGACCTTACACGGAACACCTGCAGCGATTACACTGGCTGGGATATCTTTATTTACCACACTCCCCGAACCAATAATGGCATTTTCTCCAATGGTTACCCCTTGATTGATATGAACACCTGCACCAATCCAGCAATCCAGACATTGTTTCCAATGGTTACCTTTTTTGCATAGCATCCGCCAGCCACGCGTTCTGCGGCATCAAGGGCATGATTGGATGTGTAAATGCCTACTCTTGGTCCAAACAAAACGTTGTCTCCAATTTCGATTTTGCCGCCATCTAACATCACACAATCAAAATTGGCATAGAAATTATTTCCGATCGAGATATTGAAACCAAACTCACATCTGAAATTGGGCTCAAAATGAACCCCTTCTCCAACAGACGCCAATAATTGTTTTAACATTTCTTCTCTAATTTCTGATGGTTCACCGAAACTGTCATTGTATTGATTTGTCAACAGCACTGTTTTTTCTCTAGCTTCTATTAATTCTTTGGTTAGATCATTGTACATCTCGCCACTTAACATTTGTTGTCTTTGTTCTTTTAATGTCATGACACTCACTCCAGACTGCCTCCATTATAACAAAGAACTCTCTCTGTATTGTATCTTATTATTCAATTCAAACGCCATCAATCTACAAATTATTCTCTATCCTTTTTTGTCTAATCTATTGATAAAGCTTCAAAACCAAAGTGGAGTTTAGCCTATTTGCTTCGTAATCCAGTATGAATTTTCGTATTTTTTTCATAGATCTGCTATCCTTTGTGACCGCCGACCAGTCCGCTTCGTTGGATCGCTGTGCCTCCCTTAGTCAGGCTGCTGGCATGGACTAAAGAACTAAATCCATACTTTTCTCGAATTCTGTCGATGACGACTTCCAACTCTTCTGTATGGATGGTTTTTTCAGGAGTTTCAAACAAGTTCAGTTGCAGCTGTTTTTTATACGCTATTTTTCCGCACCGGATCGCTAATTGACGTACAGGTTGATTGTTGTAATGCGTTCGAAAAATCTGTAAACAGGTTTCGATGATTTTAACGTTTGAAGAAGTGGGAAAGATCTTCATTTGGCGGCTGAAGCCTTTATCTAAAACGTCCTTGGAATAGCTGACGGATAAGTGGATCACTCCCGTTTCTGCATGATGTTTCCTTAATCTGGCCGCCACTTCATCGGCCATTTCCCTGATAACCACTTCAATTTCATACTGATTGACATAATCTCTTTTTAAGATCTGGCTTTTGCCGTACCCTTTTGAATGAGGGGTGTATTTTTCGGACAGCACACTATGATCTATTCCATGAGCATGATAAAAGAGCTGCTCGCCAATCACTCCATGAACGCGTTTCAGCGCATCCACATCATATTGAGATAAGCTGTACACCGAATCGATCCCTAATCGATACAGATTCTTAGCCGTATTTCCCCCGATCCCCCACATATTGGTGATGGGATGGATCTTCCAAAGCTTTTCCGGAACATCTTCATAGTGCCAAATGGCTATTTGCGATTGAGTTCTTTTTGCTTCATTATCCAAAGCTAGTTTAGCTAGTAAAGGATTATCTCCAATACCGATCGAGGTCACTAATCTCAATCGTTGAAAGATGGTTTTTTGGATCTGTTTAGCTATTTCTTCGGTTGACCCATAAAGAGCGTGTGAACGGGTAACATCTAAGAAACTTTCGTCGATACTATAGATATGAATATCCTCTTCTGCAACAAATTCTTTGAACAAGTTGTTGATCATCAGGTTAACTTTTATGTACAAGGCCATTCGAGGTTCGACAATTTCGATTTTTGAATGCACAGGAATTTCAAAACGCCTAGAACCCGTTCGAATACCGTATTCTTCTTTGACTTTCGGCGAAGCAGCCAATACAAGCCCGCCTTCCAGATCCGGGTTGCTCATTACGACGATGTAAGACTCTAAGGGATGTATGCGTCTTTTAACAGACTCTACTGAAGCAAAAAAAGATTTTACATCAATACACAGAATATCGCGTCTTGGCTGATAAGAGTAATCCATTCTGATCATGATTCACATCTCCTTGTTCATTCCGTTTTTTTTACACCCTAAACCACTTTGGAGTTTCTGTCTTCTCCACATTGCGGATCAATTCTAATTCACAAACCACTAACCCAGCATCAATCGTTTGGACATAAATACTGTTCTCATAGTATCCGCAAACAACCCCTACAAGATCTTCCTCATATTGGCCATTGAACAAGCAGTCCAGCTGAATCGCTATTATTTCTTTCCGGCTAAATGAGTCGTCGATCAACGAGTAGATTTCTTCCGGAGTCTGTTTCTCTTTTTCTTCAGTGGTGTTCCCCTTGTTTTTTTTCTCTTCTTTTAACAGTTCCGCATGTTCAGATAGAATCAGACCTTGCCACTTGGCCATTTTTCTATCTACATAGCCTGAAGTATTGGGATCGATCACTCTATTATTCTCTTCCGATTTATCGTGCATGTCAGACACCGCCTTGTTCTCTTTTAAACCCATTATACGAACGCTTGTTCGATTTGTAAAGAGATACTCTTTTTATTTGTTCCAAAATCAACCTTAAAGAACACGACAACCAATGAATAAGTTCCCCTACTCCATTAAAAAATGCCGACTTCTCTTCAAGAGAAATCGACACTCAGCTTATTCTATATTTAGTGTGAGGCTTTTGGTGGTTGGCAAACGCACATTTACGTTGATGATTGTTTTTAAGTTTCTTGAACGTTTTTTTCAACTCTATTGCCGCAGTGTGCTTCATGAATACTGTATTTGAACCTTATCTAATTCATTAGACAACGGTTTCTGTACTCTCAGAGTAATCCAGTGCTGATGAACCATAGTCACCCGTACTAATCCGTATAGCATTTTCCACATCATACACAAAAATCTTCCCATCTCCGACTTGGCCGGTATAAAGAACCTTGCGTGCTGCTTCGACTACGCTTTTTACCGGAACACTGCTGACGATGATTTCGATGCGTGTTTTAGGCAATAAATTTGTGTCCACTTCCGCTCCTCGATAATAAGTGGTATGCCCTTTTTGCATCCCATAACCATAAACTTTTGTAACCGTCATTCCAGTGATACCAATTTTGTTCAACGCATCTTTCAGTTCTTCAAATCTATCTTCATTAGCAATAATATCGACTTTGGATATTTTTTCTTCATTTGAAATAGCTCGTCCCAATTTTGGTAATTCAATTTTTGTTGTTGTTGCTGTACCTTTTTCCTCGAAATCTGTCTCTCCATAACTCATTCCCGCAAATGCCAGCTCAACATCTTTTGGCTCCTTATTCATTCCTCGAAATACAGGTACTTGGCCAAAAGGCACAGTTACAAAATCTCCATAACTGGATTCTAAGCCGTGTTCTGAAACATCCATCCCAGCAATTTCTTCTTCTTCGCTGACTCGCAATCCAACGGTTTTATCAATGACAAGGAAAGCTATTGTCATCGTTACAATCACCCACAATGCAACTGCCGCAACTCCAAGTATTTGTACACTAAGCAGTTCAAAGTTTCCGCCATACAGAATTCCGCCATCGACAGCGAATACTCCTACCAAAATCGTTCCCAAAGCCCCTGCTGTTCCATGAACCCCAAAAGCGCCAACCGGATCGTCGATTTTGGCTTTATTTTCTACAAATTCCAAACCGTATACCAAAGCAATAGAAGAGAGCGCCCCGATGGCAACTGCTCCGACTGGCGAGACCACTGTACAACCAGCCGTGATCCCTACAAGTCCAGCCAGTGATCCGTTCAACGTCATTGAGATATCAGGTTTACCGTACTTCATCCAAGTGATCGTCATAGCTGTTAACGTCGCTGTTGCAGCAGAAAGGTTTGTATTTAAAAAGATGGTTCCGATCAAAGCCAGTGTCTCATCCCCTGTAGCTGATACAGTAGATGCACCGTTAAATCCAAACCAAGCAAACCAAAGAATAAAGACTCCCAAAGCTCCCAGTGTTAAACTATGTCCAGGAATGGCACGTGCTTTTCCATCTTTGTCATACTTGCCGATACGGGCACCAAGTATTTTCGCCCCAATCAAAGCTGAGACACCACCTACCATATGAACAGCCGTTGAACCTGCAAAATCTATAAATCCTAATTCAGACAACCACCCGCCGCCCCAGATCCAGTGACCAGAAATTGGATAAACAATAGTTGAAATAATCAACGTATAAATCAAGTAAGAACTGAACTTTGTCCGCTCAGCCATTGCTCCTGAAACAATTGTCGCTGCAGTTGCAGCAAAAACTGTCTGAAACATCAAAAATACATACCCTGGAATCGTTGAATCGTAATTTCCTTGCACGAATAAATCAGGCGCTCCGATAAGCCCTGCGACACTTGGCCCAAACATAATTCCAAATCCAATGATCCAATACATCAAAGACCCTAATACAAAATCCATCAAGTTCTTCATAATAATATTACCTGCATTTTTTGCCCGAGTGAACCCTGTCTCTACCATCGCGAATCCTGCCTGCATAAAAAATACCAATACCGTTCCTATCAAAACCCAAAGCGTATCTGTTGCTTCAAACATTTGCAACTCCTCCTATTCGACTAGCTGTTTTTATAACATGTTATAAAAACTAACACCAAATAACGAAGATTGCAATACATTTCATTGAATTTGTTAAAATAATTCTCTAAACCTCACCTCGCATGTCAGAACATCTCACATCAAATATGGTATATTCTAATATTACGATTAAATTATTTAATAAAAACCTTAATTAATACGTTTTTATATTTGACGGCTAACAATTATCTATTATTGGTATAGTCTATTATTTTATGAAAAAAGAATAAAAAACAGCCAAACACTAACTCGAACAATATTAATAAAAATTAATATTATATTCGTATTTTAGATATAGCTAATTTTCGTTTAAAATAACCCAAACAAAAAACAGCACATATCCCTTTTGTCGCTAAGGAATATGCCCTGTTTTTATGGATAAAGCTCCGTCAAACATTTTCTGAGTTTCTGCTATGCCAGTTTCTGACTAAAACAGACAAGGTAAAACAAATCAGGAAATACACTAACGCTAAGAAAGCATAGATCATAAAGACTTCTGATGTTTTAGTGACTTTTCCTAAAATCACTTGTCCGCTTCGTGTAAATTCTATGATTCCCAACCCAGCAAGGAATGACGTATCTTTGATGGTAGTGATCACTTGCGACAACAAAGACGGAATGACTTTTTTGAATGTTTGCGGCAAGATGATATACCACAAGGTTTGGAAAAACGAGAACCCTTGAGAATGAGCGGCTTCAAATTGCCCTTTTGGTATCGCGTTTAATCCTCCCCGAACGATCTCGGCCACTACTGCAGCGGTATACAGGAACAATGCAAATGACCCTTTCAATAAGATCGTACTTCCTGGAATCAAGAAGGCGCAACCCAACATCCACAGCAGCAACGGCGTATTGCGAAACAACTCAATATAGAATCCGGATAATTTGCCGAAAAACTTTCTTTCATAGTTCCGCACTAATCCTAAAAGAGTTCCGAATAGGATGGAAAGAATCACTACCCCTATAGAAATCAGTAAAGTCGTTTTTAAGCCGTCCAGTAAAAAAAGTACGTTAGGCTGAGTAAAAACGGTTTTTATAGACTCGATCATTCCATCACCTCCGGAATATCCACTACTACGGAATCATTTTTCTTCAATTTCTCTTCGTATTTCCGAGAGAAAGTCGCCAGCGGGAAGCACAATAAGAAATACAGCAGCCCCGCTACGACATAAGCCGGTCCGTAGTTTAACGAATAAGAAGCGTAAGAATCAGCTGCATACATCAAGTCCGCTCCAGCGATGATCGCCAATACGGAGGTATTTTTGATCAAATTGACCGCTTGGTTCGTTAATGGCGGCAATATACTTTTCACCATTTGCGGCAAGATGATGTAGCGCATCGTTTGAACGTAATTGAACCCTTGAGAATAGGCGGCCTCATGCTGGCCTTTAGGCATTGATAAAATACCGGCCCGCACGACTTCTCCTACGTATGCTCCATGATACAGCCCGACACCTACTACCCCGATCGTGAATTCACTCAACACTAAACCAGCCATAGCCAAACCGTTGTACATGAAGAAAATCTGAATGACCAGCGGGATGTTTTGGAAAATCTCCACGTACACCCGAGCGATAGAACGCGGCAGCCAGCTTTGAGCTGTGGAAAGAATCCCAACGAATACGCCTATCACCAAAGACAGCAGCAAGGCTAAGACAGCGATTTGAAGTGTCCTTAAAAAACCAGTCCCAATACTGTCAAAGTTTTGAAACAGAGCCTCCCATCTCCAAAGAGCGAACGGATTTGTACTGTTCATTATTCATTCAGTCCCCACTCTGAAACCAATCCATCAAGAGTGCCATCTTCTCCCCATGTAGTGATCAACTCATTTACGTGCTCTGCCAATTCTGTATTTGATTTCTTCGTTGCAATTCCATAATCTTGAGTCGCAAAACGATCTGGTAAGATCACAGTAGAATCATCCAAATAACCAGCCAAGATCGATCTGTCCACACTGAATGCATCTACACGACCAGAATCTAAAGCCGCTTTGATTTCTGGATAAGTTGCGTACTCTGAAAAGTCCATCGTAATGTCGTATTGTTCAGCTTCTGCTTTAATAGCATCGGCTGTTGTTGAACTTTGCGATACTCCAATAGTTGCTCCATCCATATCTTTCAAGCCTTCATAATTCTTATCTTTTTTCACCAGCAAACCAACTGCATCTTCATAATAAGCTTCAGTAAAGTTGTAAGTTTCTTTACGTTCATCTGTTACTGTAAAGGTAGCGATGATCATATCAACTTCGCCGTTATCCAATAATGGTCCACGTGTTTTTGCTGTAACTGGCGTCAATTCGATAGCGTCTGGGTCGCCTAAAATATCTTCGGCTAATTTCTTCGCAATATCAATCTCAAAACCTTCGATTTCTCCGGTCTCGGTATTTTTCAATCCGAAGTTTGGAACGTCTTCTTTGACTCCTACTTTCAATACGCCTGCTTCTTTGATGGATTCAATGGTAACTTGATCCGCGCCGCTTGTCGGCTCAGTCGCTGAACCTTCATCTGACGAACAAGCTCCTAAAAACAACAAACTGGACAACATCAATGTAGCGAATAGATTTCTTTTTTTCATCTCTTTTCCCCCCTAATTAGTTGATTATCCCTTTTTTATCGTAAAATTTTGCTTAAAAATTCTTTCGTTCGTTCATGAGTCGGATTATCAAAGAAATGTTCTGGAGTCCCTACTTCCAAAATCGTTCCTTCATCCATAAAAATAACTCGGTCTGCTACTTGCCTTGCAAATCCCATTTCGTGTGTCACGACGACCATCGTGATATTCATACTCGACAACTGGATCATAACATCCAGCACTTCTTGCACCGTTTCCGGATCTAAAGCTGAAGTCGGTTCGTCGAATAAAATGATTTTCGTTTCTGAACAAAGGGATCTCGCGATAGCGACCCTTTGCTGTTGTCCACCTGATAAAGTGGACGGATAAACATTGGCTTTCTCTCTCAGCCCTACGATATCTAAATACTTATAGGCTGTTTCTTCTGCTTCTTTTTTAGATTTTTTTTGCAGCTTTATTGGACCAATCGTCAGATTTTCCAACACCGTCATATGCGGATAGAGGTTGAACTGTTGAAAAACCATTGCAGAAGAATTGCGTACAACTTCTAATTTGTTTTTTGCAGTCACTTGTTTGCCTTCAATAAAAACTTCTCCTGATGTCGGTTCCTCAAGGAAGTTCATACATCGAACAGTCGTACTTTTACCAGAACCCGAAGGCCCGATAATAACGATTTTCTCCCCTTCCGCCACCTCTAGATTGATATCTTTCAGTACATGGTGGTCTCCAAAATATTTATTTACATTTTGCAGTTTAATCAACGTTGCCTCATCTCCTTTTGCAAAAAAATATGAACATCTCATTATTTTGAAGTATTAATGTACTATTTTCTTGTACAAGTTAAAATTATAATGATTTTTTGATTAGAAATCAATTAAAATATGCAATTATCATGTAATATTACCTTCCATGAAAATGATAGTTAGTGTTTTTTTTATCTCAAAAGCTTAATCTAAAGCCACTTTTCAAAATTAGAGAACGTTCATTATTTTGTCATTAATTAGCAAAAACCTTTTTTATTTTGAGAGAGAAGCTTTTTTAAAATACGGTGATATACTACAAAATCTAATAACTGTTTATTACCTGAATAATTCATACTTTTTATAAACTACCAAATTTTATAATTATCTGTTTAGTTTTATGCTCAATGGCTCTTTTTCTCAAAAATATTTTTCTAAAGGGTTTAATTTATTTTTGCTAACTGATTAA
>NZ_JBGQQT010000023.1:0-37860 GCF_045528345.1 Desemzia sp. FAM 23989 | reverse complement strand
GACGGGGACGATGGGTTGATTATTTTTTTGATCTCGCATAGTAAAAATCCCTCCTGTCTGATTGAGATAAGTCAATCTTACAAGAGGGGAGACAACAATTCTATGCGGTTAATTTTAACGGGCTTACGACGTAGAGCTGTTTTTTTGAATAATCAACATGAAATAACCTGAGGAAATAAAAGGAGAGTTATGTTGGAAAAAATTATTGAAAAATTCCGTAAAGGAACGCATTATATGAATATTGTCTCAGCTGTTACTGAAAAAGAACTTACAAATGTTAACAATATCACTGAAGAGTATCTAAAACAGAAATCGGTGAAGTTTATTCCTGCAAGCGGAGCAGCTACTAGGATGTTTAAAGATTTATATGCATTCTTAGAAGATAAAAAAGAGACTGAATTTGTTGAACAGTTTTTTGCTGATTTAGAAAATTTTGCTTTATATAAAGATATAAAAGAATACGTAGAGATAAATAAACTAGATAAAAATACCACTGAAGATCGCTTGAGAATTACTGACAATGTAGTAAAAAGCGGATTAGCATATGGTAAATTCCCTAAGGCTTTGATCAAAATGCATACATACGAAGAGAATACTACCACTCCCATCGATGAGCATATCTTTGAAGGAGAACAATATTTAAATCAAGACGCTATCAATTTGCATTTTACAATCGCGAATGAGCATGAAGAAATGTTTAATCAATATGTAAATCAAACTCTCCAAGAAAAAGATAATCTAAATATCACCTATTCTTTTCAAAAGGAAGAGACAAACATTCCAGCAGTAGACATGAACAATCAGCCATTTTATTTGGAAAGCGGAGAAGTCTTTCATCGTCCAGGCGGTCATGGGGCTTTAATCGAAAACTTAAATGACTTAGATGCGGATATTGTATTTATCAAGAATGTTGATAACGTGTGCCATAAAAGCCAAGTTGAAGATACCATTGAATCGAAAAAAGAACTAGCTTCTGTAGGATTAGAAGTCCAAGCACAGATCAAAGAGTATATAGCAGATATTTTATCAGATGAATACAATTTGGAAGATATTGCTTTGTTTATTAAAGAGGTTTTGAACATCACGTTGAAGAAAGAATTAACAAAAGACAAGGCTCTGTCACTGTTGAACAGACCTCTAAGAGTATGCGGGATGGTCAAGAATAATGGAGAAGCAGGCGGCGGTCCATTTGTTGTTGATAATGGAGACTACCTTGATCTGCAGATTTGTGAAGAGGCAGAAATTAATTTGAAGGATAAAGAAAAATACGAAGTATTCCATTCGTCGAAATATTTCAATCCGGTAGATATTGTCTGTTTCGTAAAAGACTACAAAGATGAGAAATTCGACTTGCGAAATTACACAAATGAAGATCGCTATTTCATTAGTGAGAAGACGTATCAAGGCAAGGAATTAAAAGCATTGGAACATCCAGGTCTGTGGAATGGTGCAATGCACAATTGGAATACGTTGTTTGTAGAAGTGCCTTTGACTACTTTTAATCCTGTGAAAACAGTTAATGACTTGTTGCGAGAAGGACACAGAGATGCGCTTTCCGTAAGATAAAGAGTAAATGGTTATGCTATTTATTTAGTGTAAACTCTCTTATATTGCAAAAGAGGTGAGTGAAATGAAAAATATTCTGGTTACTGGCGGAGCTGGATTTATCGGTTCAAATTTTGTGCATTATGTAGTGAATCATCATCCTGAGGTTCATGTAACTGTAGTGGACAAATTAACGTATGCAGGAAATAAAGAAAATTTAGCTGGACTCCCAGAAGATAGAGTAGAATTAATGGTAGGAGATATTGCAGATGCTGAACTGGTTGAGAAACTAGTTAAAGAGATCAATGCCGTTGTACACTATGCGGCGGAATCTCATAACGACAATTCTTTAAAAGATACGTTCCCATTTGTGCACACTAATATTATTGGAACGTATACCTTGATTGAAGCTTGTCGGAAGCACGATGTACGTTACCACCATATCTCAACTGATGAAGTGTATGGAGACCTGCCGTTACGTGAAAATCTTCCTGGACATGGAGAAGGTCCAGGAGAGAAATTTACGGTTGAAACACCCTATAATCCATCTAGCCCGTATTCCTCTACTAAAGCTGGATCTGATCTGTTAGTCAAAGCTTGGTTCCGTTCGTTTGGCTTAAAAGCGACGCTATCGAACTGTTCCAATAATTATGGCCCTTACCAACACATTGAGAAGTTTATTCCGCGTCAAATTACTAACATCTTATCCGGTATTCGCCCGAAACTTTATGGCGAAGGAAAAAATGTCCGAGATTGGATTCACACCAATGATCATTCATCTGCGGTTTGGACAATCTTGACTAAAGGTCGGATCGGTGAAACATATTTGATTGGTGCCGATGGAGAAGAGAACAATAAACATGTTTTAGAATTGATTCTGGAATTAATGAATCAGCCTAAAGATGCTTACGATCACGTAACCGATCGTGCTGGTCACGATTTACGCTACGCAGTCGATTCCACAAAACTTCGTGAAGAGTTAGGTTGGACACCTGAATTCACTAATTTTCGTGACGGTTTAGCGGATACGATTGAATGGTACACGGAACACAAAGATTGGTGGTTGGCTGAAAAAGAAGCGGTTGAAGCGAACTACGCGCAGAACGGTCAATAGAGAGAATGCAGGAAATCAAATAAATTATAAAGAGGACTGCTTTTTGCGCAGTCCTCTTTAGGTTATTCTATCTCAAGTTGTTCTTTAAGTAGATTAGATGTTTCGGATAAGTCATTATCGTCAATGATAGCGTAATAAATACCATCGATTTTTGTTCCAGCACCTTCTAGCTGAATTTGTTCTACATTTGAAGCTGCTCCTCTGTAATCATTGAAAATAGAAACCATATTATCAAAAGTCAGATTGGTTTGCATGTTATTTTCTAAAGTACCTAAAATCCCTTGGTAATTCGTAATAGTAGATAATGAAGCTACTTTGCTCATGGCTGCCATAATGATTTGTCTTTGACGTGCTTGACGACCATAGTCTCCATTTGGATCTTCATAACGCATTCGAGAATAAGCTAAAGCTGTGTCTCCATCTAAAGAAACCGTTTGTCCCTCCGTAAATGTATAACCTTCATAATCGAAGGAGAGTGGAGGAGTAACTTGTACGCCGCCTAATGTATCAACAATGTCTTTGACACCTTGCATATTCACTTCTACATAATAATCAATTGGAATACTTAATAAATTTTGTACAGTGTTGATCGACATAGAAACACCGCCAAAAGCATATGCGTGATTGATTTTATCCATTGTACCGCGACCCATAATCTCTGTATATGTATCTCTAGGGATGCTTAAAATAGAGGTTTGATCAGTAGTTGGATTGACGGTTACCACCATCATCGTATCTGAACGGCCTTTTTCTGTACGCCCTAAGTCACCTGTATCAACACCTAGTAATAGGACTGAAAAAGGTTCTTTGTTACCGACTTCAACAGGTTTTTGTCGAGTTTCATTTTTCTCGACATCTTGATAGATCTCATCAGTAGCACTTGTAACATCGCTATAAACCTTCCAAGCAAATAATCCCCCAGCTACTAGTAAGACTAAAAAGATAATGCCGATAGAATATCCTAGCTTTTTCATAAGTGAACTTTTTTTCTTTGTAGATCTTTTGTGTTCCATATCGTTCCTGCTTTCTTAAGATAGAGTGTTTAAAGCGTTACTAACAGATTTATATTACCATAATTATTTATTTTAAAGTAGAAGAGAACAAAGCGTTTTAAGAATAGGTAAGACAAAAGTTAACAGGATGTTACAAGTGTGAAAATAGATATATAAAAATAGATACAAAGCTAATCGGTTGTATAATATTAAACTAGGGAATACAATTATTTAAGGTAAGGTGTCATTAATCTTTAAGGTCATCTAAAATGCTGCAATTTCAAACATTAGAATAGGTGATGATAATGGATAAGAGAAGACCAATTATTGGACTTAGAAATGGCTGCTTCTTCTCTTCAATTCTATGGGTGATTATCGGCTGGTTGATTAAACTGTTACTTTTTTAACGCGTAGGAATAAATCATATGAATGCTGATGATGAAAAAGTGAGAGAGTTAGTTGTGGGAGAATAGATTTTATAGAAATTGGTTAAGGAATTGTACTACGATAAAAACAAAAACTTGATTTCTCTTTTAAGAGGGATCAAGTTTTTGTTTTTATACTAATTACTGTTGTCTTGTTTGTAGAATTCAAGAAGTAAAAGTGAGCATTTTCAAAACTTTTGTCCTATATCCCATAGAATCAAACACGTTATGATATTATAAAAGATAGAGAGAAAGAATTTTTATAAGACTTTATCAAGAATACATAGGAAAAATTATTTTTGTTTTAGGAGGGAGTTAGGGAACAACTGATTCAAGAGTTTAATAAACGATTCGAGGAAACTGATTTGCGTGCCGTACGCTCGCCTTTACGAATTTGTCCAATTGGAGCACATTCCGATTTTTAAGGTGGAAGAGTGACTGGTATAACATTAAATGCTAGCGTTAACATGGGTTTATACGCCTAGGGAAGACGGATACATAAATGTACATAGTTTAGATTTCCCTGATAAAGAGTACTTCCATTTGAGTCATGAGTCTGATTATGTGCCAGGTTTTTGGGGGAATTATTTGCGTGGAGCGGTATTGGCTTTGCAGCAAGATTTTGTTTTGAAAAAAGGCTTATCTGGAGTTGTCAGTGGTAAACTGCCGATTGGTGGTTTGAGTTCTTCTGCGGCTGTAACAACGGCTTACTTGATGGCTTTGTGTGATGTGAATGACATTGAAGTATCCAAAATGGATTTGATTAAGTACAGTCACTGGGTAGAAACGAAATTCATCGGTTTGAAAAACGGTATCTTAGACCAATCAGCGAATATTTTAAGCATGGATAATCATTTAATGGTTATGGACTGCAAGACGAATGAATATGAATTGATTGAAAAGGGAGTAGATATGCCGGAGTTTGAAGTGATTGTGGTGTATTCAGGTATTTCCAAACAACTAATGGGAACCGACTTCAATAATCGAGTAGATGAAATTCGTGTTTCAGGATTGCTACTTGAAGAATTAAGCGGTATAGAATTCACACCGTCTTTAGACAAGGTATGATTGCGTAATATTCCGGTAGGGGTTTAAGGAGAATACTAAGACAAGATTCAAGAATGTTTCAAAAATGATAAATTTAATGTTTACGTCGAACAATATACGGAAGGAACTTCTTACAGTAAAAAGTTGAAAGTCATAATGATGGGATATATGCCAATGAAACTCGTAGGTGTTATTGGAGATATTCAATATGTTATTGAAAAGCTGGTGTAAAAAATTATTTACTGTTGTTGGTAGGAGATAAGCTATTTGATTTAGAGTTGCCGGATTATGCCAGTTTCTATAATCCCATGGATGCGAACTGTATTGCGACTTATGCAGAAGACAATATTGAACAATTGAAACGTAATGGTTTTGCAGAAACTGATGAAAATCAAAAAGTTATTAGATTCGAAAAAACAACTGAACCAAAATCTAAATATGATGTGCTACTTTGTATATTTTAAAAAAGAGACATTGCCTTTAATTAAACAATATTTGGATGAAGGAAGCAATCCAGATGCTCCAGACCAAATGATTCCGTATTTATTGCAGAATACTGAACTTTATACGTATGTGTTTAACTAAGAACATTATTATGTTGGGTCTTTAGAGAATTACCAGAGAGTACAAAAAAATGTGTGGACGAAACAAAATAGAATAACAAAAAAAGGTAAATCGTTTAATAGATCAATCCTTTTATCATATACATAAGTCATTACTTAATGCTATTATTTATCTAGATAATTAACATGCTTGTTTAGAGCATAAAAGTACTGAACTTTATTACGATGATATCTAACATGCAAGTCCGGCAATATAAAAGGAGCCATAGAGAGAATGGATTACTACGTATTTAAATTAAATCTTCAACCGAATATTTTAGCAGTTTACAGACAAAAAGAGGAACTTGAATACCTTATTTCCGAAGAAATACCTAATGTTCTTGAGAGCGTATTACAAGTTAATGAAGTTGAGGGATTTTTTAAATTAACAATAGAAAATCATAGTAAGGAAGATTTTTACAAACTATTTGAATCATTAGAAGAGAAGACCCATAAATTGGTTTCTGAATACAAGAAGATTTTGCTTAATTATAGAAAAACCGGAGAAATTCATTATACTCAAGATTTCTTAAAATTAAATGAAGATTGTATGATCTCTAGGAGAAGTATTGAATCAAAATTTCCAAGTATAAAAAAAGCATACGACATTGTTCTAGATGAGATAATTGAAAGTTTATATGAACTAGAAACAGATAATCAAGTAGGAACGGGTATAACTCACATTAAAAAGTTTTATAAGATTAAACGATACATTTCTTTGGACGAAGGGGCTTCTTCTATCATTCCGTTAGAGCTTACTTCTTACTATAACCCTAAAACAGAACACATATTAGTAGAGACTGATAATATAGATGCCGCGACAAACTTTATTGATGCTTTTGAACTTCTAATCAACTCTAGCAAAGATGTTACCTTACGTATCGGAAAAATTAATATTAATCCGGTATATAAATCGTTTATACTGGAGGGAGAACATACTGAGGTTAGTTATACTTTAGTTTATCCCAATGGAAATCCCCCACTTGATCGACATAATATTCTCAGAGACTCTGAGGCTAAAGAGTTACACTCCACATTGGTAGGACCAGATGGAAGACCGTTAAAACTGGAACCTATAAATAAAATGTTAGAAGAAGAAGCTAAGAAAGGATATTTAAAGAGAATGGAAGGAAAAGCAAAAGGAGTATTTTCTAAAATAAAAAAAATTGGAAAGTTAGAGTCAGATATTTAATCGGAGGAATATAAATGAAAAGCAATTTTTATAATAACCCAATTAAATTGGTTTGGTTAGCATCTGCAAATTTATTACCAAACTATCTGTTTGTTTTATGGATACTAATCATAGTATTCTTATTTTTGGGGACAGTAATATTCGACTTTATAAGTTTTGATACTTTTTCTATTGCTAGTTATTTTAGTGCCTCATTAACTGGATTAACATTTACTTTAGCTCTTTTTACTGCTGAAAAAAATGTTTTTAAAGAGAAAGAACTGAAAATATTAGCAAATTATCAAGGAAAGAACGATAAGTACAAAGGACAAGCATTAATTGAATTGTTAGGTCCATTTGTATTTACTGCATTACTTTTTTTAATAACTGGTACTTTATCATTAATAGTCCCCTTTATTAAATTGGAATTATCTTCTGATACAACAATATTACTAATACAAGGATATATAGATATATTGCTTTTAGGTTTATTTAGTTTATTTAATTTAGTCATGATTATGTTGAATGATGTTTATCACTCTGTAAATAGAGATACATAAAATCATAGTAACTAATACAGATTAAATTTACAATGAATATTAAATAAAGCTATGAAAAATTACTCTGTGACGGGAGAATACTATGAAGTTTAATTTATTTGAGACTTTCTTAAAAAATCTAAAACTTATCATGACAATTGGACCTACTGCCCTATTTATAATTATGTTTGGCGTATTAAATTGGAATTGGGAATATTTTTTGTCGACATTCTCTATGGTATTAGGAATAATAGGTTATTATATAAGTGTCTTTCTGATAGATTCAACAAACAAAATACGAGAAGAATTAAAACAAGAGCAAATAAAAGAAACAATATTAAAAGTTAACTCAAATAAATTTATGGCTGATTACACAAAAATCGAAGAACAATTAAATAAATTTTCAACTATAGTATTAGATTTAAAAAAACAGCTAGAAACTAATGGTACGATTGAGAAAACATTACAAAATGAGTATACAAAAACAAAAATTATAATGATTCATTATATTGAAATTTATAAGGATACGATTGTTAATTATAGTGATGGGACTTTAGATATTGAATTTTATATATCAGTAGTGAACAAAACAAAGCCTGATAAAATTACTCGTAATCTATCACAAACATTAAAAGAATTACAAAGCGAAACAATAACTCTGCAGAATGCAATATTTGCTATACCAAAATTAATTCAGTAGAAGATAAACAAAGGAGAGATTAAAATGAATAATGAAGTTGAGGAATTGATGGTATCTCTATACGAAGGTAATAATAAATGGTATAAACTTCCAATAGAATTCAAAAATAATGCTAATGCTAAAAATACAAATAGTGCTAATAATAAAGAGATGTACTACACAACAGATGAGAATAAAAAGTTAGCTGATTATGTAGTGTCTGACGAAATTCATCTTATTATAGTAGGAAGATATGAATGGGAATACTACTATGATGAAGATTCTTATGATTTAAGAGATGGCTACTTTATATCTTTTGCTACCCCGAATATTAGTAACTCTAGGCTTGATCCAGAGAATGTTTATACTGTGGATGATAAGGATATAGAACCAATAAAGATTGGTATTGGAAGAGAAATTAAATATCTATCAATTCAGGTTTTATTTGACAAAGCAAAAAGGAATGCATTGGATATTACAAGTTTTATAAATAATTTTTTAAAGAAAAGCGATAAAAATAATTAGTATCTAATGAATTTCTCCAGACAAAAGCATAATACAAATTTGTTAGTCAAAGTAGAGTCTGTAAAAATGATGGAAGATATGAATAGGCTTGATTTATGAACTTATTAATTAGTTGATGGCGAATCTGTACATGGGGGCGAATTAGGAGATACAACAAAAATTGCTTGATAATTTAGGCTATCTATTTGGATTGAATCTATTCTTTAATTTGTGATTATCCGCTTAGGGGTAGTTACAAAAAGATTAAATCGTTCAATCTTTTTTGTTTTCTTAAGTGTCAAATTAAGTTGGATAAAATATCTTCATCCACGTAGCTCTAATATACTTTCAAAGGTGTTTGGTAATGTAATATTTTTCTTAGAATAGTATTCCATCTATTTTGGAAAAGAGGCTACAAATGTTTGGTCTATTTGATTGAATCCAATTCTCATTCAGCAATATTTTGCTTGAAAGTCTTTTTCCTTTGCGTTCTTGATGACCGTTTTTTTTCTTTAAACTGTCGATAGAGAAGGGATACGTAGAAGAACGGATTATTATTTCCTTGTTGTCAATGACCACATTTGTAGTTCAGCCTTTAACTAATTTTTTTTTAATATGATTCTTTTATTCCTAGGGAAAAACAACTTTTTGCTGTCGCCTCATTGCTCATTTTCTTGTATTGTTGGCAGTGAAGCTTTATCACTACTAATTTACCTAGGGTAAGACGGGTGTAGGTTATTTGTGATTGCTAAGATTTAGGCAAAAAATGAATAAAAGGTTCAAATAAACTTTATCATATCACAATAGCCAAGGTATTAAATAGTGGTTACAAACATAGTAAGAGAAGAGTTGGTAGAGAGGGACTTTTTAGTAATCATTTATAAATCTAAATAATTCGAAACACCGTCAAATCCAAGAAGTATAATACATAGATTTGACGGTGTTTTTGAATTTTTCTAGTCACGTTTTACATATTTAAGAGACTGCGTATATTCCAATGACACTAATGAACGCAATAAAAGGTGTTAGTTAGCGGTTACATTTTTTGGTTGGAAAAGAAACTTTCGTGCTTAAAGCATAATGCTAGTATATTAGATTAGTACCAGTTAAATTTATACTGACCTCCACCTCGAACAATTAAATACCATCTACCCGTACCATTCACAGTTATGATAACTGGAGTTTTTGAATAGTAACCTCCATAATATTTAAAACGTTGTCCAGAACTCATTTTTCGATAATTAATAGAATCTACTAAGTAAACATCAGCAGCATGTTGAAGTTTAACTTCTACTGACAAAACTCCGGTTGAATCTGCGTAGGGGATTTTTACCATGTAGCACCACCTCCATAAATATAAATTTTTCTAGTTAACTCGAGTATAATGATATTTTCAATCAGTGTTAGTGCGGAACCTAAAGAACTAGACTTTATGAAAGAAATATATTCAGAATGAGGAACTCCATGATAATGATAGAGAACACCATCTTTAAATTCAATTTCTAGAGTATTAGGCTGCCAACCAATACTTCTGATTCTAGTAGAAGATACAGTTTGTCTTTGAATAATAATCACCACACATTCTATTTTGTATTTGATTTTTCTTAAAATTGTATAAAAAGAGATTTAAAAAAATCTGTAATTATAATACCACTTTATCTAAATAAATACAATATGTAGTGTTTTTTTATTTAACAAAACTATATAAAGTGTTTTTAAAGCTAATAAAATTATTCTGTAGAGGTTTATTTAACTTCGTAGTTGTGTTGGATTTTTTAAGATGTTGTTTCAAAAATAGATATAGGATCTTCATTTTTATCTGAAATTTGTGCTAAAAGCAGTTAAACTTGGAGACAAAATTAAGTTTGGATTGTAAAAAGAAAAATTTGATTTTTTCAGTGAAGCGTTTATGCAGTGAGTTTTCTGTATTTTTAATAATCTATTTCAGTAGTTCATTCCGTGAATTTTAGATGAAAAAAGTTCCTATGTGGATGTTTATATAAAAAGTAAACTAAGCATTTGTGAATCCAAACTTCCTGCAAAAGGAATATACAGAGACTTTTTTGTAATATTTACTTTTTTGTTAGAGTTCAACAGAAGCGGTATTCTACAAGTGTACAAGGCCTTGTAACACCACTTGAAGGATATGACAATGATGATAAGAAAATTGACGGAAGAGAAGGAACGGGATTTTTTTGAGCAATATTCAGGAATGGTTCATGGAGCATTGAAACGATTAGGTGTGTGGTACATGCATCCGGATTACGATGATTTTGTACAGCAAGGCCTTGTAAACCCAGTAGAGGCTTACGAAACGTACTCACTACCCTACAGGTTTCTAAGAAGTTAAGCTTTATTCATGAATGGATGTCAGGGCTACCTTTTTGAGCGCGTTTACGATTCTAATATTCGTAAATATGAAAAAGCTGGAAGTTATTTACCAGTCCCCTATTGGATACTTCATTTTATTGAATTATTTTCTCATCAACACTATTTGACAAAGAGCCAGGAAATTCTTGAACAGCTTTTTCCAAGACCAGAAACTGGTCTCGAGCGTATCGCTTATGACTGGCAATGACTTGGTCAATAAAAAAAGCGGCTCTTTGCTCATTCTCAAATAAATGAATCATAGCTTCTCGATATTTTTTTGATGGTCTTTGAGCGATCTCTGCTATGGTTCCTTTTCTTAATTAATTTCCCTTTCTCAAATGAAACCGAGTGTCTAGTAATTTCTTCTCCACTAAGGTCATTTAAAATCAATAATTCTTGATCACGAACACTCCAGATAACTTCATTAGAACTAACGGTTTGATAGGTTTTTAGAGGAACTGAATAACGATTTCCTTTAAAGCGTATCGCATTGTCTTGCCCGATTTTTGCAGTTATACTGGCATCAAAAAAAAATTTTTGCTTTTAAGAGGAGAGACTGATTTCAAGTGTGCTTTTTCCAGAAGGAACACTGAATCAGGTCTCTTTTTTGTCGTTCCATGTACTTTGTGATTTCCTGTTAGGTCTAACTAGGCCCGACATTTTTCGTTCCAATCATCCAGTCCGCAATACTCAGTGTTAGCCTACGATAAGTTAACCCTTACGCCTTTGACATTTATATGCTATTAGCGGAACAACGACATAACGAAACTATTCAACGTAAAGAAAGAATTGTTGACGAAGCGATACGATTAAAACAGTTAGGTTCCACGTATTCGACCATCGGCCGTAAGCTCCACAAGCATCCCGTAACTATTAAACGGGATATTACTAAAGAAGTCACAGCGGTATCAAAGACAACGGGGTCTAAGAAGAGAACCAGTATTTTAGTTCCTTTTTATACGGATATTGATCAAAACTTTGAAAAAGGATTGATGGCGAACACGATTGAAGCATTGATTCGCCAAATAGGATATCAAGGTTCAGCATCACTGGTACGTCACTATGTATCTCTACTATGAAGAATACCGGTGCCTATTTGAGCAGTATCCATTTGTAAAAGAGCTATACAATAGTATACAGAGATTTAAAACGATATTTGAAATGCATGACGTTGAAGGATTAATGGATGGATTCTTCAAGCAGAGCAGTCATACTATAAAGAACTGCATAGTTTCGCAGATGGAACAAAACAAGATTTAGACGCAGCCATTATGGCTGTCCAATCTCCATACAGTAATGATTTAGTCGAAGGATCCATCAATAAAGTGAAAGTAATCAAGTGTATCATGTATGGACGATGCTCCTTCTCACTTTGAAGAAATAAAGACTTACTATTGGAGAGGTTCCATTCGTTCAACTAATTTTGGAAAAAGCCGATTCTAATGTAGTATTCACAATACTTAGTATTTCCAAAAACAGAAATAAAATCTCTTATTAATACCATTCGTTTTCGGTTAATTAAAGTTGCTTCTCGACTGACACATCATGCTCATCGATTTCAAATCTAATTCAGTTGTGAAAATGTGTATGAAAAAGAGTTTGAAACGATTCTTCAGAATTTAAATTACCTATGATTCGACTGTTAAATCAGTGATTTTAAAAATTATTAAAAAACAAGGGGGAAATTTCAGTTTCACCTAATTTTTTGATAAAAATGTTTCTGTACAAAATTCTATGAGTGATTTAGGATATAAAATATTCCATAATTTCTTCAGAAATTCTATCTCTATTGAAATAATCTTCACGTCTTAAAATATTGATCGTACTTTTTTTAAAGCCAGACTCATTTTGGTCCAAATAAGAAAAAACCACATCTTTTTTGTCTTTCCATGATGAAACTAGCGTGAGGTAATCTCGCATAGCTTTGAATCTATGGTATTTTTGTGCTAAGTTAGCTAGACACATAGATATTTTTCCTTTAAGAGAATGCTCGATATCAAGGTGATACAATATTATTAAAAAGTTAGAAATTTTGTCAATCTCATCAAAACTACAATAAAACTCATTACTCTGAATGTAGTTAATAAATCTTTCTATTGAATAGACCAATGATGGTAAATCTTCTATTATCCAATCTCTAAATCTTGATTTTTTAAATTTCATTATTGAATCATAAAATTTTATATTATCATTTTCTGAAACTTGGTATAATTCTTCAATGATTTCCATCATAATGTTTTCATCGTAAGCCAAGTTGAGTAATTCTATTTTTAAATATAGAGTATCTTCTTTTATTTCAAGATATTCATTTATATGTAATCGATATTGTATTTCAAAACTATTCAAATTTTTTATTCGATGTTTTTTTCCAACTTCAGTAGAAGATTCAATTAATCGTTTTAAAGAATTATTAACATTTAAAGAAGTTATATTTCTTTCATCTGTATTTAGAGAAATCATATATTGTAACAACTTACCTAAACTAAATATATCAGCAGATTCGTCAACATTTTTAGCTTGAAGTTTAACTTCTGGGGCGGTGAATTCCCCACTATCAAAACCTTGTATAGTAGTGGTTAATCGCGATTCCAAATTCCTTTCCATTGAGATGCCAAAATCTGAAATTACTACATCATTCCATGAGTTAAGTAATATATTTTCAGGTTTTAAGTCTCTATGAATAATACCTTGAGAATGGCAATATTTGACACCACGAATTATACTTAGGAAAATGTTATGCATTTCATCATTAGGAAATTCTGCAACACTTTCTCTTCTTAAATACACTTCTAAATTATAACTATATTTTTTCATTATGTAACTTGGCGGTTCTTCAGTTAAGTTATAACTTTCTAAAGTTACTACATACTCACTTTGAAACTGTCTCAATAAATTAATTTCTCTAATAAAACGTTCTTTATTTTCTTTTGCTTGATATGAATCCCCACCAACTTTTAGCACTTTTTTTGCAAACGGTATGTTATTTTGAACTATTTCATATACATCAGCATGATTACCAAACCCAATTAAATTTTGAACCAATGATTCTCTTCCCTTCTAAGATAAATTACAAAAAAATACGCTTACAGTTTATTATAACATTAATAATTACCAAAAAATATAAGTAACTTGACAGTGAAAAAAGAAATTCCTTATAAACGTTGAAGAAATAAGACTTTAGAACTTAAACCCTTAAAACGATGAATTATCTAAGGAAAAATAAACAGTTTTAACTTCGCAGTTAAATAGCAAAAAAGATAGAATCACTCGAAAAATATAATCCTTAAAAATCGCTGATTAATCGTCATGATTCGCCTAAAAACCAATAAAATGAGAAATAGAGAGAACTACTTCGCAAGATGTAAAAATTCTCCTATACCATTGTCCCAGTTTTTATAAATTCGTTCCAGCCTTTTTTAGATTATAATAAATAGGAATTGCAACAAAGGGAGTGAATGAATCAATGGTACGATTATTGCATTATGTAAATGATTATAAGCGGCAAGTCATTTTAGGGCCTTTTTTTAAGTTTTTGGAAGCCGTGTTTGAATTGATTTTGCCGTTGTTGATGGCGCGGTTGATTGATGAAGGAGTTGCCCAAGGAAATAGTTTGAAAATTTGGCAAATGGCGGGGTTAATGATCTTGATGTCGGCAATTGGTGGGGGATGTGCGCTTATTTGTCAGTATTTTTCTTCGGTTGCTTCGCAGGGATTCGGCACGGAATTGCGGAACCAGTTGATGAAAAAAATCAATACATTATCGCATGATGATCTGAATAAGTTTGGCACAGATACATTGATTACACGGATGACAAATGACATCAATCAATTGCAGCTGGCTTTAGCGATGTTGATCCGTTTAGTGGTTCGAGCGCCGTTTTTAAGCGTTGGTGCTGTTTTAATGGCTTTTATCATTGATGTAAAGCTGGGTTTTCTGTATTTGCTTTTATTGCCCATCTTTTGCGTGGTGTTGTTTTTAATTATTCGTTATACAGTGCCGTTATATAAAAAAGTACAACAACGTTTGGACAACTTAAATGAACTGGTTACTCAAAACTTAAGCGGAGTACGGGTGATTCGGGCTTTTGCTAGAACAAAAAGCGATACGAAACAGTTTGAAAGCAGTACGGATGACTTAGCTCAAGTAAATGAAAAAGTGGCGAATGTCTCCGCGCTTCTATCGCCCAGCACGACACTGATCATGAATATTGGGGTCATCATTCTGTTATACTTAGGTGGCTTTTCCGTAGATAACGGGTCTTTACAACAAGGAGAAGTTTTAGCACTGATCAATTATATGAATCAGATGTTGTTAGCTTTGATTGTTGTTTCCAATTTAGTGGTCGTGTTTACTCGCGCTGCTGCTTCTGCACAACGGGTGAATGAAGTGCTGGACACAACACCAAGTTTGTCTTCTCCAAAAGAAGGGAAGGTTGTTGAGCAGAACACTTCCCCATTAGTGGAATTTAAGGGTGTCGATTTCAGATACAGTAAAGAAGCTGGTTTATCTTTAAAGAATATCGATTTTTCAGTTTTTGATAAAGCGATGATCGGTATAACGGGTCCTACTGGGAGTGGAAAGTCGACCTTGACCCAATTGATCCCACGCTTTTACGATGTCAGTGGTGGGAGCGTAAGATTTTTAGGGATGGATGTCCAGGAATGGGATTTGACAGAATTGCGCGAAAAAATATCGATGGTTCCGCAAACGGCCGTTCTTTTTAGTGGAACGATACGAGAGAACTTGCAATGGGGAAAAAGTGACGCAAGTGATGAAGAATGCTGGCAAGCTTTAGAGACTGCCCAAGCCATCGATTTCGTTAAGCATCTTCCTGATCAACTGGATTCTCTTGTAATGGAAAATGGAAAAAACTTTTCAGGTGGCCAACGCCAACGATTGACCATTGCCAGAGCATTGATTGCTAAGCCAATGTTGTTGATACTGGATGATTCTTTATCTGCTTTAGATTACCAAACCGATTTGAATTTGCGGGAAGCTTTGAAGCGGGACTTGGATTGCACGGTAATGATCATTTCGCAAAGAATCCGTTCCTTGCAAAAAGCTGAGGAAATTTTATTAATGGATAGCGGTCGATTACTAGCTAAAGGAACACATGAAGAACTGCTAGAAAAATCACCGGATTATCAAGAATTAGTTGCATCACAGGAGGAGAAGTAAGATGAAAAAATTATCTTCCGAAGGGTTCCGTTATTTTTGGTCCTATCTGAGGGCTTATCCGAAAGAGTTGATCGCTGCTAGTTTGTTAGGCATCGTCAACGGTTTGACGGTTGTATTAATGACCTATTATATTGGTGTCTCCGTTGATCTCCTAATTGGTGCAGGTCAAGTGGATTTCGCGGGTTTGTTCCGTATCTTAGCGCTGTTCGGCGGGATCTTGCTTTTGACGGTCGTCAGCCAATGGGTCATCCAGATTTTAGGGAACCGGATTGCTTATAAATCGGTTGCTGAACTCAGGAAAGATACCTTTGAACAGTTGAATCGCCTGCCATTAAGGTACTATGACCAAACGGCGCATGGGAATATTGTCAGTCGTTTTACCAATGACATGGACAATGTTTCGGCTGCGATTTCAGCGGTCTTTATCCAATTGTTTTCAGGCGTATCGACTTTGGTACTGGCTTTAGCGTTTATGCTGTATTTAAGTCCTTTACTGACCTTGGTCGTGCTTATTGCTACTCCGATTATCTTTACGGTGATGTGGTTAGTAGCCAGGGCATCGCAACACAATTTCAGCAATCAACAGAAAATCACTGGAGAGCTTTCGGGGTTTGTTAATGAGCACATTCGAAATCAGAAAACGGTGAAAGCTTTCCAACAAGAAAGTGCTTCTCAAGAATTATTTGAAGAAATCAATCAGCGCTTGTATGTCGATGGGCAAAAAGCCCAATTCTCTTCTTCGTTGACGAACCCTCTTTCACGGGTAGTCGACCACTTAGCCTATATTTCAGTTGGTTTAGTTGGAGGATTGTTGGCTTTGAAAGGCAATTACGGTGTCACGATCGGAGTGATTTCCAGTTTCACGATCTACTCCAGTCAATTTACGAAGCCTTTTATCGAGATCTCCGGAATTACCACACAGATTCAATTAGCCTTAGCAGGTTTGGACCGGGCTTATGACATCATTCAGCAGCCGATTGAAGAACCGGATGAAGCGGACCCTCGTGTACTGACGCAAGCCAAAGGAGCGGTCTCTTTTCGGGATGTGGACTTTGCGTATGAAGAAGGGCAAACGTTGATCACGGATTTCAATTTGGAAGTGGAGCCAGGTGAAACGATTGCTATTGTCGGGAAAACGGGAGCTGGGAAGTCAACGCTGATCAACTTATTGATGCGGTTTTATGATGTCGATAAGGGGAGCATATTAATTGATGGGACCGACATTCGTCACATCACTCGGGATAGCTTGCGGAAAAGTTTCGGAATGGTGCTGCAAGAGACGTGGCTGTTTGAAGGTTCTTTACGCGCGAACTTGCGTTATGGTCGCAAAGGCGCAGCGGATGAAGAAATCTTCGAGGCATTAAAAATGACCTACATGTATGACTACGTAGCACGTCTTCCTGAAGGGCTCGATACACGTATTGGGGACAGCGGGATCAAAATCTCTGATGGACAACGCCAATTGCTGACCATTGCTCGGACCATGATTTCTGAACCGGATATGTTGATCTTAGATGAAGCGACCAGTTCGGTAGATACGTTGACAGAACAAAAAATCCAATCGGCGTTCTTGCACATGATGGAGGGACGAACCAGTTTTGTGATCGCCCATCGTTTGTCAACGATTCGAAATGCCGATAAAATTCTCGTATTGGATCAAGGGAATATTTTAGAGATCGGCAGCCATGATGAATTACTGGCGCAAGATGGCTATTACAAGAAGCTTTACAAGGCTCAATTTGCGGCAGAAGAATGAGAAAATATTGAATATCGAACAAAGCTCAGAACGGAGAGACGAAGCATCTCGGTTCTGAGCTTTGTTTTGTGTTTAGTTAATTTGCATTCAATAGCTTCTTGATACTGTTTAGCTTAAGCTTTTTTGAATTCTCTGACTCAGCTAAAATATCCATGGCTTTTTGGTATTCTAGATTTGGGCTTCCATCTAAATTCTTATCTGTGATCTCAAATGCTACATCAAGAGAAAAGATTTTTTTCTTGATGGGCGTCAATTTTTTTGCTGAAATTCTGTCCTATACTAAGTTCAACAAAGAAAAAGGAGGCGTCGATCGAAGCTGTAGGAAACAAAAAATTCATTTTAAACAAAAAATAGGAGGAATGAATCATGACTGAAAATAAACCGACTCAAGAAAAAACAGCCCAAGAAAGGTTGCAAGCCGAACAAGAACACAAAGAACATGTCCATCATACAAAAATCAACGCAGCGGCCATCGCGGATCACCTTTTAGGAAATATGCATTCGTTACATGTGAAATTGCATCAATATCACTGGTACGTAAAAGGTCCAAACTTCTTTACGTTACATGAAAAATTTGAAGAACTGTGTAATCAAAACGAAGAATGGTTCGATAAACTGGCGGAGCGTCTGATTACTTCCGGTCACAAACCTGCTTCCACAACGGCTGAATTTGAAAAATACTCCATGCTTTCAGAAAATGCGGTCAATAAATACGCTGAAGCAGAAGAAATGGTTGAGAACATTGTCGACGATTTCAGAAGCACCCGTGAACTAACCGTTCGCGCTATCCGTTTAGCACAAGAAGAGGGCGATGATGCTTTAGAGGATACCTTGATTGCTTTTAAAAATGATGTAGATAAAAATATTTGGATGCTGCAAGCGTTCATTGGCAAAGAAGCTTTGGAAGACGATGATGCTTTTGATGAAGACGAAGAGTAGGTCTCTTATAAACACACATTAAAAAACGGAAAATTTGGAGTTGGGATTCTTTCCAACTCCAATTTTTTGCCGTTAAAATAGTTTTCTTGATGGGCGTCAATTTTTTTGTGGTGCAGACCTTATATACTACATACAGGAATGATAAAAAACGAAAATAAAACAGATAAAGGGGAAAAATGAGTTGACTCAACACAACCAACCACATGCACTAGGAGACCACTCAGCTTGCATCCGCTTGGTTTCGATATTCAACCATTTGGAAGACAGCTCGATGGATCGTATTGCTAAAAAAGCCCGCACGAATCATTATAGAAAAGGCGAATTTCTATTTCGCTCACAAGAAAGAGAGGGTGACTTGTATAGTGTGAATCGGGGAAAAGTCCGTATCTATCGCTTGTCTGACTCTGGCAAAGAACAGCTGATTCGCATTCTGAATCCGGGTGACTTTACTGGAGAATGGACTTTATTCAATCCTGATGTTTTGCATGAGGAATACGCAGAAGCTACTCGAGATACCTCCGTTTGCACGATCCAACAAAAAGATATACAGGTTCTTTTGGAAGAGTACCCGGTAATTTCGTTAAAACTGCTCGCAGAAATATCGCAACGATTAGAAAATTCAGAACGGCAAACCGCTCAAGTGGCAGTAGAACATGTGGTCACTCGGTTGATTTTATTTTTGGTCGAAAATATAGAGCCTGAAATGGGCAATTCTCCTATCATCACTCTGCCGATGGCGAAAAAGGACATCGCTTCCTATTTAGGCACAACGCCTGAGACCATCAGCCGTAAATTTGCAGAATCGGAGAATGAGGGACTGATCCAACAGCTGCCTGAGAAAAAAATTAAGATTCATGATGTAGATGATTTATTGCTTTACAGTGAGTAGCTAAGAAATGTTTCCTAAAAGGAAGACTTTTGAGAAAAAGTATGTCCGATTTAGTGAATAATCGGGCACACCTTTTTCTATATGACGGAGTTCTGTCGTCCCTCTTCATTAACCACGTGACAAAACTCAGTACCTTGGCTTTTCTTTCCAGCGAAGTTGTCAAGCAAAACGGGAAAATAAGGAGGGAATTAGGGTGTATTATTTTTGGACCATGGTTGCCACCACGTTATTAACAGCAGGGACGCTCTTGTTCAGTCCTTTAGCTGGGAACACAACTGGCGAAACAAGGAGATCTAACGTTGTTGAGACAGGTACAGCTGTGGAAAGAGAGCAAGTCATGTATTACATAAACAACACTCATTTGGATAAACCAGAGAAACTTTTGACAGGAGATGGTGTCATTGGAAACGAAAAAGTGACGTATTACGAACTGAATGAAAAGGTAGAGGAAAATTCATTCTTAAGCTGGCTGCCCTGGAATTCAGCAGGTATCTTGTTTATCACTATCATGGTCAAGGTTACGCGAAAAAATGAGGAAACGGAGCAAATAAAATGGAATACGTATTAGGTATTTTGAACCCCCACGCAGTGGAGATTGGTTCATTTGTGATCCACTGGTATGGAGTGATTATTGCGGCAGCCATATATGTGGCTCTCCAGTTGAGCACTAAGGAAGCAACGAAAAGAGGACTGGAAGAGGATACCGTCATCGATATGGCCTTATGGGCGATTCCGATTGGTCTCATCGGTGCTCGGTTTTACTATGTGTTATTTGAACTTGATTATTACCTGCAAAATCCGAGTGAAATCTTTGCGATTTGGAATGGCGGCATTGCAATTTATGGGGGATTGATTGCAGGAGGGATCACGCTATATAGGTATGCAAAGAAAAGAGACCTTTCTTTGGCACTTACGTTAGATATTTTAGCGCCTAATGTGTTGTTAGCACAATCTATTGGCCGCTGGGGGAACTTTATGAATCAAGAGGCGCATGGTGGACCAGTTACCCGTCAATTCTTGGAAAAACTTTATTTACCTGAATTTATCATTGAACAAATGAACATCAACGGTACTTACTACCACCCGACCTTTTTGTATGAGTCCTTATGGAGTTTGTTGGGATTTGTTTTAATCGTGACTCTGCGAAACCGCAAACAGTTGTTACGCCGAGGGGAAGCTGCCTTGAGTTACGTTTTGTGGTACTCAGCGGGCCGGTTCTTCATTGAAGGCATGAGAACGGACAGTTTATGGATTGGCGATTGGATACGGGTTTCGCAAGCGTTGTCTCTGGTCTTGTTTATTGGTGCGATCGTAGTGTGGGTTCTGCGCAGACAAGACTATCCGCCGATTCCTTATTATTCTGATGGCAATAAGGAGCGGAGAAAGACTGTTCAGATGATGAATTGAGCAGAAAAAGAAGCGCAAAACTTGATCTGCGACAAGTTTCATTTGCCGAAAGTGGGCTATACTATAGTTGTAAAGAGAAAAAGGCCTATTGTTGCCGATAAAATAAAGAACAGACGAAGGAGAAATGAGTCATGGAAAAAGCTACATTGCAATTAGAAACATTGTCTTGTCCAAGTTGTATGCAAAAAATTGAGGGGGCACTAAAATTGGTTAATGGAGTGGATAAAGATAGTATCAAAGTATTGTTCAACTCCAGTAAAGTCAAAACCAATTTTGATTCAGCCGTCACTTCGGTTGAAGATATTCAAAAAGCGATCGAAGAGGTAGGCTACCCGGTGTTGAATACAAAAGTAAAAGCAGCTTAACCCATCAATAAATGTCTTTCATAAACAAGCAATCCTGTAAGAAGAGAAATCTTTTTAAGGGTTGCTTTTTTGTTGCCTTCATTTAGAAGCGGTTTATCTCAACAAAGATGGATCAAATAAAGTTAAACTTCCAAACTTGACAGTAGTCAATTTTTATCCAATCGAAAGACTTTATAGTAATCAATGTAAAGAGGGAGCTGCATTCAAAATAAAAAATGAATTCTTTTTTCACAACTTGACGGCAGTCAAGTTGTTACTGAAGCGGTTATCTTATACTACATGTATCAAGAGCATCATTACTGAATTTGGAGGGAAAAAACATGCAACATTATATATTAAGCAAGAAAAATGTCATTACCGTTATCAGTGGATTGTTGATCGCATTAGGATTCTTCAGTCACTTTGTATTAGAAAATACCGCACTTTTTGAATGGTCTTTGATCATCGCATCTATCTTTGGGATCGCACCAATAGCCATTTAAGCGTTACAAGCTATGAAAGTCAAAGTCGTCAGCATTGATATTCTGGTCAGTATTGCAGCAATTGGCGCACTCTTCATTCAAAACTATGAAGAATCAGCTATTGTCACGTTCTTATTCTTATTCGGACACTATTTGGAACAACGGACATTGAAGCAAACGCGCTCCGCTATCAAAGAGTTGATGGAAATAGCACCCGAAAGCGCCTTGAAGCAAATGGACAATGGGGATTTTGAAGAAGTGGAAGTGGAGGATGTCGACGAAGGAGACACCTTGCTAGTTAAAACCGGCGCAAAAGTACCTGTAGACGGTACCGTAATTTCAGGCGCAGGGCATATCAATGAAGCCAGCATTACCGGCGAATCAGTACCCGTCAATAAAGCTGCTGGTTCCGAAGTTTTTGCGGGTACCATTTTAGAAAACGGCACGATCCAAATTCAAGCAGACCGTGTCGGTGAAGACACCACATTTGGAAAAATTATTGAGTTGATAGAAGAAGCTCAAGATTCTAAATCGGAAGCCGAACGCTTCATTGACCGCTTTTCTAAATACTATACACCCGCTGTCTTGGTGCTGGCACTTGTTGTTTGGCTGGTTAGTCAAGACATTGAGTTAGCAATTACTATATTGGTATTAGGCTGCCCAGGTGCATTAGTTATCGGGGTTCCGGTTTCAAATGTGGCTGGTATCGGAAATGGCGCTCGCAACGGCGTACTTTTAAAAGGCAGTGAAGTCATCCAAGACTTCAGCAAAGTGGACACGATTGTATTTGATAAGACAGGTACCTTGACTGTTGGAAACCCAACTGTTGCTGAGACGGAACTGTATGAAACAGATTCTGCTGAAATGCTAGGCTACCTAGCCAGTGTGGAACGGGAATCGGATCATCCTTTGGCAAAAGCGGTCTTAGAACAAATTGGGGAAACGAACATCTCTGCTGTTGAAAAAACAGAAGTAGTGAAAGGCGGCGGAATCGTTGCAAGTGTAGATGGACATAGAGTGGCTGTTGGGAATGTGGCACTGATGGAAAAAGAAAACGTCACCCTCAACAAAAAAGCTCAAAAAGATGTACAACGGTTTGAACAACAAGGAAACTCTCTAGTATTGACAGCGGTCGATGGTGAATTAAAAGTACTGATGGGTATTCGCGACCAAGTCCGTCCGGGCGTCCAGGCCAATCTGCAAGAGTTGAAAAACTTAGGCGTGAAAAATCTAGTCGTCCTTTCGGGAGACAACCAAGGAACTGTGGATGCTGTAGCTAGCGAACTTGGATTGAGCGAAGCATACGGGCACATGTTGCCGGAAGATAAATCAGCTTACATCGGAAAACTGCAACAACAAGGACAAATTGTGGCCTTTGTTGGTGATGGCGTCAACGATAGTCCGTCTTTAGCATTAGCCGATATCGGTATCGCAATGGGAAGTGGAACAGATGTAGCCATTGAGACATCCGACGTCGTCTTAATGAACTCAGATTTCAACCACTTGCCTCATGCATTAGGATTAGTAAAAGCCACCGCAAACAACATGAAACAGAATATTGTGATTGCCATAGGAGTTGTGTTGGTATTGCTGGTGAGCGTTTTCTTCAGTGAATGGATGAACATGTCGATTGGAATGTTAGTTCATGAAGGCAGCATTTTATTAGTTATCTTCAATGCGATGAGATTGATGAAGTTCAAATTGAAAGGCAGAAGGAAGCAAGTAGAAACTGTGGCACGAACAGAAACAGTAAAAGCGGCATAAAGTGTATTGAAATAAGGACAAAATATAAGACTCATTCCTGACATTGATGAATAGGATCATCAACGTCGGGAATGAGTCTTATATAGGCTGGAATAGACCAATCTCTTAGTTTGTGAAACGTATAGTCTAACTAAAATTCAATCATTTAAGTTAAAGGAGCTGTCTAGCTGACTCCACAGTTACTTCAAGTAATTTATTCATGAAAGGAAATTCCGCTTTCATTTGTTCAAATTCAGCGCCAGAATCTGTAAAATGTGCTCGACCTTCTACTAAGAAGCCGGTGCCTTGGTAGTTGTTAAATCCTTCTACTTCACGACTGCCTAATGTTAAAATAATGCGGTCATTCTTAGCAACATCACCTTGGACACTTGTAAATCCTGCAATAGGAGCTAAAATGCGTTCATCCTCTGTAATACGTAAATAGGAATTCCAAGTGCACCGCACGTTGGGTTTATCGTCGTTTCCCCATGAAGTTATAGAAACAACGCCCTCATGCTGAGCGACTGCATAAAATTTTTGACTTAACATATTTTTTCCTCCTTCTATTAACCATTGTGACATTTCTATTATACACAAATACGAACACTTGTTCAATATAAGGGAAGGAACTTTATGAAATACATTATGTTTCATGCAACACTAGTGAGAATAAATAGAAGTTTTTTATTTTTGCAAAAACTGGAGTTTCTATTTCTGATAGACACTTATATCCCTTTACACTGGAGTCGCACTTCACATTTAGCAATAATTACATAAAATTTGAAGTTAACTTCAAATAATGTTAACATTTAACAAAAATAGAAGATTAAATCCTGGAGGGGTTGTAATGTTTCAAAGACCAATTTATCTTAATCAATTGATTCAATTTAAAGACTCTGATTTTATAAAAGTTATTACAGGAGTACGTCGTTCTGGAAAGTCAGTTCTCTTAATGCTTTTTAAAGAGCAGTTAAAGCAGGAGGGAGTACCTGAAGATCATATTATCTATATAAATTTTGAAAGCTTTGAATATCAGACAATTACAACGGAAGAAAAATTTCGTGACCAGTTAAATAAGCTGCTTCCCAAAGACAATAAAAAAATCTATTTATTATTGGATGAGATTCAAGTCGTAAAAGGATGGCAACGTGTCGTAAACGGAGTTCGAGTAAGTTTTGATAGCGATATTATCATTACAGGGTCAAATGCAAATATGTTATCTGGTGAGTTAGCTACGCTTTTAAGTGGGCGTTATATCGAAATTCCAATCTACCCACTTTCATTTCGTGAATTTTTAAGCGTAAAAGGAATTGAAAGGGATTCACGGAAAGTAGATAGCGCTTATAATGAATACGAAAAATACGGGGGATTTCCAAGTGTTGTTATTGCAGAAGAATCTATTAAAGATACCATTTTGTCAGGAATTTTTGATACCATTGTTTTAAATGATGTGGCACTGAGATCGGGTGTAAAAGATCCTACCGCCTTGAAATCCATTATCAGCTTTTTAGCAGATAACGTTGGTCAATTAGTAAATGCATCAAAAATTGTGAACACTTTAAAAAGTGAGGGTGTTGAAACAACGACTCATACTGTAAATCGTTATTTAGACTTACTTGAGAACGGCTATCTATTTTATCGCGCGAAGCAATATGACATACGAAGACGAGAATATCTTAGAACCAATGGCAAGTATTTTATTGTAGACGCTGGGTTACGAAGAAATGCAATTGGCAGAAAAGATGGTAATTATAGTAATCGATTAGAAAATATAGTCTATATAGAATTACTGCGAAGAGGTTATACAGTTGATGTTGGCAGACTGGATAGGAAAGAAATAGACTTTGTGGCACGAAAGTTAGACGAAACTCTTTATGTTCAAGTAGCATATGAACTACCCAATAACACACATGAAACAGACAACTTATTGAACATAAAAGATAATTATAAAAAAATAGTCGTCACAGGCAGGTATCATGATGTAGAACAAATAGACGGCATTCCGATTATCTACATTGCAGACTGGCTGCTGTCAGATTAGGGTGTGTCTTAAAACTATGGTTAGGAATTATTTGACATGGGTGATGAAGAAAGCCGATTGAACATCAAGGGGAAACTCGCGGTGATGAAGAATAGCGTTTGAACATCAAGGTGAACCAGCTGGTGATGAAGAATAGCGTTTGAACATCAAGGTGAACCTCGCGGTGATGAAGAATAGCGTTTGAACATCAAGGTGAATCAGCTGGTGATGAAGAATAGCGTTTGAACATCAAGGTGAATCAGCTGGTGATGAAGAAAGCCGTTTGAACATCAAGATGAATCAGCTGGTGATGAAGAAAGCCGATTGAACATCAAGGTGAACCAGCTGGTGATGAAGAAAGCCGATTGAACATCAAGGTGAACCAGCTGATGATGAAGAAAGCCGATTGAACATCAAGGTGAACCAGCTGGTGATGAAGAAAGCCGATTGAACATCAAGGTGAACCAGCTGATGATGAAGAAAGCCGATTGAACATCAAGGGGAACCAGCTGGTGATGAAGAAAGCCGATTGAACATCAAGGAGAAACTCGCGGTGATGAAGAATAGCGTTTGAACATCAAGGTGAATCAGCTGGTGATGAAGAAAGCCGTTTGAACATCAAGGTGAATCAGCTGGTGATGAAGAAAGCCGTTTGAACATCAAGGTGAACCATCTGGTGATGAAGAAAGCCGTTTGAGCATCAAGGTGAATCAACTGGTGATGAAGAATAGCGATTGAACATCAAGGTGAATCAGCTGGTGATGAAGAAAGGGAGTTTTTTTGAAGCCGTTGTATTAATAAGCCGTTGTTGCTCTAGAATAAATAACTAGACAACTTTGACTTTCAGCCAACGTTACGATGAGGAACCAAAATTTTATATTTCTTGTCAAAGTAGTTTTAAGACACACCCTAATTGGAAGACCCGATAGTGGTGAACTAGTGGAGAATATTCGTCATCGCTCTTTTTTCGTAGGACGTGTTTAAACTTGCTTGACACCACCTTATCAAAAGCAGCATTTGATAGGGTGCATCTCACTGAGACAATCTCTACAAATCAAAAAGATCAATAATTGAATCGTCTTCAATAATTCGACTGGATGTTGCAGTATGCGCATTTTCTAATAATGTCGTCATTTTTTCTTCAACGGATTTTTTGATTAAAGCGGTCGTATCGATTCCCCGTAATTCGAATAAAAGCAGCGGGTCCAAATCCAATTTAGCGCCTACAGCGTAAAGGACTGCAGAAATATGTTTGCACATATGTGCCCAATCCGGACAATCACAAGAGAGATCGATTTCATTTAGATTAGGAAACAAACCGTTCTCGCTGGTCAAAAAAGTTTCAGCGAGTGTTTTAGGGAATTGGCCATTCGCTAGAGCCTCTAAACTCTCAATATGGCCGCCGATTTGTTGGACCAACCGTTGATCAGTAATAGGATCGATTGCAATGTCTACTTGATACAATTTTGAACCGCTGCCGCAGACAACGCCTTGAATGACTCCTTTTTCAATCGTTAAGTCAAAGACAAAACCGTTTTTGATGTAAGAACGCCCGCGGTCGATGCGGTTATCATAATCGGCATAGTGTTTTAAATGATCGCACCACACTTTTCCCCAAAAGGAAGCAGCGATTTTGGTGCCTTTGACCAAGATAGGCTGAGCATTAGGATGTTTTTTTTGATAGGTTACCAGTTTTCTGGCAGCTTTTTGTTTTTTTTCGGCCATGCTTTCATAGCTGTAAAAATCATAACTCATCATCCGTTATCCACCTCCAATGTAAAGAGATTCCTTAAATCATCGTTACTCATTTCTGTCAACCAATTCTCGCCGCTTGTTTCAGTGATCAAATCGTTGGAAAGTTGTGTTTTTTCAGCCAACAGTTCATCGATTTTTTCTTCGATCGTTCCGCTGGTCACAAATTTATACACAAAGACATTTTTTTCTTGCCCGATACGAAATGCTCGGTCAGTAGCTTGATTTTCAATAGCTGGATTCCACCACCGGTCAAAGTGGATCACGTGATTTGCAGCCGTTAAATTCAGGCCCACACCACCGGCTTTTATGGAAAGGACCATATACGGTGTGTACGTATCAGGAGCGTTAAATTGTTCAACCAGCTCTCCGCGTTTTTTTACGGGAACGCCGCCATGTAAGACCAACCCCGATTGACCAAAAACTTCTGCTAAAAAGACATTGAGCGGTTCGCAGATTTCTTTAAATTGCGTAAAAATCAATACTTGCTCGTGCTTGTCACGAATCGTTTCGCAAATGTCTCGCAACGCTTCAAATTTTCCGCTGAGTTTAGGTTTGAATTCTTGATTGCCTAAATACTGGTCAGGATGGTTGCAAATTTGCTTGAATTTAGAAATCGCCGCTAACACTAAACCTTTTCGTTGAATGCCGTCAGTGGCTTCCATCGATTTTTCAATATCTCGTTGAAGACCTTTATACAACGCAATCTGTTTTTTGGAAAGGGAAACGTATTCTTTCTGTTCGTTTTTTTCCGGCAGATCAGAAATAATGCGGTGATCGGTTTTCAACCGTCTGAGTATAAAAGGCGAGATCATTTGACGTAAAGCTCCATAGTCAGTGCCTTTTTTGATTTGTTTTCCAAATTCCGTTTTTGAACCCAACAGTCCGCTATTTAAAAAATCAAAAACACTCCATAAATCAGATAGCCTGTTTTCAATTGGGGTCCCGGTCATCGCAATTTTTGCGCGGGCTTTCAGGGCTTTGATACTTTTAGTCTGTTTGGTTCCTGGATTTTTAATGGCTTGCGCTTCGTCTAAGATCAAAAGGTCAAACCGCTCTTCTTTAAGAGCCTCCATTCTGGCAACCATACCATACGTCGTGATAAGCAAATCAGCTTCTGCGTCTTGAATTAGGGTATTCTTTCCATGCAAAATCTGTATCTGTAATTTTGGTGCAAAACGGGCTGCCTCTTTCTTCCAGTTTTCCAGCAAAGAAGCGGGGATAACTAAAAGAGTGCGTTTGTTTTCTTGGCGCAGAGAATCGAGTAAAGCCAAGATCTGCACGGTTTTTCCTAAACCCATATCATCCGCTAATAAAGCACCAAAGGTCTGTTCTTGCATAAAGTTTAACCAGTTATAGCCTACTAACTGATAAGGGCGCAGGTCAGCTTGAAAAGATTTTGCAGGTTGCTCTTGTTGGATTTGAGTGGGTGTGGTCATCTGTTGAAAAACAGTTTGCAGCCATTGACCATTTGTTGTTTCGATCAAAGACTGTTCTTCTTCCTCAGAAATTTGCTGCTGCCGCAAAGCATCAAAAAGAGTCCATTCGCTGTTTTCTTTCGTATCGTAAGTCGTTAATAACTGCTGCAGTTTTTGGTGATTGATTTCCACCCATTTGCCTTTCAAGAAAGCCAATCCTTCATTTTGCTGTAATAAAGCCTCAATTTCTGCTCTTGAATAGCGGTCTTCGCCTAAATAGATTTCTGGTCTGCCAGCTAAAAGAGCATCCATTCCAACTCTGCTTGGTTTTGTATCGCCAATGGTTACTTTGATGGTCGTCTTGCGTTCTTTTTTCCAAAAATCAGGAATACGGCAAATGACTCCTTGTTCTTCATAAAGAGCTGTTTCTTTTAAAAATTGATAGGCCTCGTCTTCATTGAATCGTAAAGGTGAAAATAATTCCCCTGATTCAACCAATTGAGAGATGAAAGCAGATTTATCAGCAACTCGTCCAACAGCGGACAGTAAAGAGAGCATCTCAGAAGACTCATTGAATTCTGTAAGTGCATTTTTTAGAGGCATATGACTGACTCTGTCTTGATTCTTAGTCGCATAGGTAGCTAAAAAAGCGAAAGGAAAGCCGTCTTGTTTGCTTTCAACCAAATGAAAGTAAACCCTGCCCGCAACAATTAAAGAGTTGTTTTTTGATTGAATATATTCAGAGACACTGCCTTGAAAACGGCTCATTTCCTCATTAAAAATCATTGCCAATTCTTGGTGAACGTTTTTCAGCCATTGAACAGTAATAAATTCATGGCCGATGGCAAAAGGTGCCTTATTCATAAGACTTTGATAAACCGTTTCTGAAGGGAATTGAAAGGTGCGAGTGACTTCAATTTCTCCGTCATTTTTTAATGCGGAGACAAACTCTTGCGCTACATTGAATAGATAGGCAATCGAGACATCCGTTTCTACTGTCTCTGAAGAAAAAACTTGTTCATAAAGAGTGCGGAATGGAGCTTTTTGTAATGCACGTTCAAATTCTGTTGTTGGGTTTTCAATATAAAAGCCTTTTTCTAAAAAAATCGCTTGTGCCATATGTTTATGTAGTCCTTCCTTTTGAATCATCTCATTGAAAAAGCAGCCAACCGGAATAAAGTTTCTTTTAAGATTATTATACGATGTTTAAGATGCAACTGAAAGCAGAAGGGGAAAGTTATAAATTACTATTGGGGTTTGGTAAAATAAGGTGAGTAAATAAAAGGATTTGATTTTATGGAAAAAGAAAGAGCCGTAACTTTTATCGAAAAAGCTGCGGCTGCTGAATTAGGGATTGTTGCATAAATCGTTCCCGATATTTTTTCCTTTGCTAAACTGTTAGGAGAATAAAAAACTTCTATTTAATACTCAATCACATTTAAACGTTTTTAAATCTCTAACTCAGCTAGGATATCCATCGCTTTTTTGTATTCTGGATTAGGGCTGCCATCTAAATTTTTATCTGTGATCTCAAATCCCAGCTTTTGATACAATCCAATAGCTGCATGGCTCCAAGTTTGAGTATGCAAGTAAACAGGAGACGTGTCTTCCAGAGTTTGCAGTGTCTTAAGTGTGCGAGTCATTATGGCTTTTGCGAGACCTTTTCCTTGGTAACCCGGTTTTACTGCTACCCAATAAACAAGTTGGTAACGATTACCGTTGGGTGTTTCTTTCCACCATGCTGAAGAAGTCGCGATTTTTTCTCCTGAAGCATCTGCGATATGCCTTAGATAGAAACGACACTTTATAGTGTAAGAACTGAAGATTCTTGAAATCAAAGTAACAAGTATCTTAGAAATATCGTAATTACATTAAAAATGGATGGAATAAGGAGTGTTAATTAAACAACAATAAACTAAATCCCTGCAGTTACTTCATATTCTTTAAGAAATTTTTAGCCAAGATACAGAATAATTAATGAATATGTAATTTTAAGCATCATAGTTTATGAATTTATGAAATTAAAAATAACATTTCTATGATTATTTATTATTTTTGTCATTAGTAGTATCATATAGGTGAAGATAGATTTACTATTCTGTCTAGGAGGTTTTATGATGAAAAAGCTGTCTATAGATAAATTAGCAACTATAGTAACAAATAAAAGAAAAGAGAAAAATTTTACTCAGGAAAATCTAGGGGAGTTAACTGGTATCAATAGGATTATGATAAGTCGTATTGAAAGGGAAGACTTTATTCCATCTGTTACGCAATTAGAAAAATTAGCGGACATACTTGAATTTGATATTGCAGATATATTTATTGAAAAAGAAAAGGAAAATTCTTTTGTCGCACTAAGAAGCGAAGCGCTAAGCGATAATGAAAAAGAAGGAGTAGAACAACTCTTTAAAATGATGATCTCTCTGAGACAACAAACGCTGCTAAGGAGAAAGATTGAGAATGAATGAACCTACTAAGCTTAATGAACTACAGTTAGAGGAAATTCGTAAACTTGCTAGAGAGCGTCGTCAGTCTCTTGGATTTGTTGGGGAAGCTCCCATTGCAAATGACATTTTTACAATATTGGATCAGCTAGACATTATGTTGCTCGAATACCCTATCGAATCTGAAAAAGGGAAGCCCGCTTTTTCAGCAGCCATTATGTATTCAGAAGAAGGTGGAAAAGAGCTTGTTTTTATAGGGGTAAATACTGCTGATTATTACGACAAACAAATCTTTGCCATTGCTCATGAGTTGTATCATTATTATACAAAGACGGGGTCTCATCTTAGTCGATTAGATGACAAAGAAAGTAACGCAAACGAAGCAAAAGCGAATCGTTTTGCCGCAGAATTTTTATTGTCAGAAGAAAATTTAAAAGGGATTGTACTTGAAGAATTTAAGGTATCTTCTTTAAAAAATATTTCTGATAAAACTCTTCTTCGTTTTATTGCGCGTTTGCACTGTACCTATTGGCTTCCTTACCACTCTCTTATCAAAAGATTAAGTGAAATAAAAGCTATCACGCAAAGACAAAGTAAACAACTCTATGCTATTGATGAAAGAGCCGCAAACAGTGAGTATTTTAAAACCGGGTTAGCTATCAATAAGGAAATTTTTAACAAATTAAATACCATCACAAAAAATACGGGTACCTCAGCTCAGAATATTGAAATTATTTTACGTAACTTTGAAGACAATCTTATTGATGAAGAAAAGTTTGCTGATACACTAAGCCTTTTCAATAAAAAACCAGAGGAATTTGGCTACGGCACCACTATATCCGATGAAGATATAGACGAGCTTAATGCTTTTTTTGCTGTGAAGGATAATGATGAAGATTAATATCCAAAAGCCTAATCCCGCACTTATCAGCATTTTTGAAGATCCTAATCAGATGATTACTTTAGATGCTAATTTTTTAATTCCGCCCTACCGCAAACATGCTAACCGTGGATTTAGTTTTTCTCAATTTAAAGAAGTATGGCTAGATCCTATTTTCTCAGCTTTTCCAAACTTAGCTATTCATGAAGCTGTTTATGAAGAATTACTCCAATCTTCTGTTCAAAACTACGTAAAAGACTTACTAGGAGAAAAACCAGCCAAGATTATTCTTCATAAAGACTCTGACCTTACTTCAGTAGAAGAAGGCGTAAGAAAGTTAATTGAATCCAGAGTTTATAAACTTACTAATTATGACCCGGTAATTGATAATAAAGATGATCGTGGAGAAGTAAAGTCGCTTGCCTATATAGCAGCTAAAGGATTACTTTATTTTGCAGCTCATGATTATAATGCTATCCAACTTGTAGAAAAGGCTGAAGAATGGTCAACTGGACTGGATAATGTACAAGCTATTCAAATGTATGAACTTATATACTATCTTTATACAAAAGGACTAGGAGATAATAAAGCGCTTCGTTTTTTGTATAAATATCAATATTACTTAACAAAACATGAAAAAGAAACAAATCTCGAATGGGGAGAATTTATACGTCATATGAATATGTTCTATCTAAGTTGAAACAATCCAGCAATAAGTTTGAAGAAAATAACTTTTTGTCTCACAAAACAGTCTCCTGTTTTACTTTTATCGTATTGTTTCAGCTTCGCGGACAAATTGAATAAAAGGATTAAATCGATTGAACGATTTAATCCTTTTTTGAATTCTCCAAACCAGCTAGGATATCCATAGCTTTTTTATATTCTAAATTAGGACTTCCATCTAATTTCTTATCTGTGATCTCAAACCCTAACTTTTGGTACAAGCGAATGGCTGCGTGGCTCCAAGTTTGAGTATGGAGATAAATAGGAGAGGTGTCCTCCAGAGTTTGCAGTGTCTTAAGTGTGCGAGTCATCATAGCCTTAGCTAGTCCTTTTCCTTGATAGCCTGGTTTTACTGCAACCCAATGAACAAGCGGGTAGCGATTACCATTAGGAGCTTTTTTCCACCAAGCTGAAGCCGTTCCGACTTTTTCTCCTGACGGATCTGTGATAAATAGCATGCGCTGTTTCAACTCTTCTGTGTAAGGAGCAAACGACTTTTCAAAATAATCCAATGCTTGTATTTTGTCCTCAAATTCTGCGACACTTGTTTCAATAGCGGCCCATTCACGTTCATCGCCTTCTTGGTAAAATGTAAATTGAAAGCCTTCAGGTAAAGCCTGTTCCTTCACTGGAAGCTCGCTCTCTCGAGACATCCAAATTTCTGCATAAGGAATTGATTTATCCAACAAAAAAAGCACCTCTTTCTTTTTTGATAGTTGAGTTAACTGTACCATTTTATGGTTGTAAAGTTAAATGGATTCTTTCTATATCAGGAAGGACTTACTAGCTGCAGGAATGAATCGGTAGTTTTTTGGTTATCCAAAGATGTATCAAAAACAGCTGAAGTTATAGCTTATTTCAAGTTTGGTCTGAAAACGATGAAGTTTAATCCATTGACGGACAAAATAGGCTATTGTGCTATTCCTAATTTCTAGATAAGGAATCTTAGATTTCAGTTGTCCATTTGAAGAGAAGAAGTGCTGGTTTGAATAGGTTCGTGTACATCAATCAACTTAGCTGTTTTGCCGCTAAACTTTCTGTAACAGGGGATCTTTGGCGGCTTTTTTAGTGTCTTTGCTTCTTTGTCGGATTGTCATGGGAGCGGTATTCTACAAGTGTACAAGGCCTTGTAACACCACTTGAAGGATATGACAGAGATGTTGAGAAAATTAGCAGAAGAGAACGAACGGGATTTTTTTGATCAGTATTCGGGGATGGTTCATGGAGCATTGAGACGATTGGGTGTGTGGCATATGCATGCCGATTACGATGACTTTGTGCAGCAAGGTCTATTGAAGTTAGTAGAAGCTTATGAAAATTATCCCAAAGACTTGGAGCAAGAGGAGTGTGTGAAGCAATTTGGCGGATATGCGTATCAAAAAGTGTATTGGCACATGATTGACTTGATGCGGAAACAAAAGCGTCAATGGGAAAGTGAGATGGCTTGGCCAGAAGATTTAGAAGGGAATCAGCCAGATACTCAGGTGTCTATTGAGCAGAACTATCAAGAAATGGATTTACTGAAAAACATGCTGCCGTTGTTAACAGCGACGGAACAAGCTTATTTAGTGGATGCAGTCGTCAATCGGATGTCAGTGACGGAGATTGCTCAAAAACAAGGGGTTAGTCGCAAGACGGTTTATGAATGGAAGAAAAAAGTAGCGGTCAAATTGGCTTGCTTTTTAGAGAATTTGAAAGCATAAAATTAAAAAGGAGAAGCAGCTCATGCCAAGCGACTAGTGGCATGAGCTGCTTCTTATTTTTAGGATTCAGTGGGTGGTTCATTTCTAAAGTCTCTTAGAAAAGCTTCTTTAACTTCGTCGCTATAAGGATTGTCCTCTCCGAAAATTTCTTCCATGGCTTCATTCATGCAGTACATCGCCATATAAATCAGAATCTTTTTTAGGGGATAGTGTTTAAAATGTATCGAATGAGTAGCTAAGTATTTTTCTACAGGGTTTAATCCAGTAGTGTATGACCATTCACTAGCGTAAGGAGAAAGCATCATCAGTTGAGCGACCATTTTGTCTTGCAACAATTTCAGAACTCCAGCCCGTTCGATTTGTTCTCGGTAGCTGTGAGGAGAAATCATCAATTGCAGTTCATGATGGTTTTGGAATTGCACTTGCATATAGTTCCCTTTTTTATGTTCTTCTTCTCCGCAAATGTGGTGCAATCCATACCAGCTAGCAGGTTCTTTAGCAGTTCCTTTCTCGGGAACAAATATTTCAAGACCGGATATAAAAGGACATTTTTGATGAATGCCTACAGTCTTGCCAATGTATTGAACAAATTTATAATCCAACGGCTTTTGATTGAAATAGCGTTCCATGATCGTTTTTGAATCCTCAGTGGACACTAATGGCGGTTCATTTATCTGGAAGACAATTGTGTTATAAGGAGTATCTTTCCTATCTCGAATGTCTTTGACATAGAAAGTGTCGGCGTTGACTAAGATATGCGCTTGTTCCAAACTGGCAGCTAATAGAGTCGGAAGATTAGTGTCAGTAATCAACATAGGCTGAAGCCTTTTTCGAGTAAAGGTGGTTTCGTAATAATAATCTGATTCATTTATTTCATTCGTATGCTGAATAGATTGTTTTGGTAAAAAGCATGCTTGCGATAAATAATAAGCCTTTCTCCAGTTATTGTAATACCCTCGATGCTGATTGTGGTCAAAACCCTCTTCCATTCTTCCAACTCCATTTCATTTCTAATTTGTGATAGACGTAACTATGATTATATTGTAACCGTTATCAATCGTTATTGCATCAATTTTTTTTAAGTTTAACTCATTTTTCTAGTCTGTTTAGAGCAGGTACCTGGTTCAGGGAATGTTCTTTAAGCAGACAGGCCAGTAAGTACCGAAACTGCACGGTAGGTAGCAATAGGTGTACAAAAAAAGAGGACCTAATCAAGCCGTAAAGTAGGGTGACCGAGAAAAATTTGACATCAATTAAACTCTCTTCTCCATTGACATTATAAATCTGTCATGTTAATTTAATCATAATCTAATTTCAGGAATGAGGAACGTATAAATTAAGAAAAAGAGTTGGTTTTTATTGAGCGCAAGTTTGGTGTTGCTTGGAGCTTGCAGTAATGACGGTGGTTCAGAGAGTACAACCGCTGTTCCGGACGAAACAGGCGGTGGCTCTGTAGCGCTTGCAGCGGATCAAACGATTCATTTATCGGTGACCAATGAATTGGCTACAGCTAACCCGTTGTTTATGCAAGATATCCAAACGACAACTGGCGGTAATCAGTTTTACGAAGGATTGTTCCGGCTGGATGAAAAAAATGTGGCTCAGCCAGCACTTGCTGTGGACTATCAAGTTTCCCAAGATGGTCTGACCTATACATTCCAATTACAAGAGGATGCAAAATGGTCCAATGGAGATCCCGTAACCGCGCATGACTTTGTTTATGGGTGGCAGAAGGCAGTCGATCCCGATACAGCCGCTCCTTACGCCTATATGTTTGAACCCGTTGTAAATGCTGCTGAAATTAACCGCGGTGAAATGGAATCGGCTGAATTGGGGATAGAAGCCACTAGTGATACCGAATTGGTCGTGCAGTTGAACGTACCGGTTTCTTACTTGCCGGAAATGTTAACGAACCCGTACTTCTTCCCGTTAAATGAAGCGTTTGTTGAAGAACAAGGAGATGCCTATGGAACTTCCGCTGAGACGACTCTTTCCAATGGCGCATTCGAGCTGACCAATTGGGAAAGTGGCGCGCAATCGTGGTCTTATGTGAAGAATGAAGACTATTGGGATGCAGAGAATGTAACGTTGGAGACCATCAATATGCAAGTTACCAAAGAAACAGGAACGGCTTTAAACTTATATGAATCTGGACAACTGGACAATGTCTTGCTTTCAGGAGAATATGCTCTCCAAATGCAAGGAAGAGAAGACTATTTAACGGAAAATATTGCTAATACCAGTTTCTTACAATTCAATATGGAAAATGAATCGCTTTCCAATTTGAATTTGCGCAAAGCAATCAACGCTGTCATCAATCGAGATGACTTGGTGAACGTTATTCTTGGTAATGGATCTCGTCCTACTACAGCTTTTGTGCCGGATAATTTTGCGGTAGACCCTGAAACCGGGGAAGATTTTACTGCAGGTCAGCCCGATTATGAAGGGTTTGATTTGGACGCTGCTCAAGAATACCTCGATGCTGCCAAACAAGAATTAGGAACCGATACGATTGAGTTTGAATTGACTGGTGATGACGACGAAACGAGCAAAAAAGTCAGTCAGTATATTCACGGGGTAATCCAGAATAACTTAGAAGGTGTTGAAGTTACTATCGTCAATATTCCAAAAAACAACCGCATCACTAAAGGTGGAAGTGGAGATTTTGATGTGATATTAGGCGGCTGGAATGCTATTATTCCCGATCCAGTAAATATGTTGGATCTAGGGCATAGTGAGACGACTTTTAATCATGGTCACTACGCTAATCCAGAGTTTGATGCGTTGTTGGATGCAGCGGAAGGCGAGCACGCGAATGACGAAGTGCTGCGTTTTGAAGATTTACGGGCAGCGGAGACGATTTTTGTCAATGATGTAGCTGTCGCACCACTTTATCATAGTTCGGAAGCCTTTTTATGGGACCCCGCTATTCAAGGAATCGTGCGGCACTCTGTAGGCGCCCGTTATGATTTCAAAGATGCTTATGTAATTCCTACTGAACAATTGGGCTAATTTGAAATGGAGAAAAGTTCAATAGAACTAAACAGCTTTTTTTCCGATTTTTCAGTTGTCCAAAAAAAGAGCGCAAGCGATTGCGATTAATGTTATCTACATTCATCGCAATGACGGATAAGGCAATCGTAGTCAAGGTAGTTTCGCGGAGTTTGGTGCGGATATTTTCCATACCGAAACA
>NZ_JBGQQT010000022.1:0-43579 GCF_045528345.1 Desemzia sp. FAM 23989 | reverse complement strand
CATAAGTTGGGTCCTTTTTATTGGTCTTGGATAAGTCATCCAAGTTCAGTATAAAGGACTTTTTTGCATATTGGAATAGGATACATAACATTGTGAAACATATTATGTTTCATGCAACACTAGTGAATTAGATTATATATGAAAATGATTGAGAGAAGCTGTTACACACCCATTAAGGTTCTGATGTTCTTTTTTCTTCCAACTAAAAAGGTATATCCTGAACATTATGTTCATAGATGACCTTCATAAAAAGTTTACAGTGTACTTCAAGAATTAAAATAGTAATATAAAACAAAGGTTTAGAAGAATTTTGAATGGAATATAAAATAGAAATTATATTGATTGCTGTTGGGAGGTAGTTGATATGGAAAAAATTATTAGGATTTTTCTAATTTTAGGATTAATAATTACAAATATTTTTAGCTATCAATCAAGACAATCAAGAAGTTACAAGATAATTGAACATAAGATTGGAATCAGTATTAAAACCCATAAAAGAAGATGTAAGCAATTTTTTAAAATTCAAAATGAAAGTGTGTTTATATGAAATCAAATCGCTTGTTTCAAATGGTCTATTTATTAATGAGTAATGAAAAGCTGTCAGCGAAAATGTTAGCCGATAAATTAGAAGTTTCAGTAAGGACTGTTTATCGCTATATTGATAATCTGTCAGAAGCCGGTATCCCAATTTATGCTAGTCAAGGGAGGAATGGCGGGATTTCTTTGTTGCCCCAGTTTAGAATAAACAACACCTTAGTTTCAGAGGACGAGCAGATAGACATATTATCCTCATTGCAAAGTTTAGTAGGAGTTGGGCAAAGCGATCAAGAAACGTTGGATAAACTATCCGCAATTTTTCAAAAAAAACCTATTTCTTGGATTGCAATTGATCCTACGAATTGGAGTAATAGTCAAGAACAAAGGTCGACATTAGCTTTGATAAAGCAAGCCATTTTCCAATCTGAATTACTTGCTTTTAACTATCTGAACTCTAAAAATGAAGAACTATCAAGAAAAGTCTATCCCTACCAGGTGATATTTAAAGATAAGGCATGGTACCTGAAGGGGTACTCCGTTGAAAGAAAAGATTGGCGGTTATTTAAATTAAATAGAATGCACGAGACTGCAATAGTTTCTACAGAATCCAAGTCCCAACGGACCATTGCTCCCGTAACTGCACAACAGGATGATAAAAAAACAGCTGAGTCAATATCCCTAACGTTAAAAATTCATACTAAGATGCGGTATCGCTTATTTGAAGAATTTACGCAAGAACAAATCAGCAAGATCGATGACAACTATTATCTTGTCAATTGTTTAGTCGATGACGGCGAATGGCTAGAGGGCTATTTGCTTTCATTCGGGCAAGATTTGCAAGTGTTGTCGCCGAATATAATCCAACAACGATTAAAAAAAGAATTAAAAAATATGCTTGAATATTATTAAAACATGACAGACTATTGTCATGTTTTTCTTTGTATACTTCAATTATTAAGAAAGGAAGTGTCGGGATGGGAGAACAATTGCCAGAGGTTATATTAAACTATATTGAAGCTAGTAATAATTATGACGAGAATGGATATGCCGACTGTTTTGCTGAAAATGGTGTCATCGATGAACAGTCAGTCGGCAGGGAGTTTGAAGGTAAGGAAGAAATCAAAGAGTACTTCAGAGATTATTTTATTGATTACAAGACTAGTACGAAAATCAAAAAATATCAGATTGAAGACAATGTGGTCACTGTAATGGTTATGTTTAAAGGTATTTTTCCTAATGGAGATCAAGGGATTTCAGGATATTATCAGTTCATTCTGTCACCGACAGGAAAAATTGAAAAGCTGATCGCTGATCTTAAATAGAATAGAGACAGCAGAATACAAGCTATGTACAAACTGCCTCCAGAACAAGTCTCTTTCGCTGCGGTTCTTTGGAAGTAAATTAACAATAAAGGAGAAAACAAGATGGATATCAATGAATTAATACAACGTTCTAATGAGGTTAGAGAGCAATATCATCGAATTGAGGAAGCAACACAGGGGAAAAAATGGACGATCGAACAAGATACACTAGCATTTTTGACCGACGCTGGTTTAGTAGGCCGGTTGATCATGGATAAAACAGGCAGTTGGCCGACTGGAGAAGATAACGAGAAATTATTGGAACACAAAATCGGAGAAAATATTTGGTGGCTTACAATTCTTGCTGATCAAGCGAATATTAATGTTGAACAAGTCTTAGATACTTTTTTGACAGAAACCCAAAAAAGATTATCAAATTAATAAGGGGACTTTTAAATGGCAGAGATTAAATCAACTGAACACTATTCGGCAACAAACACTCCAGAGATTGTCCATACAGAAGCTGTCCACTATTTATCAGTTCTTGGGAAAGGTGCTCCAGGAAGCGCTGAGTTCTATCGAAAGAAAACCTTGGTTGCAGACTTATTAAAAGTTTTAGATGCACAGATAGGTTTTCCAATTATAGAAGTTCAATATTGGTATCCAAAAGGCGCTGAATCAGTAAATATTGCTGATTTCTATACTGCTAATCCGTTATCATTGCTGGAATATCGTATCCTGACAAAAACGTCCCAACTTTTAACAAAGGAAAAAATTGAAGAGATCGTTTCTGCTAGTTCGAGTTCATATAAGACGCCTTCTGATATCGATATCCTTGAACCTTTTTCAATTCCAGCCCAAACAGTCATCCAAGTCATGCATCACGGCCCTTTTGCAGATGAATTCAGCACTCTCGCTGATTTAGAGCAGTATGCTGAACAAAATGGAGTAAGACGCAGCGGTCCTCATCTTGAAATTCATCTTGACTCATTTACAGCAAAAACACCTCAAGATAATCTGCGTACAATTCTTCGTGATCCTGTTCGCAATATATGAAAAGCAGCTAATATAATGCAAGTACCCCTAAAGTTAAATTAAAGGCTAACTTTAGGGGTACTTTTATAAATAAAATACGAGAAAGAATTTAACAGTGCGTAGTTGAGTCATACTCATCTGGAGCAACAGCCATGATTAATGATCTGTTTTCCTATTTGAAAGGTTAAAGTTCAGTATGTTCTAAAATAATATTCTCATTAAATTGTGTTTTTCGGCGATCAATATGTTCTTCGCCCCAAGTACATAATAATTCTAAAACAGGTTCCAAAGAGCGACCGTAAGTGCTTAAAGAATATTCGACTTTAGGTGGAACTTGTTCATAAACGGTGCGATCGATCACTCCAGAATCTTCTAACTCACGTAATTGTTGAGTCAACATTTTTTGGGTAATTGTGGGCATGAGGCGTTTTAACTCAGAAGGACGTCTAGTATTATGCTTTAAATGACACAGAATAATTGGTTTCCATTTTCCACCAATTACTTCAATGGTAGCTTCAACACCAATACCATAAACAATCGCTGGTTTCATTTTATTCTATTTCTCTCCTTTTTTATAGGTACTTTTTAGTTCCTATAGCACAAAAAAGTACCTACTTTCCATTAAGTTATATAGGGTCTATAATAACGACATGTTAGGCAAATGTAAATACAAAATTGGAGGAATATTTATGAAAATGCAAGAAATGGTCACTTTGAATAACGGAGTTGAGATGCCGACTTTAGGATTAGGTGTTTTTCGGGTGGAAGATTATCAAGAATTAGTTGAGGCAATTAAAACGGCTATTGTTGCAGGTTACAGAAGTATTGATACAGCAAGTATTTATGGCAATGAAGAAGCAGTAGGTGAAGGTATTCGTCAAGGGATCGCTGCAGCGGGAATTAGCCGTGAAGATTTGTTTATCACTTCTAAAATTTGGAATGAAGATATACGTAGTGAAAAAGTAATAGAAGCTTACGAAACAAGTTTAACTAAAATAGGCGTTGATTATTTGGATTTATATCTGATTCATTGGCCAGTTGCAGAACACTATGTTGCTGCATGGCAAGAAATGGAAAAAATTTATGCCGCTAAAAAGGTTCGTAGTATTGGGGTAAGTAATTTTCAAGTTCATCATTTAGAAGAATTGGCGAAACACAGTACTGTGACTCCGGTTATTAACCAAGTGGAGTACCATCCATTGTTAACTCAAGGGGAACTAAAGGGTTATTTAACAAAAAAACATATTCAAATGGAAGCTTGGTCTCCTTTGATGAATGGGGAAATTTTACAAAACGATTTAATTTTAGCATTGAGCCAAAAATATGGGAAGTCAGCTGCCCAAATTATTTTACGTTGGGATCTACAAAATGGTGTCATCACAATTCCTAAATCAACCAATAGAGGTCGTTTACTTGAAAATAGAGATATCTTTGATTTTGCTTTAACTGAAGAAGAAGTTGCAAGTATTACAGCACTAAACCAAAATCGTCGAATTGGACCAGACCCAGATAATTTTGAATTTTAGAAAGGAAGAGTAGACTATGAAAATGCAAATGACTGGATTAACCGCTCTTGTAACCGGATCGACTAAGGGGATCGGAAAAGCCATCGCTCTAGAGTTAGCCAGTGAAGGTGTAAATGTGATTATTAACGGTCGTAGTGAGGCAGGGGTTGAGGCAGTAATCGATGAAATTCAAACAAAGTTCCCTACCACTCATCCTCAAAGTGCAGTTTACGATCTAAGCCAGAAAAAAGAAATCAATCAATTGATGGAGAAATTTCCGCAAGTGGATCTGTTGATCAACAATTTAGGTATTTTTAAACCAACGAATTATTATGAGATTGATGATGAGGAATGGTTGCGTTTTTTCAAAACGAATGTACTGATCAGCAATACTTTAGCGAAATACTATTTGCCGCATATGATCAAAGCTGATTTTGGACGGATCGTTTTTATTGCCAGTGAAGAAGCGTTAATGCCTTCTGGGGAAATGGCTCATTATAGTATGACTAAAACCATGCAGCTTTCTCTAGCCAAAACCCTAGCCACCCAAACCAAAGGAACACAGGTTACAGTCAATACTGTTTTACCTGGACCGACTTTAACTGAAGGAGTGAGCGGGATGTTAGAAGAACTTTATGGAAAAGAAAACATAAGCTTTGAAGAACAAGAACGTCGCTTCATGGCGGAACATCGCAGTGCTTCTTTAATTCAACGATTTATTCCGGCAGAAGAATTAGGTCGCTTAGTTACTTTTGTTTGTAGTCCTCTAGCAAGTAGTTTTAGTGGTTCGGTTATTCGAGCAGATGGCGGAATGGTACCCACTATATTTTAGAAAACGAACAAGGAGCAGCTCGTTTAAGAGAAATAAATACAAGTTATGATAACAAGAGAGGTTGACAGATGATTCAATCATCTGTCAACCTCTAACTTTTTTATTGCCCAATTGACCCCAATAAAGTGTTTTTGTTGTTGGATGCTAATAGAACCAGCTAAATAAGCAAATTTTTTCTGGAAATAGTCACCCTTTGCGTAAGTATGAGAGTTTTTCATTTTTTTCCAAAAAAATAAAAAGCCGGAATATTTTTAATCTATCTTCCTATAAGTAATGTAAGCGATTATAATTCAAAGTAGAAAGATAAAACTGAGGACTGAAGGTGCTGCTTTATGAAGATTAAGTTTTTCTTAGCCAGTGTAACTCTTATGCTTATATTAAGTGGTTGTTCAACCATATCCCAATCTAAAGCTGAAGAATTGATCAGAGAAGAATACAGAAATCATTTAGGAGACACCACTATTATTTCTACAGAAGAGGACGCTGACGGCTATATTATCGAATGGGAAAATAAAAATAATAAACATCGTGGCACCAGTAAAATTTCGAATAATGGAGAGATCACCATCATTTATGCTGAAATCGAATAGAATTTGATACTAAAGATTAAATAGGCTAGTCAGCCGGAGCAAAACCAGAAAAAAAGCGAGAATACATCGTTCTCGTTTTTTTGCGTTCCATTGTGCATGAAAAATTCGGGAAAAGGGAACGCAAAATCAATTTGCGTTCCCTTTAAGATGAGTTTGCTCCAAAAAAAGGAACGCAAAACTAATTTGCGTTCCTTTTCGGGCGTAAAATTTGTCAAAAGGGCACGCAAATTGATTTTCGATACTTCAACTACAGCTTCTCTTGTGTTTCCTTCGTAATATCCATCATAGATTGAAAAAACTGAGTGACTTGCGGTTCGAATTGCGGGTCTTTTAAACGACTAATATTTTTCTCGATGACCGCTTGTTCGCGGCTAGCATCCAGTACCGGTAAATCATGTTCTTTTTTATACTCACCAACTTTTAAAACTGTGTTCAAACGTAATTCAAACAAACGAGTCAACTCTTGATCAATTGCATCAATGTCTTTGCGATATTGTTCTAGTTCACTCATTCGATTGTCCTCCCAGCATCAAATCCATCAAAACGATAGCGGTCACTGCCTCTAAGACGGGCAATACGCGAGGGACGATACAAGGATCGTGGCGACCTTCAACTTCCAGTTCGGTTTCTGTACCTTCTTGGATGTTGATCGTTTGCTGTTTTTTCTTGATGGAAGCAGGTGGTTTTACAGCAGCTCGAAAGACGACCGGCATCCCGTATGTAATTCCGCCGATGATTCCGCCATTGTTGTTGGTACGCGTTTTGATCTGACCTTGTTCATCGTAGTAGTATTCGTCGTTAGCTTCGGATCCACGCATCTTAGTGATGTCGAACCCTGTACCAAATTCAATTCCTTTGATGGCTGGAACAGCGAATACGAGGTGAGCCAATTGAGATTCAACCGAATCAAAGAATGGATTTCCATACCCGGCATCTAATCCCAAGATAAATGTCTCAACAATGCCACCTACAGAATCGCCGTCTTCTTTTGCCTCTAAAATCAGCTCGGTCATTGCCGCTTCTTTTTCAGCATCAAAGAGGGGAAGTTGCTGTCCTTTTAACTGCTCGATTTGTTCCAATGTGACATTTTCTTGATCATTAAAAGTCGTGTCTTCAATCGTTCCAATAGATTGAATGTGAGCGCCTATCGTAACGCCTTTTTGTGCCAGCCATTGTTGGCAAATAGCCCCTGCAAATACTAATGGAGCAGTAATCCGTCCTGAGAAGTGGCCGCTGCCTCGATGGTCGTTGTGCCCATTGTAACGGACACGTCCAGGGTAATCGGCTTGTCCTGGACGCATGACATTTTTCAGCACACTGTAATCTTTTGAGCGTGTATTGGTGTTCCAGATGATAGCTGTCAATGGTGCACCAGTTGTTTTCCCATCTAAAAGTCCGCTTAAGATCTCTGGATGGTCTTTTTCTTTTCTTGGTGTGGTCAATGCATTTTTTCCCGGTGCTCTACGCGCCATTTCAATTAAGACTTGTTCCATATCCAATTCCAAACCTGGCGGCAGGCCATTGATAGTGATTCCGATAGCGACACCATGTGATTCTCCAAATAATGAAAGTTGTAAATTGTTACCCCATATTCCGCTCATGAATTTCTCCTCCTAGTTGCTGAAATATTTCCCAAAAATCAGGATAAGACTTTTTGACACAGTCGCTGTCTTTTACGTGAATCGGATCAAGGCAGACAGTTGAAGCAATAGCCAACATCATAGCTATTCGATGGTCCTTATGGCTCCAAACATCTTGACCGCCTGCTAATTGAGAAACTCCTTCAATCAACAGTGAATCTTCTATGATTTCAATATGCGCTCCTAAAGCAGCTAACTCTTTTTGAGTAGCAACTAAACGATCGCTTTCTTTGATTCGCAATCGTTCCAAATTGGTAATCGTTGTTTTGCCTTTACTTAATGAAGCAACTAAAGCAACAACTGGAATGATATCCGGTATTTGGGCTCCGTCGATGATGTGTTCGCTCTCATCAGATCCGGTGCTCAATGTATTTAAAACATCTATAATAGCACGATCTCCTTGTAGAGAAGAGGAATCTAAACCTGTTACGGAAAGAGTATTTCCTAGTGCATTTGCACTCAGCCAGAATGCCGCTTGCGAATAATCTCCTTCTACTTCGTATTGACGGGCTGTATAAGCCTGATTGCCTTTAATCCGGAATTCTTGTCCATTTTCATCTTGTTTGACAACAATGCCAAATGATCTCAACACAGAAAGGGTCAAATCGATGTAGCCTTTTGATTCCAAATGAGTCGTGATTTTCAAGACAGAGTCTCCATTTAGTAAGGGCAAAGTCAGCAGCATGCCGGTAATGAATTGCGAGCTGATATCGCCGCGCATTTCATATATTCCAGGAGTTAGTGGTCCTTTGACGGATAAGTGCAAGTTTTTTGAATCAGCCAAATGGTAAGGGAGAGATTGATTTGCAAATAGTTCTTGATAAGGTTCAAGTGGACGTTTGCCTAATTGTCCTTTACCGACAAAATGGGTTTCCCCGGCAAATAATGTCGCTAAGGGAATTAAAAAGCGCAGTGTAGAGCCTGACTCATTGCAATCGATCGTGCGACTCTGGGAAGCTGTACCAAAACCTGCTCCATCAATAGTCAATGTCTGATGGTCATAGGAAATGACTGCTCCAAACGAGCGCATGCCTTCAATAGTAGCAATAATGTCATCTGATAGCTGGATATTTTTGATTGTGCTGCGGCCTGTTGCCAAACTGGCACAAATCACTGCTCGATGAGCCATACTTTTAGAGGGTGGGACAGTGACTTCTCCAGTTAGTTTTTTAGGAGTCAAAGTTAAATTCGTCATGCTGTTTTCCCTCCAGTTTTTAAAGAATCAAAGAATGAAAGAGCTGTTTGATGCCTTTGGGCAGAGCCGATGTCAGCTAAAAGGATCACCGTCAAATGTCCCTCGATATTTTTTTTGTCTTTAGTGATGTAAGGCAATAATCTAGGGTAATCCTCAAGAGACGCTAGTTGTGTAGGTAAATGATGCTGCTGTAAGAGCGCCGCTAGTCTATCAGTGGCTCCTGCTTTAGTCAGCTGCTGAGTTTCTGCGATCCTTGATATCGCGACCATACCAATGGCAACGCCTTGACCATGAGTGTATTTTTCATAATGGTAGTAAGCTTCGATCGCATGTCCCAATGTGTGCCCGAAGTTCAGCAGCATACGCTCACCCACATCTTTTTCGTCTGCTTGCACCACCGTTTGTTTGATCGTGCAGCACGTTTCAATGATCCACTCAATGTGCTGCATGACTTCTGTCCGTGAATAGAACTCCATGAGACGATCAAATAGATCCAGGTCTCTGATGCAGCCATATTTGATCACTTCAGCCATTCCATCAGCAAAAGCTGAATCAGTCAATGTCTCCAACACTAAAGGATCGATCAAAACAAGAATCGGATGGTAAAAAGCCCCAACTAAATTTTTCCCTTCTGGTAAATCGACACCCACTTTTCCGCCGACACTGCTGTCAACTTGAGCGAGCAGCGTGGTAGGGATCTGGACATAGGAGATGCCACGTAAGTAAGACGAAGCTGCGAAACCAGTTATGTCGCCAATCACACCGCCCCCCAAAGCAACGATCAAGTCGCTTCGGGTCAAACCAAACTCTGCTAAGGCGCTGTAAATCATGGGCATGGAGTCAAAGGTCTTGGTCTGTTCTCCGGGAGGCAAAACAATACACTGCACTTCAAATCCCGCTGCTTCCAGGTCTTTGACGACAGATGTACCGTAATGTTTATAAACGTTCTCATCTGTGACAATGGCGATTTTAGCCCCAGTAAAGACTTTTGAGACTTCATGACTGATGCTGTTGAGTAATCCTTTTTCAATTTTTAACTCATAAGTTACTTCCTGTGAGGGAAGTTTAACGGTCAGTACAGACATATCTTATCCCTCATCTTCTTAGTTTGTTAGAATAGTTGATGCTTCTTGTATCGAACGTCCTTCGAGATCAGCCAGCTTGCGAGCTTTTTCCATCAGTCCAGCGAATTCATCTGGTGTCAGACATTGTTCGCCGTCGCTCCAAGCATTGGCTGGGTCGTTGTGGACTTCGATCATCAATCCGTCTGCTCCGGCGACGATACCTGATTTAGCCCCTGCTTCCACCAAGTAAGACATTCCGCCAGCATGGCTCGGATCGACAATGATCGGCAGATGAGAGAGTTCTTTGATGACCGGAACGGCCTGGATATCTAACGTATTGCGTGTGCCAGTTTCGAATGTCCGGATGCCGCGTTCACACAAAATAACATTTTCGTTTCCTTCCGCCATAATGTATTCCGCTGACATCAACCACTCTTTGTAAGTTGCCGACAATCCGCGTTTCAACAGAACCGGTGTCTGCGTGCGGCCAACTTCTTTTAACAAATCAAAATTTTGCATATTGCGGGCACCGATTTGGATGATGTCAACAGAGTCTACAAATTGATCGATCCATTTGGTAGACATCAATTCTGTCACGATAGGCAATCCAGTTTCAGCTTTTGCTGTTTCAAGCATTCTTAAACCTTCCAGTTCAAGCCCTTGGAAACTGTATGGAGACGTTCTGGGTTTGAAGGCACCCCCGCGTAAGAAGTTCGCGCCAGCTTGCTTCAATTGTTTAGCGATTGCGACAATTTGTTCTTCACTTTCTACCGAACACGGTCCAGCAATAATCCCCAATTGATTTCCACCAATCGTTTCATTTCCAACAGTCACGATAGAGTTTTCGGGATGGAATTTTCTGTTTGCACGCTTGTAAGGTTCCTCTACTCGAATCACTTGTTCTACATTCGGAGAAGCTTGCAATTGATGCATTTCGATTCCACTAGTATCGCCGATCAATCCTAAAAAATCGCGTTTGATATCTGTAAAGTGACTCACAGCCACTCCTTTTGCTTCTAATTTAGCTGATAAATCTTTAATCGAGTTTGCATTAGTTCCTTGTTTTAATACGATAATCATAGTCATTCTCCTCTGTATTGTTAGTTTATTTTGTACAAACACCACACCATTACTGGTTCATATCGAGCTTCTATCGTGTAATCTGCTTTCTTTTCTCTTTCAAACACATCCTCACTGATGATTGTGTATTTCAAATTTTTCTTGCAGAAGGCTATCCAAGCTTTGTATTTACTGTCTGCAAATTCAATGGCTGTCTGCTCTTGTTGGGCAGTTAAGTATTTTTTCAAAAAAATCGTGGTGGCCGGATGGATCATCGCTCGGTCTTCCGCATAATATTTATTCTTTACTAAGACCATGGGCTTGGTTTTAAGTTGGAAAACGTCTACCAAATCTACTTTGTCCCAGTAATCATAGTTGAATTCTTTCCAGCCGTAATCTTTTCGAGCGCTTTTGAAAGCTACAGGAAACAACACGTACTGTTCAGAAAGGGAATCAATGCTGTGCAGCAAGCTATCAAAAGACGGATACTCCACAATCCCATCGTCTTGGGATTGCAGTAAAGATTCTGCGACGGCATAACTATCGGTGCTGCTTGGACCTAACGTATGAATAATCATCTATTCTTCCTCCACAAAAATTATTGAAAAACGAAAAAACGCCACACCCGATAGTCTTGTGAAAGAGTATCGAATGTAGCGTTGGGTGAGTTCACTAATAAATTGATGTTAGTTTAGTTCGTTGCCCCATTCGATTTCTTTCAAAATCTATAGGGCAACTGTTGTCAGCAGCTTAAAAATCTCTAGCCTCTATAGATGTGTTCCTAAAGAAGCTAAAGAAATAACTATTCAATTGTGGGGCCATTTTAGTTTGAAGTTGTAAGTTCATGTTGGTCTCTCCTCAAATAGTTATTTCAGCTGTTGTTCAACTGTGAGACCAATACTAACAATTAAAAAATAGGTTGTCAACAGATTAATTAGAAAAATATTAAAATGACCTAAGGGGCTGGTAACAGCAGTATGAAATTTACCGTTGTTTTTTAGCGTTCTTTTGTCTATACTTCAAACAATATCAAATTTTGAAAGGAGTTCGTCATGAAATTCTATGGATTATTCGGAGAAAAACTAACACATAGTTTGTCGCCAGATTTGCATCAGCTCATTTATCAAAAAATAGGATTGGATGCTGCGTATAAACTTTTTCCGTTCCCTCCAACACAGTTGCAACATGCGATGGATGGGATTCGAGCGCTGTCCATCAATGGAGTTAATGTTACGATTCCTTATAAAGAAGCCGTTCTCCCATATTTGGATGAGATCGATTCATTTGCTGAGAAATTGGGAGCAGTGAATACGATTGAAAACGTCAGTGGAAGATTGACAGGGCACAACACGGATTATAGCGGATTTGGGCTGATTTTGGACCGCAGAGGTTGGGATGTTAAAAACAAAACAGCTGTCGTTTTAGGGTCCGGAGGTGCATCTAAAACGGTTGAAGCATATTTAATAGATCATGGAATTAAGCACCTGTACATTATTTCTCGGGCTCCTGAGCGATTTGAAAACACAAAAAGGAAGACGTATACCAATTATGAAGAAGCGGGGACACTTGCTGGCGATTTTTTGATCAATACGACTCCTGTTGGGATGTATCCTAACGTCAACGGCACTCCGATAAGTAAAACGATCATCCAACGATTTGATTACCTGATCGACTTAATCTATAACCCTGGCGAAACAACTTTCTTAAGGCTGGGGCGGGAACAGAACAAACAAACTGCTAACGGCTTAGATATGTTGATTGGTCAGGCTGTTCGGGCAGTCGAGATTTGGGAAAAGTGTTCCATTGATGAGCAGGTCACGGAACAATTGATCTCTGAATGGAAAGGACGACAAGGTGAGGGGCTATGAAAACAAATATTGTGTTGATCGGGATGACGGGCAGTGGGAAAACCAGTATTGGAGAACTGCTGAGCCAACAGTTAACTTTACCGTTTAGAGATATGGATTTGTTTATTGAACAAATCACTCTTCAATCCATTCCAGAATTATTTGAAGTGAGTGAAGCTCACTTTAGAGCCATAGAGACGAAAGCTTGTAAAACACTGGCTGCAAAAGAAACTCACACGGTCATTTCATGTGGTGGGGGAGTTGTTCTCCAGCCAGAAAATATACAGGCTCTAAGTGAAACAGGCTGGATCGTATTTATTGATCGGCCGGTTGAACACATTATCGAAGATATCATCATCGGGCACCGGCCTTTATTAAAAGAAGGGGTAAATAAGCTATACCAATTGTATGAAGAACGGATCGATTTGTATCGATCAGCAGCTGACTTCAGAGTAGAAAATCAGACTACTTTGGACGACGTATTAAATCAGATCAAGGAGCAGCTTCCAGAAACGATAGCTTCTGTATGGAAGGAGGGGAGTAAAAAATGAACATTGCGATTGTTGGATTAGGTGTTATTGGCGGATCATTTGCTATGGGGCTTCAAGCGGCCGGGTATAAACAAGTGTACGGAATAGATGTCAATGAATCAACGCTGCAAACTGCGGTAGAACAAGGAATGATCCAAAAAGGATTTGTAAAAGCTGACGGTATTTTACAAGAGATGGATGTCGTTTTGATTTCTCTTTACCCAAGTCAGGTGGCACCTTTTGTCGAACAGCACAAAAACAACTTAAAAAAAGGAGCTATTCTGACTGATGTGACAGGCGTTAAGACAGCGATTATTGAAGAAGTGACTAAAGTACTGCCTTCAACTGTGGATTTTGTTTTTGCGCATCCGATGCGAGGCAGCGAAAAAAAGGGCATCTCTGGAGCAGATCACACGCGTTTCATAGGGGCCAATGTTTTACTTACTCCTACCTCGACAAATAAAGAGGCTTCTTTACATACCATTGAAAAGCTGTACAAGGAGATTGGATTTGCGGAAGTGACAAGGGTTTCTCCGGAACAGCACGATGAACAGATTGCGTACGTCAGTCAATTGATGCATGCTTTATCCGTGGCAGTCGTCAATAGTGCACAGGCTTCAAAAGAAACTCTGACGTTTGCGGGAAATAGTTTTCAAGAACTGACCAGAATTGCGGATATCAACGCTGACTTGTGGAGTGAATTGTTTTTAAACAACCGAACAGCCTTGTTAAAATCGATTGAACAGTTTGAGGTGGAATTGAAGGCTCTGAAACAGACGTTGGAAGGAAATGATGAAGAAGAATTGAAAGAAATCTTCAATAAAGCTGTTCAGCAGCGAAGAGAATGGTATATTGAATGATTCTTTTAATCGAATTTACAGGCTAGGTTGTTGCGCGAAATTTGTGTATGATAAGGGAGAAACTGATTGAGGAGGCGCTTCATGTTACAGCCTAACGTAAATGAAAAAACGAATGCAGAAGGATCTTTTTTTCAGATTTTTGAAGACGAAGATTTTTTGATCGAGAATGTCAATATATCTAAAGAAGTGATTGAACAACAAGCTATTCAGCATCCTGTTATTGAGCGGTGTGTATTTGAACACGTCATATTCGCAGCCAATGATTTCATTGGTATTGAGATCAGTAACTGTATATTTAGAAATTGCGACTTATCTAATTGTGATTTGTCCAAGGGATCGATTCACCGGACACATTTTTTCAATTGCAAAATGGTGGGGACTTTGTTCAGTGAAAATTATATCGGTGATGTTGATTTTCAAGACTGCAAAATGAATTTCGCTAATTTCAGCGACTCGAAAATTAAAGCGGCTCGGTTTGAAGGATGTCTGCTGAATAGCGCTGATTTTATTGAGTGTCTGTTTCAAACAACTGCTTTTTCTCAGTGTGATATCGATCAGGTTAACTTTTCAGGAACTCATTTGAAGAAGATGGACTTGAGCTCGTGTGATTTTAATCAGCTTTCCATCCAATCAGAGAATTTAAAAGGCTGTAAAATCAATTCTCGCCAAGCCAATTATTTCATCCAATCCTTTTTAGGCATTACGGTGGTGGAGTAAGGAGAATGGACTGGGTAAATTAAAAACTCATTCTTCATTTTGATGAAAATTCATCAAAACGAGGAATGAGTTTTTTTGATAGGCACGATTCTTTTAAACTAATTTGCATAAAAATCAGTTGATCCATTGCAAGAATATCGTAGAAGCCAGCAAAATGAGAAATACGAGACTAAGAATGGCGAAATGGATTTTGCGATACAATACGATATAAGCAATAAATTCGCGGATGAAAGCATTGGGCCAAAAATAGAAAGCTGTTTTTGAACCGATTCCTTGTGCTTTTAGTCCAGCGCGTTTAGCGTACATCCCAGCTCTCAATAAATGAAAGTTGTTGGTGACATACACAGCCTGATAATCATCCATTTTCCGTTCTTCCATTTTTTGTTTTGAAAAGCGCATATTCTCTTCGGTATTGACCGACTGATCTTCAAGAATAGCATCTTCTGGCGGCAAACCGTTGCTCAAAGCAAATTGTGCCATAGCTTCAGCTTCCGAGGTGGTTTCATTGGGTCCTTGTCCACCTGAAAAAATGATTTTAGCTCTCTTGTCCGTTTTTTCTCTTTGTTTGTGGTAGAAAGATAAAGCTTTATTGATTCTGCTTTGCAATAATGGAGGAACTTGGTTTCCATTTATCAGCCCGCTTCCCAAAACAATAATAAAATCTTTGTTGTATTTGGGAAAATAAACTTGGTACAGCATGGAAGAAATAAAAAATTCGATAAAGAAAAAGGCGATGTATTGAATACAAAAAATCGAAAACGTAAAAAGAAAGTGCAGTTGTTCAGGAAAATAATCTTGGATTGGAAAAAACGATAATACAAATAAACTTAAAATACCTAAGCCGGTGGCTAACGTCAGCGAGTTTCGTAAGCGTGCGCCTTCTCTTTTAAACAATATTCTGGCATTAATGAGCAGGAAAACCATCAATGCGAAACCACCTAGTAAAAGAAATGCCAGCCCAAGGATCGTGATAATAATAAATAACCAAAAAATAACAGGTGGGCGTGTGGTTAAAGCTTCATAAGTGATCGATAGATACAGGCTCAATAGAAACAAGGATAAAAAGAATCCATTGCTCACTTTTCGCCGATCTTGGAGATAAACCAGTAAAAAAATCAGCAATAAAACACCCGTCACAATATGTACCATTTCTTCTCCTTTCTGCAAATAAAAATCAGACAACTTCTGGTCAGCTGCTCGCTTCTTATATGATACAACTAATTGGGAAGGAGACGTAGTTTAACTAAAAGCTCTACCTCCTCTTATAGTACTATAAAACAGCGAAATACATCAGGCATTTGGCCTGGACAGATTGTCGTCTAGACAAAAAAACTGTAGGCACCGTTCAATTGTGACCACCACATTTTTTAAAACAATTAAATGCAGTTGGGTAATTTAAAAGCGCCCTCATTGGTTCTGAGACTCTTTTTTTACACCGCCTGGCTTGCGGAACATCAACTAGCGGATCTGAATGATAAAGTCTGGCACTTTAACGTTATTTAGCAGCCCAGAATGATGATGTCTAGCGATTGAGCTAACCCAGGCAAGCAGCTGGAAATGAACGTTAGTGGGGTTTTTCCACTAAATGGCCCAGCAGGAAGTTCAAATAAGTGTGTGCTTCTTCAAGAGTAATCGGTTGTCGTTTTAAGAAAATAGCCTCTAAAATCAACATCACCGTATTGCTGAAGTGATCAACAACTAACTCTATGGGAACTTCTTTGTTATCGAAGTGCAGATATTCATGAAACACATCTTGAATAACACGTTTCAAATAAATACTAAAATTAGCAATCAGTGAACTGTTGAGAGGATTGTGTTTTAAAATGTCGTTCAATAATTCGTTGTGAGAGGACAATAAATAATAGGTCCGGTCAAATAGTGTCGCCAATATTTTCTCTGAGTCAACGTGTTGCTGCTCATTAAGGTAGATTTGACTGCTTAGTAAGTGCCAGCAGTAATTCAATAGGTCGTATTTGTCATCAAAATAGTTGTAAAAAGTAGCTCTAGGGAAATTGCTGATCTCACAGATCTCGTTCACACTGATGTTTTCAAAGGGCTTTTTGGCCAGCAGAATGAACATGGTCTTCGAGAAAGCTTCGAGGGTCCGTTGAGCGCCACGAGTCGGTTTTTTAGACAAGTCATATTTCATGATCTCACTCACTTCTTTTTCAGATTTGCAATTCTGTCTAAGTTTAAACAGATAACAAAATCTGTTTCTTGTCTTAGAGTCAAATAGAATTTATCATGGTTCTAGTAGTTTGACAAGTGTCCAAAACTATTCTGTTGAAAAAATAGTTTAAAGGATGCGCGAGAGCAAAAAAAGAAAGAAGGAACGGTTTTAATGATGAAAAAAGAGTGGGGATTTATGTTCAAGCATAAGTTTCTTTTAATTGTATTAGGGGCTATTATTCTAATACCGGCTTTATACAATCTGATTTTCCTGGGAGCTTTATGGGATCCATATGGGAATGTGGACCAGCTGCCGGTCGCGGTAGTCAATAAAGACACAGCGGTAAATTTTCAAGGGAAGACTTTAAAAATAGGGGATGAACTGGTAGATAATTTGAAAGAGGGCAACAGTTTAGACTTTCATTTTGTGTCGGAAAAAGACGCTGATGAGGGACTAGCTGCCGGGGATTATTATTTGAAGATCACTATCCCAGAAAGCTTTTCAGAGAATGCGACGACGCTCTTGACTGACGAACCAGAACAGATGACGATCGATTACCAAACGACTCAAGGGAGAAATTTGACAGCTTCCAAAATGGCGTCATCGGCTATTACAGAGTTGAAAAGTGAAGTTTCCAATCAAGTAACGGGAATGTATACGGAAACGATTTTGGAACAATTTGGCAATGTAGGTTCAGGTATGGAAGAAGCAGCAGAGGGAAGTCAAAAACTGGAAGATGGAACGACTCAATTGGTGGACGCTAGTGAATTGATCCAAACCAATCTGGAAACATTAGCGTCTAGTTCGCTTGAATTTGCAGAAGGCAGTCAAACATTGAGTGTCGGTCTGAAAGATTACGTAGCTGGTGTAGACCAAGTCAATAATGGTGCGGGCCAATTGGCAATAGGCATCGATACGCTGTCTGGAAACATACCAACATTGACGACAGGAATCAACCAATTGAATGACGGCGCCGGTTCTTTGGCAAATGGGGTCCAACAATACACAATAGGTGTCGGCACATTATCTTCAGCTGCTTCTCAATTGAACACTGGAATTATCGGTCTTTCTGAACAACTGCCAGCATTGACAACGGGGATCAGTCATTTGGCAAATGGGGCTTCAACGTTGATGACCGGTATTGAACAATACACATCCGGCGTGAGCGCAGTCAACGACGGTGTCGGTCAATTGGATGACGGGTTGTCGCAATTAGTCGAACAGACCGAAAATCTGCCGACACAAGTTCAACAATTGAATGATGGCGCGACTCAGTTGGCGAACAGCCTGCAAGGGCTAAACTTGAGTGCGGAAAATAAAGAGCAGTTGGAAAACTATTTAATGGGAGTACAAGCGTATATTCAACAAGTATCTGACGTGTTAGCTGCCTCAGATTCTTCATCTGTAGTTGAAGAGTCAAGCCAAACGGATTTGACAGCTACAGCGGATGCTGTGACACAGGCCTTAGCAGATAGTGGAGTTGAATTGACCGAAGAACAAGAGGCTTTGGTGTTGGGGACGATGCAAAATCAAAGCGGTCAAACAGAAGCGGCAGATCCAGCTGGTGTCAGCCAAGCAGAAATTGATTTGAAAACAAAGACAGAGCAATTGGCTAAAGTGACTGAGGCACAAATGCCAGTCTTAGAAGCATTCGTTGACAGTGTATACCAACTTTCTCAATCAGCAGGGCCAGCTGCACAAGGCATTGCTGATGCAACCAGTCAATTGAACCAATCAATGCCTGTGCTGACAGGCTCTTTGCAACAATTGCAAGCAGGCAGCCAGTCGATTTTAGACGGTACGAAAGAATTGGTTGGTAAAGCAGATACACTGAACAATGGCGTTATTCAGCTTTCTGAAGGGTTAGCAACCGTAGATGGAAAAACACCAGCATTGGTATCCGGCGTGGACCAATTAGCCGATGGAGCTAGTCAAATCGCCGATGGGGCGGAGCAATTGGACAGCAATGCTCCAGCATTAACGAACGGTGCTGAATCTTTAGCAGACGGTTTGACGACTGTTGCAAGTAAAATTCCGGCCCTCAGCAATGGTGTCACAGCTTTACTTTCAGGCTCGCAAACTTTAGCGGACGGGACTTCACAATTAGCCGGGAACAGTAGTAAATTAGTAGAAGGCGCAGGGCAATTGACGAATGGCGCGCAACAAATCTCCTCTGGAAGTGGACAATTGGCTGAAGGGGAAGCAAAAGTTGCTGGTTCATTAAAACAAGTTGATGATGGTTTGTTGACACTGACCGATAGTTTGACGGCAGGAGCTGACAAAATTCGTGAAGTCAATACAGGAAAAGATTCTGCAGAAGCGATTTCTGCACCGGTATCTTTGGACCACACAGATGAAGATAAAGTGGCGAACAACGGAACTTCCATGGCTCCTTATATGATGTCAGTAGCGTTGTTTGTAGGAACATTGACAGCTAATATGATGTTTGATGCTTACAAACCAAAAACCCAACCTACTTCAGGTATCGCTTGGTGGGCAAGTAAGATGTCGATCCTTGGCATAGTGAGTGTTTTACAAGCTATAATCGTGTTCGTTGTATTGATTTATGGCTTAGGTATGGAGCCGATTTATCCAGGAAAAGTAGTGGGATTCTTGATTCTTGAATCGATGGCCTTTATGTCGATGGTGACTTTATTCAATGTCGTCTTTGGCAAAGTGGGGGCCTTCTTGATGTTGATCTTTATGATCTTGCAACTAGCCGGTTCTGGCGGAACATACCCAATCGTTTTATCAAATGGAATCTACCAAAGTATTTACCCTTATTTACCAATGACGTATGCGATCGAGGCTTTGAGAAATGCCATTTCGATCGGCGGATCGATGTCGACAGCTGTTTGGTTGTTTGTGGTCTTGTTGGTTGTAAGCAATGGGTTGATGGTCGTTTATTTTGGGATTAAGAAGAAGAGTTATTTATTTGATGATGAGGAAGTGGCAGAAATCAATTAATGATTTTATCAAAAGGAAGGTAGAAGATAGTTCGCTCCTACGCTAAACTGATTATTCAGCTGGTGTAGTAAACTACAGAACGTATCATATGCCTTACCAGAAAAGAATCCTTTACTATAGACAAGGTTGTATTGTGTCTATAGTAAGGTTTTTTTTGTATAGAGTTAAATTGTTTAAGGGGAGAAAACGAATGGCTGGAGCAGAAGACAATCTAGACCACATTCTTTATCAAAGCGGTTTTACCTTTGATGTTCAAACGCTGATCTTCATCAAGGAGTCTACTTCCCTGATGTTCAAACGCTGATCTTCATCAAGGAGTCTACTTCCCTGATGTTCAAACGCTGATCTTCATCAAGGAGCTTACTTCCCTGATGTTCAAACGCTGATCTTCATCAAGGAGCTTTCTTCCATGATGTTCAAATGCTGATCTTCATCAAGGAGTATACTTCCATGATGTTCAAACGCCATTATTCATCAAGGAGTCTACTTCTCTGATGTTCAAACGCCATTCTTCATCAAGGAGTCTACTTCCCTGATGTTCAAACGCTGATCTTCATCAAGGAGCCTATTTCCCTGATGTTCAAACGCTAATCTTCATCAAGGAGTCTACTTCCATGATGTTCAAACGCTGATCTTCATCAAGGAGTCTACTTCTCTGATGTTCAAACGCTGATCTTCATCAAGGAGTCTACTTCCATGATGTTCAAACGCCATTCTTCATCAAGGAGTCTACTTCTCTGATGTTCAAACGCTGATCTTCATCAAGGAGCTTACTTCCCTGATGTTCAAACGCTAATCTTCATCAAGGAGTCTACTTCCATGATGTTCAAACGCCATTCTTCATCAAGGAGCTTTCTTCCATGATGTTCAAATGCTGATCTTCATCAAGGAGTCTACTCCCATGATGTTCAAACACTAGTCTTCCAGCAAGGAATAAATGTGGAGCAACTCATTTACGGTGTAAGTTGCAGTTGAAGACGTCATATTTTTCTCCGAAGTATACAAAACACTATCGATTTGAGCATTCTGAGCTCCTAAAATATCGGAAGACAGACTGTCTCCAATCATTAAACAGGAGTCTTTCTCCGTAATCTGTAATGTCTCAAAGATGGTATCAAAAAAGCGGGTATCTGGTTTTTCATAGCCTATTTCTTCGGAAATAAACAATTCATCAAAATATGGCAGCAAGTGTGAATCCAGCAATCGTTTTCTTTGTGTAATGCCCATTCCATTGGTACCCGCATAGATACGGTAGTTTTTTTTCTTTAATTTGCTCAAAAGCAAACCGGCATTTTCGATAGTCTTGCAGCCTTCATTTAAAAAGTTGCGGTATAGTTGTTCTGCTTTTACGCCATCCACTTTCAAGCTGTATTCGTTAAAAAATAAAGTGAATCGGCTATTAAAAATTTCTTCTCGCGTGATCGCACCTTGTTCTAAAGAAGTCCACAAACCTTTGTTGATCATTTTATATGTGTCAAAGGTTTCAATGGTTTCAGGAACTTTAAATTCTTTAAACACGCTTTTAAGCGCTTGTTCTTCTGTATCGTTAAAATCCAGTAATGTGTTATCCAAGTCGAAAATCAAGTGTTTGTACTGTTTCATTTCTTTCACCTCGCTACTAATTTACACTCAAATGCAGTATATTAATAGGAGATATATCCTATTTGAGGTGATTAGTTGAAAAAAATAGTCCTAAAAGATGTGGACCAAATTGATATTCTAGAAAAGATCCAAGCAATTGAAGAAATGATGGTGGAAACTCCAGCTGCAATAGCCAGCCAAGCCGTAATAGTTGAATTTGAACCAAAGGAAATGGTTTTGAATTTGGGTGAAGATTCGGAGTATCTCTATTTTATTCTTCAAGGTCGGGCTAAAATCTATATGATCCATGAGAACGGGAAACGGTCATTACTGCAATTCATTGATAGTGGAGATATGATCGGTGAGTTATCTTTGCTGGAGGTCGAAAAACAGACAAAAGATATTATGGCAGTCAATAAACTGACTTGTCTAGTGATACCGTTGTCAGTAGCCAAAGCTGTCTTGTTGAAGGACAACCAATTCATGAATTATTTATCTACCTATTTAGCCAAAAAATTGTTGATTCGAGTCAATCATTTTACGAATAGCCAGAATTATGAGTTGAAGTATAGATTGGCTACATATATTTTAAAAGTAGAAGTTGATGGGATTTACATGGAGAAACAAACAGAGACTGCAGAATTCTTAGGCGTTAGTTACCGACATTTGTTCCATACCTTAAAACAATTTCAGCAAATGGGGTTGTTGATAAAAGAAGGGAAAAATTATCGCATTCATAAAGATAAACTGAAGAAATTAGAGATAAAGAATTTTTTCTAAGCGTTAAATAGAACGGGATAGTTCTTTTGAGATTAGAAAAAGCAATCGAATGGCTGTGATTAGGCGATTAGCAGCTATTCGAAGGTAGTAAAAGTAGTTGGATGGCTCTTACCTCTTGCCAAGCAATCAGTAACTTGTTCAGACAATAAAAAAGAAGCTTTCCCAAAATCGAATAACACTACTCGAATTTTGAGTCAGCTCCTTTTTCTTTCGAATATTTTTAACAGACTGTACTGTTTAAGCCATTGTTTGTTTAGCTGGGTTTTTAGGTTTCTCACGTTTCTCATGCATTTTCATATTGTCATTGTAGCCCCAGATATAAGTAAGTACAAACGCAGAAAACAGAGTAACTGCTGTTACAAGGAGAGCGTACCAAAAGTTAGCTGTTATACCATTTTCTGGATCGATAAAAGAAGGCAGTCCAATAATAGAGCCAATAATGCTCCACATATTGACTTGGAAAACTCCAGCAAGGAAGCCACCAATCGCACTGGCAATACTAGCGCAGATAAAGGGTTTACGGAAGCGCAGATTGATTCCATAGATTGCCGGTTCAGTGATTCCGCAAAAAGCAGAGATCGTTCCCGCGTATCCTAGTTCTTTAATGTCGTCTTTTTTTGATTTGACCGCTACCGCTAAAGCCGCACCACCTTGGGCGACGATGGTCATACTTACCATGGCTGACAAGTAACTATACCCTAATGTGGCAAAGTCATTGACGTAAATAGGGATGATTCCCCAATGCAAACCAAAGATAACCAATAGTTGATAAAAGCCGTTAATAACGGCTCCAAAAATAGGCGCATTCAAGCTCAATAAGGCTTGAAGTCCATGTGCTAAACCTAGAGAGAGCCATGTGATGACAGGGCCGGTAAGTAAAAAGGTAATGGAAGCTACAATTCCAATGATAAGAATCGGAACCAAAATAGCTTGAATATAGGTAGGAATCCAATTTTTTAACCCTGCTTCTAGTTTTTTTACCATCCAAGCAGCTAATATCATGGGAAAAATAGAATAGGTATAAGCTACGTAAGGAAAGTCAAAGGTACCAACAGATAAAATATTCAGTCCATTGTTTGCTGCTTCAAGAACGGTTGGGTGAATGATGACACCACCAATTACGGCTGTTAATAAAGGATTTCCGCCCAATCTTTTGGCAGCATTGAATCCAATCAGAATAGGCAAGAAATAGAAGACGGCATCCGCCATTGCGCTGATGATCAAATAAGCGCTGCTTGTTTCAGCAATCAGATTGGATGCGGTCAATACAGCTAGCAGACTTTTTATGATACCTGAAGCAGCCAAGATATTGATGATTGGCATCACTGAGCCTGTGATGACACCGATAAGCTGGTTTCCGCCGTGTTTGATCTTTTCAAAGGTAGTACTGTTCTCAGAAAGAGTTGCTGCTTCATGGTGCGGCTCGTCATCGGATAGATTTAATTGTGCCAAGACCTCTTTATGAATATCATCGACAGCTTGACCGACCACTACTTGGTACTGCCCTCCTGCTTTCACTACCCCCATAACACCTTTTAAATCAGTTAATTTCTCCTCATCAGGCAGTGTGTCATCTTTCAAATAAAAGCGAAGACGTGTTACGCAATGGATAACATTATCAATATTGTTTTTTCCGCCTACAAGCTGGATAATATGAGTTGCTAAAATTCGGTATTCCTCTTTTTTATTTTTCATGTTGGTTTTCTCCTTATTTTCAATGATCGCTAAGAGTATCATCCCATAATGAATGAGAATCCAGCAAGAAAAAGCCCTCCAACAGTTCGACGAATCCATCGAACTGTTGGAGGGTGATCATGATTTAGAAAGCCGTCTTTTTTTTTAGCTGCTGGGAATGAGTACAAACAAGAAAAACGTGATGCCGACCGTCAACAAGGCTAATCCTATTTTTACTGGGAGTATAGGTGCACAAAATATCGAAAAACCCATCAAGAGATAAATATTGAGCAGAATTTTCCATTTGCGATCCATAGGAATAGTGCGTGTTTCCATGTAGTCAGCGACATAGAGACGAGTTTGTCTGATCCAGACATCAAAACGGTCAGAGCTTCTAGTAAAACAAAATGCACTTAACAACAAAAAAGGTGTAGTAGGCAAAATCGGCAATAAAACTCCGATTGAACCTAAACCAAATGACATAAATCCGACCGTTATTAATGCAATTCGTTTCACTGTTTCTCCTCATTTCTGAATAGCTGTTAGAAAAAGACTGCTTACTAAATTATAAGTCATTGTTACCTTGATTTTTAATGCTCAAAGGTGAACTTGTTCTGAGGCAAATCCCTTTGTTAAAACTGGTTATTACAAACTTTCACTATTAAGGTAACCCTATAGTACCACAAAAAAATTTGTGAACAAAGACGCTTTTCCATAAGATATCGTATTTCTTTTATAAATGAAACGCAAAAATGATGGATAGTATTTTTTCTGTTTGACAGACAAAGGGTTTTCTGGAATAATAAGTGTAATCAAATAACAGGTACCTTTAAATCAGTCCAGAGAGACTGACAAGGAAGCGGATAAGAATAGGGAGAAGTGTAGGCAAGCAATTGTGTATGCTGTGTTTTCCTGTATTTAAAAAAGAGGCTGATTGTCAGGTGAAAACTGATGATCCGTCTCTTTTTGTGCTTTTCGGTACCCATAGAAATGGGAGGAAATAAAATGAAGAAAACAGATACAGAGTTTTCGTTACAAACGGTACCGCAATCGAACCGGAATTCTTTTGCAAAAACAATGGCAGTGATGCTAGGTTTCACCTTCTTTTCAGCCAGTATGTTAGCGGGAGGTCAGTTGGGATTAAATTTAACATTCTCGCAATTTTTACTTGTTGTTTTGCTGGGGAACTTCGCGCTCTGCCTTTATACTGGCGCACTGGCGCATATTGCAGCAAAAATGGGATTGTCTACTCACTTGCTGGCCAAGTACTCATTTGGGGAAAAAGGATCCTATTTCCCCTCATTCTTGTTAGGCTTTACTCAGGTCGGCTGGTTTGGAGTTGGTGTGGCAATGTTCGCTGTTCCGATCGCAAAAGAAATGGGCTGGAATAGTTACTTACTGATTTTTGTCTTTGGGGTTGCGATCACACTGGCTTCTCTATACGGGATGAAGTCGCTAGTTATTCTAAGTTTTATCGCTGTTCCTTTGATTACCGTCCTAGGAAGTTATTCAGTTATTGAAGCAACTGAAGTTATAGGTGGGTTACGTGGTCTTTTTGATTATGAACCAGAAACAAGTCTTGCGTTATCAGCTGCTTTGACGATTTGTATCGGATCTTTTATCAGCGGTGGGACATTGACAGCTGACTTTGCCCGTTTTGCAAAAACTTCGCGTTCTGCTGTCGGGGCTACTTCAACAGCTTTTTTCTTAGGTAATTCGCTAATGTTCTTATTCGGAGCAGTGGGGGCTATGGTTTACGGGCTTTCAGATATCTCAGAAGTCCTATTCTTGCAAGGCCTAACGATACCAGCAATATTAGTATTGGCACTGAACATTTGGACAACCAATGATAATGCGCTTTACGCTTCTGGATTAGGATTTGCCAACATTACAAAAATCTCTAAGAAATTCTGGGTTTTTGCGAATGGAATTATTGGAACTGTATTGGCTATGTGGATGTACACTAATTTTGTCGGCTTTTTGAATCTGCTAAGTGCGGCTATTCCTTCGATTGGAGCAATCATTATTGCTGACTACTTTTTCGTGAAACGCTGCAACTATACCAAATTTGAAGAAGCAACTTTCGTATCCGTCAACTGGACAGCGCTTCTGGCGTGGGTCATCGGTGTCATTTTGGCTCAATTTGCACCTGGAATCTCCCCGCTTAATGCACTAGTAGGCACAGCCGTGGTGTATACAGGGCTGATGAAATTACCAATCACTAAGACAATGGGAATTGAAAAAAACACTAAAGGAAGTGTAGAATAGATGATTATTCAAAATGCAGCATTAAGAGGAAAAAAAGGTCTTTGGCAAATTAAGATCGAAAATGGAATGTTTACGAGTATTGAACCCCAGCCAGAATCCATAGAAAAAGGAACGGGTGTATTGGATGTCAGGGGCTCATTAGTGCTGCCTCCTTTTATTGAACCACATATTCATTTAGACACAACATTGACTGCGGGTGAACCAAATTGGAATCAAAGCGGAACATTGTTCGAAGGCATCCAACGTTGGTCTGAACGAAAAGCTTCTTTAACGCATGAAGATGTTAAAACACGAGCAAAAAAAGCTTTGCAATGGCAGATAGCTCAAGGAATACAATATGTGCGCACACATGTGGATGTGACTGATCCTCATTTGACAGCGTTAAAAGCTATGTTGGAAGTGAAAGAAGAGATGGCACCTTATGTCGATATTCAACTCGTTGCTTTCCCGCAGGAAGGTATTTTATCTTATCCAAATGGAAAAGAACTAATGGAAGAAGCCTTGAAAATGGGAGCTGATGTAGTAGGCGGCATTCCACACTATGAATTCACTAGGGAATATGGTGTAGAATCTCTTAAGATTGCTTTTGACTTAGCGGAAAAATACGATCGTCTAGTGGACATCCACTGTGATGAGATCGATGACGAACAATCACGTTTTGTTGAAGTTGTGGCAAAAGAAGCATACGAAAGAGGAATGGGTTCGCGAACAACAGCTAGCCATACAACAGCGATGGGATCGTACAACAATGCGTATACGTCTAAGCTGTTCCGTTTACTGAAGTTATCTGATATTCGTTTTGTTTCCAATCCGCTAGTCAATATGCATCTGCAAGGACGGTTTGATACCTATCCGAAACGGCGAGGGCTGACACGAGTCAAAGAATTATTAGAAGCTGATTTAACCGTTTGTTTCGGCCATGATGATATCTATGATCCTTGGTACCCGTTGGGAACAGGAAATATGCTGCAGGTTCTATTGATGGGGCTGCATGCTACTCAGTTGACAGGCTACGAAGAAATCATGAGTGCTATGGACTTGATCACGATCAACAGCGCAAAAACACTGCACATTGAAGAACGTTATGGAATCGAAGAAGGTAAGCCGGCTGATTTTATTGTGCTGCCAACTGAGAATGAATATGAAGCGATCCGCAGACAAGTACCGGTCCGCTACTCTTACAGACATGGTGAAAAAATTGCAGAAACTAAATTAAGCGAAACAAGGACCTTGATAGATGGATTTGAGGATCCCGTGCAATTTAGCCGCTGAAGTAAGTAGGAGTATAAGAAAGTCTCTTAGATAATAAATAGGCTTGAAAAAAGTTTTATTGATTGTTGTACACTGTTGCATTCAGCAAAGATTAAATTATTATAAAGCAAATATAAAATCAAAAAACTCATTCTTTAATTTTGATGAAAGTTGTCATGACCATCAAAATGAGGGATGAGTTTTTTTCCAATCTCATCCCTAGGTTCAGTCAAGTTATTATTCAATTGAATTTAGCGACTTAAATAGTTGTCTTTTTGAATAAATGGTATACTTATACTAGACAATTCTAATGAGAAGAGTGAGGATATATGGCTGCTAAAAAATACTTAACCACATTGAATACCCGACCATTTTTGTATGCAGAATCAAAGCAAGTTGCTGCCTTTTTGCATCAAGGGAAAACATATGATGAAATAGCGGAAACAATTGTACAGGAAAATAGTTTTCAACTCGCCAGTGAAGATAGATCAAGCAGGTTTTATAGCGAAATCCAAAAACGGTTAGAAGAATTAGACATCTATTTATTTAATCAGTTTTTAGCAACCGATATTCCAACAAGCAAAGCGATTCTGTTTTACGCCTTGTTGAAAAAAGATCAATTAATGTATGAATGGATGCGTGAAGTCGTATGGGACAAATTTTTGGTGTTGGACTGGCAGTTAAACAGAGAAGAAACTGAGGCTTTTTTTGAACAGAAGTCAATGGAAAATCCAACAGTAAGACAGTGGACTCCTGAAACGAAAAGCTTATTAATGGATTCCTATCATCGGTTATTGCACGAAGTTGGAATGGCTTATACAGAGGAAGATGATATCCGGTTACAGCGATTGGTCGTTAATTATGATATTCGAAATTATTTAATCGAACGAAAAGAAACTGACATAGTAGAAGTCGTTCTAGGCGAATTGATTGACTAGTGTACTGTGAACGTTTTTAATCAATTGGCAAACAAAATATGCTGTCGTTAATGAATAGGGCAGGCAATATTCCATTTTTAATTCAATCGAGTGGGCTGGGGGGGTTAAATCAATAGCTGTTCTATTTGTTAAATCTCTCACCGGTCTTTATAATAGATATATAGTAAGCAAACAGACAAAATAATAGAATGGATTTTTGGAAGGAGAAACAGATGGGGTTATTAGTAGATGGGAAATGGCATGATCAGTGGTATGACACAGAAGGTAACGGAGGACGCTTTATTCGTACGGAAGCTCAATACCGCAATTGGATCACTCCAGACGGCAGCCCTGGTCCGACTGGTGAAGGCGGCTTTAAGGCGGAGCCGAATCGCTACCACTTATATGTAGCTATGGCTTGTCCATGGGCAAACCGCACGTTGATCATGCGTAAATTAAAAGGATTAGAAGACATGATCTCAATATCCGTTGTGAATCCATTGATGGCAGAAAACGGATGGACATTTGAACCAGGTGAAGGTGTGATTCCTGATCCTATATTCAATGCCAAGTACATGCATGAGATTTATACACATGTGGACCCCCATTACAGCGGTCGCGGAACAGTTCCAATGCTGTATGATATGAAACAAAATAAAATCGTGAATAATGAGTCTTCTGAAATCATGCGCATGTTGAATACAGCTTTTTACGGTGTGGGCGCCAAAGAAGGCGATTTTTATCCAGAAGATTTGCGTGAAGAAATCGATACGATCAACGAAGTCGTGTATCAAAATGTCAACAACGGCGTTTACAAAGCTGGATTTGCAACTAAAGAAGACGTTTATCAAGAAGAAGTGACTAAGTTGTTTGAAACATTGGACCAGTTAGAGACACGGCTAGAAAATCAACGCTTTTTAGTTGGCGATCAAGTTACAGAAGCCGATTGGCGCTTATTTACGACATTGATTCGCTTTGACAGTGTCTATTATGGTCATTTCAAATGCAATATCCGTCAAATCAGAGAGTATAAAAATCTATGGCGCTATACCAGAGAATTGTACAATTGGCCAGGAATCTCGGAGACAGTGAACTTTGACCACATCAAAGAACATTATTACCGCAGCCATAAAAATATCAACCCAACAGGAATCGTGCCTGTGGGACCAGAATTGGATTTTACGTTAGATTAGAATAAGACTTAAAAAAACTGCTAGGATAAGTGCCTCCAAAAGTTAGATTTTCATTCTAACTTTTAGAGGCACTATCTGGGCGGTTTTTTAATTCAAGCTGTTACTGTCTGCAAAAGAACTTTTTATGGGTAGTGTTGATAGTTTCTTTGAACATCAAGGGTAAAATGTCCTTGATGAAGAAAGTGGTTTGAACATCAAGGGTAAAATGTCCTTGATGAAGAAAGTGGTTTGAACATCAAGGGTAAAATGTCCTTGATGAAGAAAGTGGTTTGAACATCAAAGGTAAAATGTCATTGATGAAGAAAGTGGTTTGAACATCAAGGGTAAAATGTCCTTGATGAAGAAAGTGGTTTGAACATCAAAGGTAAAATGTCCTTGATGAAGAAAGTGGTTTGAACATCAAGGGTAAAGCGTCCTTGATGAAGAAAGTGGTTTGAACATCAAGGGTAAAATGACCTTGATGAAAAAATGGTTTTGAACATCAAGGGTAAAATGACCTTGATGAAGAAAGTGGTTTGAACATCAAGGGTAAAATGACCTTGATGAAGAATCGGTTTTGAACATCAAGGGTAAAGCGTCCTTGATGAAGAAATGGTTTTGAACATCAAGGGTAAAATGACCTTGATGAAGAAATGGTTTTGAATATCAAGGGTAAAACGTTCTTGATGAAGAAATGGTTTTGAACATCAAGGGGACAACATCCATGATGAAGAATCGGTTTTGAACATCAAGGGTACAACGTTCTTGATGAAGAATCGGTTTTGAACATCAAGGGTACAATGTCCTTGATGAAGAAAGTGGTTTGAACATCAAGGGTACAACGTTCTTGATGAAGAATCGGTTTTGAACATCAAGGGTAAAGCGTCCTTGATGAAGAATCGGTTTTGAACATCAAGGGTAAAGCGTCCTTGATGAAAAAATGGTTTTGAACATCAAGACTAAACCCGCCTTGATGAAAAATGTAGTTCAAACATCAAGAGGAACTATTTTGTGATGAACTTGCGCACAAAAAGGATACAAGCTCAATTCTTGTACCCTTTTCATGGTTATACTATACTCCTTTATTCTATTCTCAGAATCTTACTGTCTTTTGTTGCTTCAAACACAAACTCATATAGCATCTTTGGATTTTTGTAAAAGGTGACTCTGCTTTTTCCAGTAACAGGAACGAAAAAGCGCTGCAGTTTTCGATAAATAAATTGTTTTGGAATTTTTTTGTCTAAAAACTCAAAAAGATTGTTTACTGAAAGTTCCTTGTTGTTTTGCAACACTCCATACTCGCAAATAGAACGGAGTACCGCCTGTTCTTTCTTTTCTTTATGGCCACAACTGCAACTTATGAAATATTCTCCAATCTCCAAATGAAAGCTACCACATTTGAAGCAATAAATTCCTTTTTTTAATTTTTTAAACTCTTCATCTGAGCATATATAGTTGTGGTCATATGGGTTGGGAATAATAAATTGTTTGATTTGTTCAACCGTTTTGTGAATTGGTATGCTGTTGCCTGGAACAGGCTGCTTTAGGCTGTCAATCCAATCGTAGATTTGATAGCGCAACAAATAATTTACAGGCATTTGATCCATGATATTTGGTACAGCGCGTTCGTTTATAAAGACAATGGTACCTTGAGTATCCTTCATCGCAGGAATCACTTTGCCAAGGGATTGGCATTTGACAATGTTGTCTAATAGTTGTTGATTGATATTTTTTGATAGCGGCTTATTTTGATAGGTCCACATGAAATTTGTATAAGTATAGTGATTGGTATAATTCTTGATGTCTGTTAAAAAAACGCCATTTTCAGTAACCAGTAAAGAATCAAGTTGAGTACGGCCAAGGTAATCAATCCAAATATTTTTAAAATGGTACCATGACGGGCTGCTATTTTCTTCAACGATTTGGTCATAATCTATTTCACCGTTGTGTCCTTTATCATCTCTGTCTAACTGCCGCTTTTGATCAGTGGTTAATTTGCTGCGCTTGGAAAGAGTCAGCAGCAAGGCGTGTTCCATGGTTAGATTACGTTTCATCTTAAAACCTCCCTTTACATATAGATACGCAAAAGGGAGGAGCTTTCTTTTTGTCTAATGATTTTCTTTAATGATGTCCAAAGTTGTTGTGCGAGTGTCTGACGCGCGCCCCATTTGAATCAAGCGGTTAAGGTTGGCTTCATAATCAGCGGTGAAGACGATTGAATAGAGTAGATTCAATAAGTAAATGACAGAAGTGTTCGAAGTAAAGTTACCGATTTTAGAGTACAGCTTTTCTCGAGTGGTTATTTTCAGGGAACAATCGCTTTGAGTTGAAATCGGGTTATCGCCGATACTGGTTAGACCGATGATCGGTACTTCTTGTTTTTTCAAAATATCCAGACAATTTACGTAGGCCTCGTTTTCTCCTGTGTAAGAGATAATAATGGCGCATGTTTTTGCATCGCTATTAAAAGCTTCATAAGTACTGTAATCATAAGTAGAGGAAATCGTGACTTTCTTATTGATGCGACGCATTTTTGTGACAAAATCTTGAGCAATGAGTGCGTTGGTTTGACTCGCGAAAATCTTGATCTCTTCGGCTTCCAGCAGCAGTTTTTGTGCTAGTCGCAGGCTTTCTGGATCGACTAACGACAACGTATCTTGCAGAGTATTTTGCTGCAACGCACTGACTTTATTCGCAATGGAAATCAAATGATCTTTTTGATCAAATGGTAAGTTGGCATCAACAGTCGTAAAATGGCTGTTCAAATACTGCCATTCCTCTAAGTAGGCTTCTTTCAAATCTGTCCAGCCATTAAATCCCAGTTTCTTCGCTACACGAATCAAACTGGTAGGATTGGTGTGAGTAATAGCGGCCAGCTTTTTAGTGGTCAAATCCGGCAATTGTTCTGGATGGTCAAGAATGTAATCAGCCAATACTTGTTCTGCATCTGAAAATTCTTGTTCTTTTATTTGTTCAATGAGCAGCATCTTCATTCCCCTTTTCGGCAAACCTTTGTACACAACTATTATAGAATTTTGTGTACAACATTTACAAGATATACGGCCAAATTTAAGAAACCTGTGTTGAGTTGTACTAATTTGTTAGGAAGGATTGAGTAAATGAAACCGTTTCGATAAAATGAAGTCAAAGACAATAGTATTAGGAGGAAAAAGAATGAGTTTTAGAAAAGATTTTCTGTGGGGCGGCGCAACTGCGGCTAACCAAAGTGAAGGTGGATACAACGAAGATGGACGTGGAGTAGCGAATGTGGATGTCGTTCCAATTGGGGAAGATCGCTATCCGATCATTACCGGTCAAATGAAACATTTAGATTTTGATGACCATCATTTTTACCCAGCCAAAGAAGCGATTGATATGTACCACAACTATAAAGAGGACATCGCTTTATTTGCAGAAATGGGCTTTAAATCTTACCGCTTCAGTATTGCATGGACGCGTATTTTTCCAAATGGGGACGAGTCGGAGCCAAATGAAGCAGGCTTGAAATTTTACGATAACTTGATTGATGAGTGCCTTAAATACGGCATTGAACCTGTCGTGACGATTACGCATTTCGATATGCCGATTCATTTGATCAAAGAATACGGCGGTTGGCGCAATCGTAAAGTAGTCGACTTTTATGGAAACTTGGTTACCGCGTTGTTCAACCATTACAAAGGAAAAGTGAAATACTGGATTACGTTTAATGAAATCAATATGATTTTGCACGCGCCGTTTATGGGGGCTGGGCTGGTATTTGAAGAAGGCGAGAATGCGGAGCAAGTGAAGTATACTGCCGCTCACCACGAGTTAGTGGCAAGTGCGTTAGCGACTAAAATCGCTCATGAAGTAGATCCTGAAAATATGGTTGGTTGTATGGTGGCAGCGGGGCAATATTACCCGAATACGCCGAATCCAACCGATGTTCGTCAAGCGCAACTGGACAATCAAGAGAATTATTTCTTTATTGATGTGCAATCTCGCGGGGAATACCCGAATTATGCATTGGCTCGTTTGAAACACGAAGGCATTGAGATTCCATTTGAAGAAGGCGATAAAGAATTGCTGAAAGAGCACACTGTGGATTACATTACGTTCTCTTATTATTCTTCACGCGTTTCAGCTGCTCAAAAAGACCAAGAAAAAACAGGTGGGAATATCTTCGATTCAATCAAGAATCCTTACCTAGAAGAAAGTGAATGGGGCTGGCAAATTGACCCGCTTGGATTCCGTATTACCATGAACGAGTTGTACGACCGCTACCAAAAACCGTTGTTCGTAGTCGAAAATGGGTTGGGTGCAGTGGATACTCCAGACGAAAATGGCTATGTAGCAGATGACTACCGCATCGATTACTTGCAACAACACATTGAAGCGATGAAAGATGCTGTGGAAAAAGATGGTGTGGACGTTTTAGGCTATACTCCTTGGGGCTGTATCGATATTGTGTCAGCGTCTACCGGCGAAATGAAAAAACGCTACGGCTTTATCTATGTCGATCGTGACAATGAAGGAAATGGATCAATGAAACGCTCGAAGAAAAAATCGTTTGATTGGTACAAACAAGTCATCGCTTCTAACGGAGAAGACTTAGATTTTACAAAAGAATAATTAAGTGATTAAGACCATGCTGGACACTTCAGCATGGTCTTTTAAGAAAAGGATGATTGCAATGAAGACAAAATATCTATTTTTAGATGTAGACGGAACGTTGGTCAATTACTCGAATGAATTGCCGAATTCAGCAGTTAAAGCCATCAAAGCAGCACAAGCAAGCGGACATAAAGTGTATACGGTAACGGGCCGGAGTAAAGCAGAAATGTATGACAACATACTGAATATCGGGTTTGACGGTTACATCGGCGGCAATGGAAACTATGTAGAAAGCGACGGCGAGGTTCTGTTGCACCAATTGATGACTGAGGAACAAGAACGAAGTATCGTAGATTGGCTGCATGAGCGTAAGCTGGAGTTTTATTTGGAATCCAACAATGGTTTATTTGCGAGTGAGCAATTTGAAATAAGAGGTGAGCAGACGGTGAAAGATTACATGGCTTACAAGGAAAAGCCGGGTGCAGAATCGATAACCGTACGGAAAGTATTCCCGGAAATGATTTTTGACGGTGAGCTGTACCGCGATGACGTGAACAAGATCAGTTTTATTCTGGAGGATTACCAAGATTATTTAGATGCTGTGGAAACTTTTCCTGAGCTGAAAGTAGGGACTTGGGGCGGCGTCGGCGAAAAAGCTTTATTTGGTGACATTGCTTTAGACAATATCAATAAGCAAACTGCGATTGAGACATTGTTGAATCATTATGGAGCGGACAAAAACGATACCATTGCATTTGGTGATGCCAAAGTAGATATTCCAATGTTGGAATATTGTAAAATCGGTATAGCGATGGGCAATGGAGGAGAAGAAATCAAAGCCATGGCAGACTATGTGACGGATACGGTTGACGAAGATGGATTACAAAAAGCGTTTCAGCATTTTGGATTAATTGATTAAGCCGAAGGGCCAAATAGAAGATTTAAGACGCTTCTTACAGTAGAGGCGTCTTTTTAGTCTGAGATTTTAATTCAAAGTACCTGAGCCTCCTGAATCGGGAAAATCGATTTTCAACTAGGGTCTTTTTTGCTAGTATAGAGAGATAGGGGGAATAAGGATGAAAAAAGACACATTGCATTTGCGAGGACGCTTACTAGAAAAGTATGATAATAAATTAGATAAGAACGGGATATCAGGAAAACGATTGGCTGAGAGGCTGGATGCCTTATCTCGAATTGGCCGAACAGAAAGCAACGGCTCGGACCGGCCTGGCTTTTCTCATGAAGAAAAAGCAGCCAAAGAATTGATCATGCAATGGATGAAAGAGGCTGGATTGACTGCCCGAATGGATGGAGCAGGAAATGTATTTGGGCGTTTAGCAGGAAAGAATGGAGATGCACCTGCAATTTTGAGTGGTTCGCACGTGGACTCGGTACCCAATGGTGGACACTTTGATGGGCCGTTGGGTGTGTTGGCAGCTTTAGAAGTGGCTGAATCTTGGAAAGAAACAGTATACCAACCGGAAAAGCCTTTTGAAGTAGTTATCTTTACAGATGAAGAAGGTTCTCGTTTCCAAGAAGGCTTGAGTGGAAGTGAAGCGATGATGGGCAAAGCGGATCTGGAAGCTAAGAAAAAGCGCCAAGATGCAAATGGCCTGTTTTTTGAAGAGGTGCTTCAAGATGTTGGATTGAGCTTGGACAGTTATGTATCTGCTAAACGGAATCTTAATGAAATAGACAGTTTTGTAGAAGTGCACATCGAACAAGGCAAGCGTCTGGAAAAGGAAGGCCTGTCTTGCGGAATCGTTACCGGAATTGCCGGCCCTCACTGGTTGAAGTTCACATTTGAAGGGCAAGCGGGCCATGCCGGGAATACGCCGATGGATGATCGGCAAGATGCATTGGTAGCTGCGAGCGAATTTATTTTCACGTTGAATACTATTCCTCGTCAAGTCAATGAGTCTGCTGTAGCAACTGTAGGTAAATTATTTGTGGAACCAAACGGCGTCAATGTGATTCCCGGAAAAGTGACTTTATATGTAGATGTGAGAGACATTCAAGAGGAGACACGCAAAGAAGTGGTTGCTCGGATATTGCGTCTTAGTGAAGAGCTTTCCCAAAAACATTCGGTCCAAGTGCAATACGAAGATTTATTAATTACTCCGCCAGTACCTATTTCAGAAGAACGGCAAGATCAAATGAAAAAAGCACTTGAAGCAAATAATATTCGTCCTTACTCGTTACCGAGCGGAGCTGGACATGACAGTCAAGTGGTGGGAAGCGAGCTCCCAGTTGCCATGCTATTTGTGCAGAGCAAAGACGGGATCAGTCACAACCCAGCAGAATGGAGCAGCTTGGATGACTGTGTACAAGCTGTTCATGTGTTGAAGAGCTATGTTGAAAGCTTGCAAAGTTAATTGAATGTTATGAGCCGTCTTTCTAAAGACCAACTTTAGAAAGACGGCTCATAACGGTTAGCGGCTATCGTTTTTTGATAAGCGATGAGTTAAATAGACTGAAACAAGCACGCTGATAATCATAATGATACTTGCAGTTATTTTACCAGAACCAGATACTAAATAGTGCTGTGTAAGTTCGAGTCGATATAATACTCCTAGCAAGGCACTTACAAATATTATAGGGATAAACGTGGCGAAAAGAGGTTCATGGCTTGCTTTATAAATGACAATTGCAGCAATGAATAGAATCAATAGTATCCCTAATGTACCATCTAACGAAAAAGTTAATGGAGTCTCAAAATGAAGGACAGATTTCAATACAAACGGAGCTGATGAAAGCAAAATAAAGACTAAAAAAACTGTGATTTCAATGACTTTAGGTATAGTACGATAAATTGTTTGTCCAATTCCCCAAATAAGTATGGTAGCAAGGAAAAAATAATAAATACCAGAAAGTAGAAAAACCCCAGCATCAAAAGCGGTCTCAGGGAAAATCAAATTAGGTAAAATACTGAAAGCTGCATAAGCTAAGAATGCATACAAGAATGTAGTTAGAACATTCTTGAAATTAAAAGGAATCTGTTCAATAATTTGATCGGCCGTTTCTTTAGGGCTGTTGCCAAAGTAATCTGCAGCACTTACACCATTTTTTTGCGCCTCTAATATGTCTTGCAAGACTTCCAACAATAATTCTTCTGTTTTTAGTTCATCTCTGAAAAAAGTTTTCGTTCTAATATAAACTAGTAAATCACTATAGTAAGTTTCATTTTCTTTAATCAGTTGTTGCTGTAACGTTGCATTTTTTTGCGTCAAAGCTTCAGCTTCTTTAACCGCCATTTTGGTCAGCTCCTTTAATTAAATGTTCAACAGTACTTTTTAATGAATTCCATTGTAAAATAAACTGTTCTTTTTCCTCGAGACCTGTTGCTGTTAAGTGATAGTATTTTCGATCAGGTCCATCTTTAGAAGGTTTTTTCACTCCTTTGATGAACTCCTTTTTTTCTAAAGATAACAGCAAGGGGTAGATAGTTCCCATGGGAACATCAAAACCAAATTCTTTTAATCGATCATTTAAACGGTAACCATATAAGGATTCGTTTTCTAGTAATATTAAAATACAACCAGATAAAATTCCTTTTAGCATCTGTGTGGATAAATTAGATTGTGCCAAAACACCCCTCCTGACTCGCTATGTTGTATTACATAATAGTGTAACTTTAATCGGACTATATTGCAATACATAATAGCGTGATTTCTTAAACTTCTGTTTAAGAAATACAATTTGAATTGCAGAAAATATATAATTTTTAGGCGGACGCGCTGCGGAAAGAATCCTGATTTTAGGAGTGCTTATGATTTTATCGGCTCTTTACTTTATGTTTTGGACCGTTTATTTAGTTAAAATTCTTAATATTCATCCGTGATTCCAGCGCATAGAAGTGTATAATAAAAGAAAAAAGAACATAGAGGAGAATGAGATTGGATTATCCATTATTACCAAAACAAATGCCGGATCGAATCAAATCGGTGTGGAAGAAAAGCAGTATTGTAACAACAGGTGTTTTTTTACTAATTGGAATCGGGGTGACAGCTGTACTCAATTGGTTTGATGTTTTAAATGGGGTATGGTTATGGATTATAGGGGGATATTTTGCTGTAGTTCTTGTTGTGTTTATTATTGACATGTTATTGATTCCTTATCGCTATCAATATCACAGGTACGAAATTACTTCTGAAGATCTGTCTTTTCAAGAAGGTTACATATTTAGAACCATTACTCATGTTCCAATTAACCGTATTCAACATATCGAAACGGAACAAGGACCTTTCCTGCGCAAAGAAAACTTGATGGAAATCGTCATCCATACAGCGGCATCTAGTCACAACATCTCCGGTTTAGATGTGGAGGAGGCTGTTAGCCTGCGACAACAAATTATCCAAATGGTAAAGGTGGCGAAAGAGGATGTCTGAACGAAAAAGATTTCATCCTCTCGCCCTTGCGATTTATGGGTTTAATGGATTGAAAAGACTTTTATTTGTTATTTTTTTACTGATCGTTAACGGAGAATTGACGACTACTTTTGGAATACTAGTTTTACTAGCGGTCTTTTTATTTGTAACAGCTCAATCATTGTGGAAATATTTTTCTCAGTCCTATCAAATTTCCTCTGAGAAAATTATTCTTTATCAAGGAGTATTTCGTAAGCGAGAAACAGATATTCCCTATGAACGCATTCAAACGATCAAACAACGCCAATGGTTTTTCTTTAAACCATTTAATACGATTCAATTATTGATCGAAACGGCTGGAGGAGACAGCACTAAAGCTGAAGCGTCTATGCCAGCGGTAAATTTTGAACTGTTGGAGCTGATAGAAAGTTACCGTCAAGGTGAACAGCCAGAAAGCGATCATCAGGTACTAGAGGATAGTGTGGAAAAGCCTGCCGCAGTTGCATCGGATTATCGAGTAACGAATAGTCAAATTATTTTATTTGCTGTGACTGATTTGAGCATTATCGCATCCTTTATCGCTCTGATTTTTTTTGTGACAGAGTTTATTCCGGAAAACTGGATCACGACAGCCACTTCACTTGCAGAAAATGTCTGGAGAACAGGTTGGTTAGTAACAATAGCAATTTTTGTTGTGACGTTAATTATTGTAATGCTGCTATCTTTAGTTAAAACATTTATCCAATATTACAACTTTCAAGTTAAGCGCACGAACCATACACTGACTATCGAAAGTGGGCTATTTGAGCGGAAAATCCAAAAGATTCCCTTGGAAAAAATCCAAGGTTTGAAAGTTCGGCAACAGCCTCTGCGAAAAATTTTAGGGATTTCTTCTGTCGAACTGCTTTTAGCAGGGGGCCAAGAAAGCGAAGGGGAAAATGGAGAAGTAAAAAAACTTTATATTTTACCGATCATTTCTGATACTGAACTGTACACGGTGCTAAATCAGTTGATGCTCGAATGGAACTTTAAGCGTCCTGAAATTGGTTATGTGTCGCGCCAAAAACTTTGGTACTTCTGGCGATGGAAGCTGCTGCTGATTCCGGTTGCTGTGGGCGTGGCATTTTTGAATCGTTGGATAGCGTTAGCGGTGGTAATTATTTTGCTTTTGTCACTGCTTCTTTCATGGTTCAACTGCCGAACTCAAGGCTACCACATTCAATCGGCTAATCGAGTCTGCATACAAGACGCAGAGTGGTTTACTAAAGTGCATACTTTTGTAGAACGCCAAAAAGTCCAATCTTTTTCAGAAGAAACCTCTAGATGGTTGTTTCCTAAGCAGATTGGACACATCAGTATGACCTTGAAAGCCGGTCTCGCCACCGAAGTGCTTAATCTGCGTTTTATGGATTTTTCTCATGTACAAAAACTGAAAAACTTTTACCAAACTAAATGATAGTTGATGAACAAAAGAGCGCTGTTTCCTCCAGGTTCAAATAGGGAGGAAACAGCGCTCTTTTGATTCTACAACATTTGACGTTGGTAAGTAAAAATCACTGTCTTTTTAAATAGAATCTTTTAGAAACTCATTCTTAGAAATTCCTGGAGGGATATGGGACTGCTTAGGTTATTCTTCATCAAGGCGAATTTACTCTTGATGTTCAAACCGCATTCTTCATCAAGGCGAGCTTACCCTTGATGTTCAAACCCATTTCTTCATCAAGGCGAGTTTACCCTTGATGTTCAAACCTCATTCTTCATCAAGGCAGTTTTACTCTTGATGTTTAAACCTCATTCTTCATCAAGCCCAGCTTACCCTTGATGTTCAAACCTCATTCTTCATCAAGGCGAATTTACTCTTGATGTTTAAACCTCATTCTTCATCAAGCCCAGCTTACCCTTGATGTTCAAACCCATTTCTTCATCAAAGCGAATTTACCCTTGATGTTCAAACCGCATTCTTCATCAAGGCAGTTTTACTCTTGATGTTTAAACCTCATTCTTCATCAAGCCCAGCTTACCCTTGATGTTCAAACCCATTTCTTCATCAAGGCGAGTTTACTCTTGATGTTCAAATCATATCTTCACTTCACTATACTTTGCCGTAAAAAAATGCCCACCAAAAAATTAGTTTTTTACTCTAACTTTTTTGGGTCGCTACCAAGGCGGTCCCATGGATTTTCATAAGGAACCTCATAGGCCGGAGGAAATTTCTTTACCAATGCTAGAAGATGAAGAGCTACTCTTTCCAATAAGAAACACCGTCTATTCTTCCGTGGAACGTAAGTTAATCATTTTTATTGGGTTGAAGTCTGATAGAAAATGTCTATCGTGCAAATGAGACAAGTTGTAGCAAAAGAATAACCATGTTATCATTTGGCTAAGATGCATTTTTAGGGGAAATAATAGTGAAACAATAAGGGTTATCCCCCCTCAATTTTGGATTAATTGGATAGTGAAAAGGAGATCAATAACATGAAATCACGCGCAGCAGTAGCATTTGGACCAGGTCAACCTCTTGAAATAGTAGAAATTGATGTAGCAGGACCTAAAAAAGGGGAAGTATTAGTTAAAATTACAGATACAGCGGTTTGTCATACAGATGCGTATACATTGTCTGGTGTGGATCCTGAAGGTGTTTTTCCGGCAGTACTAGGACACGAAGGCGGCGGGGTTGTCGTAGAAGTCGGCGAAGGAGTTACTTCCGTTCAAGCAGGGGATCATGTGATTCCTTTGTACACACCTGAATGTGGCAAATGTGAGTACTGTACTTCAGGCAAAACGAATTTGTGCCAAGCGGTTCGTGAAACACAAGGTAAAGGATTAATGCCGGATGGAACGACGCGTTTTTCTTACAAAGGAGAACCTATCTATCACTATATGGGAACAAGTACGTTTAGTGAATATACCGTTGTTTCTGAAATTTCATTAGCTAAAGTGAACCAAGAAGCTCCTTTAGAGAAAGTATGTTTATTGGGTTGTGGCGTAACCACAGGAATTGGCGCTGTAAGCAATGCAGCGAAAGTAACAGAAGGCGATACCATCGCTGTTTTCGGTTTAGGTGCTATCGGTTTAGCAGTTATTCAAGGCGCCGTTCAAGCAAAAGCGGGACGAATTATTGCTATTGATACAAATCCAGACAAATTTGCATTGGCTAAAGAAATGGGAGCGACAGATTTCTTGAACCCTAAAGAATACGACCGTCCTATCCAAGAAGTGATTGTTGAGTTAACAAATGGCGGTGTGGATTATAGTTTTGAATGTATCGGAAATGTTGATGTGATGCGTTCAGCTTTAGAATGCTGCCACAAAGGCTGGGGAGAAAGTGTTGTGATCGGAGTAGCCGGAGCTGGAGAAGAAATCAGCACTCGCCCATTCCAATTGGTAACGGGACGCGTTTGGCGCGGATCTGCTTTTGGCGGAGTTAAAGGACGTACAGAATTGCCGGGCATGGTTGAAAAAGCGATGAGCGGTGAGATTCAATTGGATCCATTCATCACACACACGCTGCCTTTCGAAAAAATCAATGAAGCGTTTGACTTATTGCATGAAGGAAAATCGATTCGTACAGTTCTTTCTTACTAATCAGTTGTTTCAACCTATTTCAAATGAGGAGGGTAAGGATGTCAACATTAGAATTGCTTGAAGAACACGTTGTTTTTGACGGAACACAATACAAATACCGTCATGATTCACACACTTTAGGTTGCCCAATGACTTTCAGCTTATTTTTACCAAATAAAGAAACGTTCGCGCAACCACCTTTATTGTGGTGGTTATCCGGTTTAACGTCTACCGATGATAATTTCACGCACAAAGCTGGCGCACAAAAAGCTGCTGCTCGTTTAGGGATAGCGATGATTATGCCGGACACTAGTCCTCGAGGAGAAGAGATAGCCGATTCAGAGGATTGGGATTTAGGTCAAGGAGCAGGGTTCTATCTCAATGCTACCGAACAACCTTGGGCAGCTCAGTATAAGATGTACGATTACATCACTAAAGAGTTATCCGCTATCGCTCATGACCAATTTCAACTGACTGGACCAGAATTTATTTCCGGACATTCTATGGGAGGACATGGAGCATTGGTGATTGGACTGCGTAATGCAGAACGATTTACTTCCATTTCTGCTTTTGCGCCCATTGTGAACCCGATGGAAGTTCCTTGGGGAATAAAAGCTTTCAGCGCGTATCTTGGCAGTAATCAAGAAAAATGGCGTGAATGGGATGCAACCGAATTGCTTAAGCAATACACGGGCAAAAATATTCCGGTCTTGATTGATCAAGGAGATGCAGATCCTTTTTACGATAAACAATTGCAGCCTTCTAAAATAGCGGCGATTGCAGAAGAAAAAAATTACCCATTGACGGTTCGTATGCTGCCAGGACACGACCATAGTTATTACACGATCGCGAGTTTTATTGAAGAACATTTGGAGTTTCATTTATCTCAAATCGGCTGATTATTGATAAGCTGAGTTTTTCTTTAAAATAATGGGTTGAAAATAGACAGCAATACCCACACAACGGTATTGCTGTCTTTTTCTTTGTATCAATAAAACGAACTTTTAAGAATTTTTCTCCACTTTTCTGTATTCTTCGATCACTTTGATTCCCGCACTCATACCTAAACGCTCGGCACCAGCTTCAATCATTTTTAAAGCCGTGTCCAAATCACGAATTCCACCAGCAGCTTTTACTTTGACTTGGTCCCCAACGATTTGTTTCATCAACGCCACATCTTCTACAGTCGCTCCGCTTGGTCCAAAACCAGTGGAAGTTTTGACGAAGTCCGGTTTCACTTCTTTGGCGATTTCACACACAGCGATTTTTTCTACATCTGTCAAATAGCAGTTTTCTAAAATAACTTTGCTGAGAATTTCTTCTTTTCGACAAACGGCTACGATTGCTTCCATTTCTCGGCGAATGTATTCCACATCACCATCTTTTAATTTGCTGACATTAATGACATAGTCGATTTCGTCTGCGCCGTTTTGAATGTAAGCGCAAAATGAAACGGTATATAGATATAACAAATAACCCTTGCTACAATAGTTTTGTATTACAGTAAGGGTTATTTGCAGCTTTCTTGAACTTCTTTACTCCATGGTAATAGATTTTGAAGTA
>NZ_JBGQQT010000021.1:0-48671 GCF_045528345.1 Desemzia sp. FAM 23989 | reverse complement strand
ACGAAGCTGAACAAACAGCTTAAGACTAATTTTAACAAATTCGGTCACATTAATGCAAGCTTTTGCGAAGTAAAAGCTTGCATTAATGTGAGCCTTGGTTTTAGGACATTTTAACTTTCGCTTGACACAACTAAATGTCGTGATACACGTTATACGCATGAAAAGTACTTTCTCCCAAAAAAATTAAGGTCTTCTTTTTAAACCGCTCTCTTAATGAGTAGGGGCGTCTCTATGAGGTGAAATTTCCTCCGGGATGGACGGGTTTGCTTGTGGAAAGCCATGGGACCGTCTGGAGCCTGTAGTCTCCAGACTTTCAAGCTTCAAACGGAATCGTAATCGCTGAAGCGCCAACGCTCTCTAATTCACATTTCATCCTTGACATGGCTACAAGCAACCCCTATTCCTCCAGAAATATCACGGGTTTCAAACGAGTCACAGCTTAAAAAGCGTGTCTAAACATTTCGGGAAGTTCAAAGAAAGCAGGTCTATCTCATAATGAAGACCGAAGTCTTTCACTTCACTCAACAGATGGAAAATCTCGTTCATGTCGCCCGTCTCCGCATTTTTCTTTTAGCAGAGCCGAGAGCATTCGTAATCTTATTTTTTATTTAAATTTTTTCATACGTATGATGTGGTCGTGATACTTCATTGATTTAGTCCAGAATAGTGTTCCAATATAAACGGTAAAAAAAGAGGACTGAATTTCGATATTCAGCCCTCTTTCTTTCTATACATGATTAATCTATTCTTCTGTATCTGCGTCTTCAGATTCAATCTCTTCAGCCATTTCTTCTTCTGAAAGAATTTCGATTTCACCATCTGAACCATTGATTACTTCGCTGGTATTTTCAGTATCTGCTGACAACTCTTCCTCTTCTTCCGGTTCTACTTTCGCCATAGAAGAAACTATCACGCCATCTGCTAGGCGCATCAAACGAACGCCTAATGTTGCACGTCCAGTTTGAGAAATAGTTCCTACGCCAATACGGATAATAATACCGGAGTTGGTGATCAGCATGACATCTTCTTTTCCGTTAACTGTAGTTAAACCCACTAATTCACCATTTTTCTCAGTAATATTAGCTGTTTTGACCCCTTTACCTCCGCGTCCGCGAATAGCATATTCGCTTGCAGCAGTACGTTTACCGTATCCTTTTTCAGTAATGATCAATACTTCAGAGTCTTCTTTCAGTAGATCCATACCGACTACGTAATCATCTTCTGCTACGCGAATACCACGAACTCCTCGGGCAGTACGTCCCATATTACGAACTTTGCTTTCATGGAAGCTTACTGCTAGTCCTTCATGAGTTCCAATAATGATGTTTTGGTTTCCATCAGTTACAGAAACTGTCATCAGTTCATCATCTTCATTTAGCGAGATAGCTTTCAAACCATTGCTGCGAATATTTGCAAATTCTGTTACAGCTGTCCGTTTAACCGTCCCTTTTCGAGTAGTAAAGAAAAGATATAACCCTTCTTCTGCTTCTCCTCGTACGTTGATGATAGCTTGGATGCTCTCTCCAGAATCAATGCCAAGTAAATTGATTGCTGGTATTCCTTTGGCAGTACGACCATACTCTGGAATCTCATACCCTTTAGACCGGTATACTTTTCCATTATTGGTAAAGAACAGCAATGTATCGTGAGTTGAACAAGATACTAAGGTTTCGATGAAATCATCATCGTGTACTCCCATACCCTGAACTCCGCGTCCGCCACGATTTTGGATTTTAAACTCAGAACTAGGAAGACGTTTAATATAACCATTGTTAGTTAATGTAATAACACTATTTTCTTCTTCGATTAAATCTTCATCTTCAATGCTCAACAATTCGCCTACTAGTAATTCAGTACGACGTTCATCTCCAAATTTAGCTTGAACCTCAGCCAATTCATCTTCAATGATCTTATGAATTCGTTCAGGTCTGGCTAGTATGTCAGCTAAATCGGCAATTAATGAAGACAACTCTAAATATTCGCCTTCAATTTTTTCACGTTCTAATCCAGTTAAACGGACCATACGCATATCTAAAATAGCTTGAGATTGTTTATCCGATAAATCGAAACGACTGATCAATGTTTGTTTAGCTAAATCAGCTGTTTGTGAACTGCGGATAATAGAAATAATTTCATCTATATGATCCAAAGCAATTCTTAAACCTTCTAAAATATGTGCTCTAGCTTCAGCTTTTTTCTTGTCAAAAGCTGTTCTTCTGCGAATAACGATTTCTTGGTGTTTTAAATATTCTTCAAGGATACTCTTCAAGCCAAGAACTTTTGGTTCACCATTCACAATAGCCAGCATGTTAAATCCAAAAGAAGTTTGCATAGAGGTCATCTTATACAAGTTATTTAATACTACACTCGCACTCACATCTCTTCGTACATCAATAACAATACGCATTCCATCACGGTCAGATTCATCCGCTAAGTCCGTGATTCCTTCTAACCGTTTCTCACGAGCTAATTCAGCGATGCGAGATACTAAGCGAGCTTTGTTGACCATATAAGGGATCTCAGAAACAATGATGCGTTCTCGTCCATTTTTTAATATTTCAATGTCCACTTTAGCCCGTAATGTAATTGAGCCTCTTCCAGTTTCGTAAGCTTTTCTGATTCCTGATTTTCCTATGACTAGACCGCCTGTTGGAAAGTCAGGACCAGGAACAGCTTCCATCAAGTCGGCTGTAGTAGCTTCTGGATTCTCCATCAAAATTTGCAAACCTGAAATGATTTCAGTTAAGTTATGCGGCGGGATATTTGTTGCCATCCCAACAGCAATACCTGTTGCTCCATTTACCAGTAAGTTTGGAAAGCGTGCAGGTAAAATCTCAGGCTCTCGTTCAGTACCGTCGTAGTTATCTATGAAGTCAATCGTATCTTTGTTGATATCTCTCAACATTTCCGTAGCTAATTTTGCCATACGTGCTTCAGTATAACGCATCGCCGCAGCGCCGTCACCATCGACGGAACCAAAGTTTCCATGTCCATCTACTAAAGGATAACGGTAACTAAAATCTTGTGACATCCGTACCATAGATTCATAGATCGCACTATCTCCATGAGGATGGTATTTCCCCATAACATCTCCTACAATACGTGCGGATTTTTTGTGTGCTTTATCTGGAGTTACTCCCAGCTCATTCATTCCATATAAAATACGACGGTGCACTGGTTTTAGTCCATCACGAACATCTGGTAATGCTCTAGCAACAATAACACTCATAGCATAATCAAGGAATGACGTACGCATTTCTTTTGACAAATTAATATCTTCTATTTTTCTATCGTAATTATTTTCTGTCATTTTTTCCCCTCCTTGATTAAATGTCTAAGTTCTGAACATATTTAGCATTGGTCTCAATAAAATCACGTCTGGGTTCTACTCGGTCACCCATCAACATATCTAAAACTTTATCTGCATCCGCTGCATCTTCTACCGTTACCCGCAACATTCTTCGGTGCTCAGGATTCATTGTTGTATCCCATAATTGTTCAGCATCCATCTCTCCAAGTCCTTTATAACGTTGGATAGAAGGTCGTGGACTAGCAGGAATCTCTTTCAAATAATTCTCTAGTTCTTCATCACTATCTAAATAGACTTCTTTTTTCCCTTGTTTTACTTGATACAAAGGTGGTTGAGCAATATAAACATAGCCCGCTTCTACGACTGGACGCATAAAACGATAGAATAAAGTTAAGAGTAATGTACGAATATGAGCGCCATCAACATCGGCATCGGTCATAATCACTAATTTATGGTAACGCGCTTTAGACACATCAAATTCTTCTCCAAAACCAGTCCCCATAGCTGTAAATAATGAACGAATCTCTTCATTCGCTAAAATACGATCTAATGAGGCTTTTTCAACGTTCAATATTTTACCACGAATCGGTAAAATGGCTTGGAAGATACGTGAACGGCCTTGTTTAGCAGAACCGCCCGCTGAATCCCCCTCAACGATGAATAATTCGCTGATTTCTGGATTTTTACTTGAACAGTCTGCTAATTTACCAGGTAAATTGCTGATCTCCAGTCCACTCTTCTTACGCGTCACTTCTCTTGCTCGTTTAGCAGCTAAACGAGCTTTTGCCGCCAGTAAACCTTTCTCAACGATTTTTTTAGCCGTTTGCGGATTTTCCATCAAAAAGCGGTCAAAATGTGTAGAAAATAGGCGATCTGTTATAGTACGAGCTTCAGAATTTCCTAATTTTGTTTTTGTTTGTCCTTCAAATTGAGGATCCGGATGTTTGATAGAGACTACTACTGTTAATCCTTCACGTACATCGTCCCCGCTCAAATTGTCTTCGTTATCTTTCATCAATTTGTTTTTACGAGCGTAATCATTTACAACACGTGTCAAAGCTGTTTTGAACCCTGACTCATGTGTTCCACCTTCATAGGTATGGATATTGTTCGCAAAACTCATTAAATTAGAATGGTACCCGTCTGTATGCTGCATAGCAACTTCAACCGCGATACCTTCTTGTTCGCCTTCCAAGAAAATCGGTTCTGGATAAATAACCTCTTTATTTTCATTTAAAAACTCAACGTAACTTTTAATTCCGCCTTCATAAAAGTAATCGTATTTTTCTTGATCTGGATTGCGTTTGTCTTCGATTGATATAGACAAACCTCGATTTAAAAAGGCTAATTCACGAACGCGAATAGCTAATTTATCAAAATCAAATGTAGTTGTTTCTGTAAAAATCGTTGGATCCGGCATAAAATGAACGGTTGTTCCATGGCGATCAGTGTCTCCAATGATTTCTAAATCATTCATTACTGCTCCGCGCTCAAAAGCTTGGTGGTATATTTTTCCATCTTTATGAATATAAACATCTAAAGCAGAAGATAACGCATTAACAACAGAGGAACCTACCCCATGTAGACCACCTGAAACTTTGTATCCTCCACCGCCGAACTTTCCTCCAGCATGCAAAATGGTAAATACTGTTTCAACTGCTGGACGACCGGTTTTTTCTTGAATATCTACTGGAATCCCACGTCCATTATCCACAACAGTGATACTGTCATCCGCTTCAATAGTAATATCAATTTCATCCGCAAATCCTGCTAGAGCTTCATCGATCGAATTATCTACGATCTCCCATACTAAATGGTGTAAACCTTCTTTACTTGTTGAACCAATATACATACCAGGGCGTTTACGTACAGCTTCTAATCCTTCTAATACTTGGATTTGGCTTGCATTATAGTCCTTTGCAAGATCAGCTCTGCTTCTCATTTCCTCTGCCACGCTTATTCACTCTCCATTTCTACTTGTCCTTGATCGATATTAAAAACTCTTGGAGCTTCGATAAGGTTTTTCTCAATGCCATCTAAACTAGTGGTTGTTAAAAAAGTTTGTACTTTATTTTGAATCGCTTTTAATAAATGAGTTTGTCTGCTGTCATCTAATTCAGACAACACATCATCTAACAACAATACAGGATACTCACCGGTCATTTCCTGCATCAAATTGATCTCCGCCAGTTTTACACTCAGTGCAGTCGTTCGTTGTTGTCCTTGTGATCCATACGTCTGGACATTTTTTCCGTTGACATAAAACTTTAAATCATCTCGATGTGGACCAGTAAGCGTTGTACGTTGTTCTAATTCTCTTGTTTGGTTTGCTTTATACGTATCCATCAGATGGATATAATTAGCATCCTTATCAGTTGGATTCTCTAAAGGAACACTGGAATGATAGTGTATTTCCAGCACTTCTTTTTGTTTAGAGATCTCTTGATGGATAGTTTGAGCCCAATTTTGCAATTGTTCGACAAATAAAAAGCGCTCCGCCAAAATCGAAGCTCCGTGGGCAGCCATTTGTTCAGTTAACACTTCTAAAAAGGTTAAATCTGAAGCTTGTTTCATACTCAACTGTTTTAAATACAGATTCCGCGACTTTAACAAGTGCTGGTACTCTACTAAATGGTGCAAATAAACGGGATTCATTTGTCCCAGTTCCATATCCACAAATTTACGCCGCACAGAAGGAGAACCTTTCACTAGAGACAAATCTTCCGGGGCAAATAAAATCACATTCAAATTTCCGATATAAGAGCTCAACTTTTTCTGCTCTAAATGGTTGAATCTCGCTTGCTTGCCTTTTTTGGACAAAACGATTTCCAAGGGAAAAGAAGAATTCTTTTTCTGGACTCTGCCGCTGATTTTAGCAAAATCTTTTTCCCATTGAATCAGTTCTTTATCACTTGAAGTCCGATGGCTTCTAGCCATCGCAAGAACATAGATAGCTTCCATCAAATTGGTCTTTCCTTGAGCATTTTCTCCCAAAAAAACATTGATTCCATTTGAAAAAGTTACCTCAGCATCTGCATAATTTCGATAATTCGTCAGTTTCATTTCATTGATATACATTAGCGCGATTCCTCAGAAAGTTCTTCTGAAGATTCATGTTGAATAAAATACGTTCCTTCACCTGGAATTTCTACGATCGATCCAGGAAAAATCTTCTTGCCTCTGCGATTTTCCAACTCATTGTCTAAAAAGACACTGTTTTCTGCTAAAAAATGTTTAGCCATGCCGCCGCTTGAAATAATATCGACATGTTTCAGCAATTGTCCTAATGTAATATATTCGCTGTCTATTAAGACCGTTTCTTTCATCTTGTCACCTGCTTTTCAATAAAATAAGCGTGGAACGTAAAAATCCACGCAAATCTCTTTTATGTCTTGGTTTTATTATACTCCTTTTTCGGCTATTTTACAAATTTATCTTAAAATAAACGTGTTTCTTTCGTTTTTACCTAAAAAACGTCTAAACTACCTAAATGGACCGAAAATAGCTAGAAACGAAAAATTTGCCTATATAAATCTATGCACATAAAAAAACACAGTCTGAGATAAAAAGTCTCGAACTGTGTTTTTTTTAATTATTTGATTGATAAATATGCAACAAAATCGGTTTGCTTTAAGTTTTGTGTGTTTATAACCGTCTTACGCAAAGCCCTTAAAATGTGCGTACTGGCGTAATCAGTTGAACAAATTCTTTTCCGTCTTCCGATGGCACGATGACAAATGGGCGGATTGGAGATGTAAATTTAATCAAAATATCTGATTGTCCAAATGTTCTTAGTGCATCTTTCATATAATCCGGATTAAATGATAGTTCGATTGCTTCCCCTTCAAATGATTGAAAGTTGATTTCTTCTTGGACATTTCCAATTTCAGGAGAATTTCCAGAAATTTCCACTCTATCTTTTGATACAGCTAGCTTAACGACATTGTTTTTTCCTTCATGAGAAAGAAGCGAAGCACGTTCAATAGACCCAAGTAAAGAATTCGCATTAAAAACAACACTTGTAGAAGATGTATCAGGAATCAAACGTTGTGTTTCAGGATAAATCCCTTCTAACAATCGTGTATAAAAATATAAATTCTCTGTTTTAAACAATACCTGATTTTCGGTGATCATCATTTCAGCAGTTTCGGCATCTTCTTCTAGAATTTTAGAAAGTTCCGTTAAACTTTTTCCAGGAATAATGATTTTGTATTTCTGTTGTGCTTGTTCTTCACTCATTGTCAAAGGGATGATCCGTTGACTTAAACGGTGGCTGTCTGTTGCTACAGCAGATAATGTTTGGTTTTCGATAACGATATTGACCCCTGTCAAAATTGGGCGGCTTTCATGAGTAGACGTTGCAATAACCGTTTGTGAGATCACTTGTTTGAATAAATTAACATTCAAAATAAAAGATTCATTGCTGTCAATAACTGGTAAATGTGGGTAATTATTTGGATCCAGTCCATTGATCGTAAATGAAGCTGATGCTGAAGTGATTTGTGTTTGGAAATGATCCAATACTTCAATAGTCATTTTGTCATCTGGTAATTTTCGAACGATTTCGTTGAAGAAACGGGCTTGAAGAATAATACCCCCTGTTTTTTCAATGTTCAATTGATTTTTGTCATCTTCAACAGGGATAAAAGCTTCAATTGAAATATCTGAATCGCTACCTGTTAAGGTAAGTCCTTCTTGGGAAGCAATGATTTTAACACCTGTAAGAATAGGGATCGTTGTTTTTGACGAAATAGCTCTTTGTACGTCAGCTAAGTTGTTTAAAAAAGCACTTCGATGAATTGTAAATTTCATAAATTAACCTCCGACTGTTTAGTTTTAATAGAGTAATTACTTTAGTAATAGTAGTAGGGCTTGTTGATACTGTGGATAACGCACATGAACCCAAACGACAGAGACTTTTACACATGTTGATAACTTGTGTAAAAGCTCGGGAAAACTCAACGAGTTATCCACATGTTAAAAAAGAGATTTATTTCCTTTATCAACTAAATGTTTTTTTCAATTCGCTGATTTCTTTTTTTAACTGATCATTTGTCGTCAAAGCTTGCGCAATTTTTTCATACGCATGAATAACGGTCGTATGATCTTTTCCTCCAAATTCAGCCCCAATCTTAGGCAATGAGCTGGAAGTCAATTCTCTAGATAAGTACATTGCGATCTGACGTGGCAAAACAATGGATTTCACTCGCTTTTTACCTTTCAAATCAACCATCGAAATTTGATAATATTTGCTGACAACAGATTGGATATCTTTGATCGTAATGGTTGTGGGTTTAGAAGATGGAAGCATGCTTTTTAGTGCATCAGCTGCTAAACTTGTCGTAATTTCTTGACTCACGATCGCGGCATAAGCTTGAACGCGTACTAAAGCTCCTTCGAGTTCGCGAATGTTTGAATCGATTTGTCCTGCAATGTAGCTTAACGTATCATCCGGAATCTCTAATCTTTCAGCATTAGCTTTTTTACGCAAAATAGCGATACGTGTTTCTAAATCTGGCGGTGTGATATCAACAGATAACCCCCATGCAAAGCGAGATACAAGACGTTCTTGTAATTTTGGTATTTCATTAGGCAGCCGATCACTTGTTAAAACGATTTGTTTGCGATCATCGTATAAAGCATTGAACGTATGGAAGAATTCTTCCTGCGTTCCTTCTTTATCTGCAAAAAATTGAATATCATCTACCAATAATAAGTCTACATTCCGGTACTCTTGACGAAATTTTTCTTGTGTTTTGTTTTGAATTGAATTAATGAAATCATTGGCAAAAGTTTCACTACTTACATATTTAATTTTTGCATCTGGATTCAATAATAACATTTGATGACCAATAGCATGCATCAAATGGGTTTTTCCTAAACCAACTCCTCCATAAAAGAACAATGGATTGTAAATAGTACCAGGTTCCTCAGCTACAACTAAAGCTGCGGCATGGGCCATTTGATTTCCTTTACCAATAACAAAAGTATCAAATGTGTATTTGTCATTTAACAAGGCATTCTTTTTGAATGGATTTTTTTGTTCTATAGATGTTGCAGAAGATTCTTTTTGTGCAGCAATAGCCTCTTCCTCATTTTTGATCACGAAAATTGGGGATAACTCTTGTCCGGAAAATTCATAAATATTTTCTACGATTCTCGTAGTCAGGTTGTTTTCCCAATATTCTTTGTGCAGCGACGAAGGAACTTCAACGATCACATGTTTGTCCGTCAAACGGATTGGGTTGGCAGATTCTATCCAAGTATCATAACTTACTTTAGAGAGTGAATCTTTAAATTTTTCTTTTAAATAGTTCCATAGAGAATGCAAGTCATCCAACAGAAAACCTCCTTTTAAAAATAAGAGCCAGAAAAGCTCCAGTACTTCATTAGTATTTTTGCTATTTTGTTTGTAAATAGGTTGAGAAAGAAATTACTTCCTGTTTAAAGTTCTCATTTCAATAAGTATGGCTCTAATTCATTTAGATCTATTCCTTATTGTTCCATGTATTTAAATATCAAAGAGAGCTTTTCCACACATTTTAAGGAAATGGTAAAACCAGCCACACTCCTAGATAATATCTTTTTCTATTCTAGCACGATAAATAAAAGTTTTCCACAAGTACTTTCCACCTGTTGAAAATATATCCAGACGAGGTGTATAAAGTTATCCACAAGGCAAAAAGAACAGGTGGATAACTTGGATTTTCTTTTTTTATCCCAGAAAAATTGTGGATAAAAATTTAGATTAAAAGCTTTTGTATCAATGGTTACGAGAGTTTTCCACAAATTTAACAAAAGAAAAGCGACAGCCTAGTAACAAGTTGTTGGTATGTGCATAAGTGCGGGAAAACATGGTGGAGAAGTTTATTAAATAAAAATGGCAAAAACAGAGTATGGGGATAGAAAAATAGGTGTGTGGATAACTATAGAGCAAGAAAAAGCACAGAGAAGGCCTGAAAAAATGTTCATTGTTTAACAATCGCTTATTAATTCGTGAGCAATCTCCTTCGGAAAAACTGGAATCAAAAAAGAAAAAAATTGAAAAAGGTCAAAATAAAAATATTTTTAGGAATTGCTAAAAAGAAGCGCTATAAAATGCAAATGAACTATTCTTCTATATATAAATAAAAAATAGCTGCAGTGTGCCTAGGACTGATCGATACTCATCGCATAATGGATTTTTTTAGACAAAAGGATAAAAAAAAGTGACAAATATGAGAAAATGCTAAAAAGTTGTTTTATGTTTATTTCATTTATGATATGATATCTTAGTGAATGATTGAAATTGGGTAGATGTCCTTGACAAGTCTAATTTTTATCATTAGAATGTTCAAGACTGTCTTTAAAAATCCTAATAATTTTAAGAAAGATAGTTTTTCAGGAGGTGTAACACGCATGAAAAGAACTTACCAACCTAAAAAGCGTAAACGTCAAAAAGTACATGGTTTCCGTAAACGTATGAGTACTAAAAATGGACGTAATGTATTGCAAAGTAGACGCCGTAAAGGCAGAAAAGTATTGTCTGCATAAGATCACTGACCGTCTCAGTGGTCTTTTTTTTCTATTTTTTATGCAAAGGGGCAGACTGTATCAAAAATTTGAATGAGTCACTAGGTCTCTATAAAAAAGATTTGTAAGATGAGGGAATGAACGTTATGAGGAAAGCTTATCGTGTAAAAAAAGAAACCGAATTTCAAAAAGTCTTTCATCACGGAAAATCCACAGCAAATCGTCAGTTTGTTGTTTATGTATTAAAGAAAGAAAATCAGCCTCATTTTAGAGTTGGACTTTCTGTTGGGAAAAAAATAGGCAATGCAGTTGTAAGAAATGCAGTAAAACGCAAAGTTCGGCAAAGTCTAACTGAACTGAAGCCGGAACTAAAAGCAGATAAAGATTTTATTGTTATTGCCCGTAAGCCGACAGCGACTATGTCGACGAGTGAAATCAAAAAAAGTTTGATTCACGTTCTGAAGTTAGCTAAAATGTTGGATAAATGAAGAGAAGTGGAGGAAATACAGCGTGAAAAAGCGTAAGCGATTACTTCTTTTATTAGGAATGTTGGGACTGACTGTAGTCTTAGCAGCATGTGGTACAAGTCCGATTACAAGTGACAGTACTGGTTTTTTTGATCGATATGTTATCTATAACTTTTCACAAGTTATTATTTGGTTGTCTAATTTATTTGGAGGAAATTATGGGATCGGTATTATTGCCTTTACCTTGATTATTCGAATCATTCTTTTGCCTCTTACTTATTACCAAACAAAGAGTAGTCGTAAGATGACAGATGTACAACCGCAATTAAAAGCTTTGCAAGAAAAATATTCTTCTAAAGATGCTGAAACAAAAGAAAAATTACAAGCCGAAACATCTAAGTTATATGAAGAAGCAGGAGTAAACCCTGCAGCAGGTTGTTTACCTCTATTGATTCAAATGCCTGTGTTGATTGCATTGTACCAATCAATTAATCGTACGGAAGTATTAAGTACAGGTGATTTCTTATGGGCAAACTTAGGAACACCGGATCCATACTTCATTTTACCAGTCTTGGCAGCTCTATTAACTTTAGCTACATCTAAGTTATCTAGTATGAGTCAAGCAGGTTCTAACCCGACAACGGCTATTATGACATACATGATGCCGATCATGATTTTATTCATCAGTATTTCATTACCAAGTGCTGTTTCATTGTACTTTGTAGTAAGTAATGGATTCTCTGTGGCTCAAACACTGTTGTTCAACAATCCATTTAAAATAAAAAAAGAGCGACAAGAAAAAGAAGACGCAGAAAGACAACGAGAAAAAGATCGTCAACGAGCGTTGAAATTAGCACAAAAAACAAAACGTAATGTGAAGAAAAAATAGTAGTTTAGGTTATAAAATCTTTATGATTATCTAACAGTTTTGAATGGAGGATAGATATGGATAAGTATACCGCAAAAGCCCCTACTGCTGAGGAAGCTGTTGACAAAGCTTTACGCACTTTAGGAATTAGTAAAGAGGAAGCTTCTATTGAGGTTATTGAAGAAGGGAAAAAAGGGTTTCTTGGATTCGGTCAAAAAGATGCGATCGTTACAGTCAGAAATAAATCTGCTGTTAGAGTAGAAAAGGATATTTTTACTGACACAGACGAAGCCGTACCAGAAAAGACTGAAGATAGTGAAGCTGAACTTCCCCATGTTACAATAACTGCTGAAGCTGAGAAGGGTCCTAATGAAGTAAATGATATGGAAGAATCCACTGACTTCAATGAAGATATCAATACTAGAAACGATAGCCAAGCTATTGAGACGGTATCTGATTATTTAGTAGATGTCGTTGCAAAACTTGGTGCTCCAGCGACCATTAGTGTTGAGCAAAAAGAAAAACAAGTCATTTTTCATTTAGATTCTCAAAAAGCAGGGGTCATCATTGGAAAGCATGGAAAAGTTTTGAATGCACTTCAATCTCTGGCACAAGTATTGCTGCACCGTCAAGCAAAAACGAAGATGGTTGCTGTAGTCAATGTGGGAGATTATCGAGAACGTCGGGAAGCTATTCTAAAACGTTTAGCAGAACGTACGGCATCAAAAGTGGAACAAACGAACCAACCAGTGTTCCTAGAACCTATGCCGGCTTTCGAAAGAAAGGTCATACATTATTATCTCAGTCAAAACGAATGGGTAACCACTCATTCAGAAGGCAGAGAGCCACATCGTTATTTGGTAGTAGAACCTTCGGATAAACAAATATAATCATTCAATCTTTAAACGCAGAAGTCTTCATCAAAGAATTCACTTTGATGAAGGCTTTTTTTTTGCATAAATAAGGGAAGCGAGCTACATTAAAACTAAAGAAACGAAAGGAGCGTGAAAGGTATCTGTGACTGTTTTACGGTACCGTCATTCTTTTAAAGTCCCCATAGTAAACATCTCTTCGCTAACCAGACAAGTTCATCGTCCGAGCACTTAAGCCACTCTCTCATTTCAACAAACCAAGGAAAATAACAATCTAAAAATAGTGAATCTATCCCTTTATTGTAGAGGAAAGCTGAACAAAATCGAAACTTGTTTTTAAAACGCTTGCAATAATAATAAAAAACGTTATAATAAACTTGTATATACAAGTTAAATAATTTTTTTCAGCACTTATTACATTTTTTTAAGGAGGAAACAAGATGGCAGATTTTAAGCAAGATGCAAAACAGTTGCTTGAGGATATTGGTGGATCAGATAACATTTCAGCTGTTACTCATTGTGCGACACGTATGCGGTTTGTATTGAACGATCCGAGCAAGGCAGACAACAAAAAGATCGAAAAAATTCCAGCAGTAAAGGGTACCTTTACACAAGCAGGACAATATCAGGTTATTATTGGAAATGATGTAGCTACTTTTTACAATGAATTTGAAAAGGTTTCCGGAAAATCCGGCGTTTCAAAAGATGATGTGAAAAAAGCCAGTAAGCAAAACCAAAACCTATTGCAACGTGCAATGTCGGTATTGGCAGAAGTTTTCTCACCTATTATTCCAGCAATCGTTGTTGGGGGTCTTATTTTAGGGTTCCGTAATATTTTGGAAGCCATTCCAATGGAAACACTTGGACAAGCAATAGTAGATGGTGTACCACAAGTTAATGCAGCTGGAGACCCTATTTACAATACGATCGTTCAAGTATCTCAATTCTGGAATGGGGTTAACTCTTTCTTATGGCTGATTGGTGAAGCGATCTTCCACTTCTTGCCAGTAGGAATCACGTGGAGTATTGCTAAGAAAATGGGAACAACTCAAATTCTTGGAATCGTACTTGGTATTACTTTAGTCTCTCCGCAATTACTAAATGCTTATGGAGTAGCTGAAGCAACAGAGATTCCATTTTGGGACTTTGGGTTCTTCCAAATCGATATGATCGGTTACCAAGCTCAAGTTATTCCGGCGATGTTGGCTGGTTTCGTATTGGCTTACTTGGAACTGGGTTTACGTAAAATCATCCCGCAAGCCATCTCGATGATTTTTGTTCCGTTATTTGCATTAGTACCGACAGTATTGATTGCTCACACGGTTTTAGGACCAATTGGCTGGCAAATTGGAGACTGGATCTCAAATGTTGTCTACTCTGGTTTGACAGGTTCATTCAGTTGGTTGTTTGGTCTATTATTTGGAACATTCTACTCGCCACTGGTTATTACTGGATTGCACCATATGACAAATGCAATCGACTTGCAGTTAGTAGCTGACTTTGGCGGAACAAACTTATGGCCGATGATCGCTTTATCTAATATTGCTCAAGGTTCAGCAGTATTGGCGATTATCTTCATCAACCGCGACAACAAAGAAGAACGCGATATTTCAATCCCAGCAGCTATTTCTTGTTACTTGGGAGTTACTGAACCGGCGATGTTCGGTATCAATATTAAATATGCGTACCCGTTCTTTGCAGCGATGATTGGTTCAGGAATTGCCGGGTTGGTCGCATCTATCTTTAACGTAACAGCAAACTCAATTGGTGTTGGTGGACTTCCAGGTATCTTGTCTATCCAAAATCAATATTGGGTAATTTTCCTAGTTTGTATGGCTATCGCTATCGTAGTACCTTTTGTATTGACATTTGTATTCAGCAAAAACAAACGATTCAGCAAAATGGGAATCGATGATCTACCACAACCTAAGTTAGGTTCATAATTTTTAAGAAAGCAGGGATTCTGTGAGTAACATGCATGAAAAAGTCGTCTATCAAGTTTATCCAAAATCTTTCAACGATTCGGATGGAAATGGAATTGGAGATTTAAGAGGCGTTATTGAAAAAATTCCTTATTTGACCGAATTAGGGGTAGAGATGTTGTGGCTGAATCCATTCTTTATTTCACCGCAAAATGATAATGGATATGATGTTGCACATTATACAGAAATAGACCCTTTATTTGGAACGATGAGTGATTTTGATGAGTTGGTATCAAAAGCAAAAGAAAATGGTATGGGACTTATGCTGGATATGGTGCTGAACCATACTTCTACAGAACATGAATGGTTTCAAAAAGCTTTGGCTGGAGAGAAGAAATACCAAGATTACTATATTTTAAGAGAAGCGAAAGCGGACGGCAGTTTGCCTACAAACTGGGCTTCCAAATTCGGAGGTCCATCATGGTCAAAATTTGGAGATACTGATCAATATTATCTGCACCTTTACGATGTTACCCAAGCTGACTTAGATTGGCGTAATCCTGAAGTGCGCGAAGAGCTCTTTAGCATCGTGAACTTCTGGCTGGAAAAAGGCGTAAAAGGGTTTCGTTTTGATGTGATCAATGTTATCGGTAAAGATGAAGTACTGTTGGATGCAGAAGACGGTATAGGGAAAGCACGTTATACTGACAGACCAATCGCACATGAATTTCTGCGTGAATTGAACCAACGCACATTTGGCCGATATGAAGACATCATGACAGTTGGAGAAATGTCTTCTACGACAGTGCCGAATGGAGTTCAATACTCTAATCCAGAAAATGAAGAGCTGTCTATGATTTTTAGTTTCCATCATTTGAAAGTGGATTACGTTGAGGGCGAAAAATGGACTAAAATGGACTTTGATTTCATGGAATTAAAGAGAATATTGGATGAGTGGCAAGATGGGATGTCAAAAGGGAATGGATGGAATGCCTTGTTCTGGAACAACCATGACCAACCCAGATCAATCAGTCGCTTTGGGGATCCGGTAAATCATTTTGAAGCCTCGGCTAAACTTCATGCTCAAACCATTCATTTACTAAGAGGAACTCCTTATGTTTATCAAGGCGAAGAAATTGGGATGACCAATCCGAATTATTCCGATATTCAAGATTTTGCGGATGTTGAAACCCTCAATGCCTATAAAGAACTATCTGAAAAAGGTATGCAACATGAAGAAATTATGGAAATCATCAGAGATAAATCGAGAGACAACAGTCGCACACCGATGCAATGGACAAATGAATTGAATGCTGGTTTTACAACTGGGGAACCTTGGTTGAAAGTGACTGATAATTTTCATGAAATCAATGTTGAAAATGAATTAGCAAACGGTTCGATTATAGAATACTACAAACGATTGATTGCTTTAAGAAAAGAAATGAAAGTTATTTCTGAAGGCAGCTATCGTGGAATAATGATGGATCATCCCAACGTCTACGCTTATGTAAGAGAATATGAAGGGCAGCAGTTATTAGTGCTGAACCATTTCTATGCTGATCCGGTAGCGATTGATGTTCCTGAAGAATTTCAAAACCGTAGTAGTAAATTCCTTATTGGTAATGGAGAAGAACGATCATTAGGTTCTTCCATTACTTTGGGAGCTTATGAAACGGCAGCTTACTTGTTTGAAAAATAAGTGTTAGAACAAAACAAAATGAGAACACCCTAAAATGCGGACTCTATAGTCTCATTTTAGGGTGTTTTCTGTTAAATGAATGGGTATTTGCTTAGTGCAGGTATGAAGTTCTGGACAATAGCGTGGTAAAAGGCCGTTAGCTGACTTGTGAGAAATATTCTGGCACTCACAAGTCAGGTTTATCTCTTAAAGCTGACTTGTGCCTCAGATTTTCATCTCCACAAGTCAGATAAAGAAGAGTTACCTGACTTGTGGCAATGATTTTGAGATCGATAAGTCAGGTAAGAGAATGCAGCCCTCCTGATAGGCATAAAAAGCAGAGACAACGGCAGGGTTGTTAAACAAGTTGGCTTTGTCCGCTCGCTTAAGGTAAATAGACAACAAAACACACTCCCTGCTGAACAAAATCGTTCATAGTTTTGGGAGTGTGTTTTAGTTTGTGCTCTGTAGACGAGCTGGACAAGGCAATTTAAACGCCTTGTCCAGCTCTCTTCTTATAGCCAGTAGTCTAAGCGCTCTGCTCAACTCTCTAGGGTGTTTTTCTTCTGGCGAAGTCTACAAACCTGAATTTATCGAGTCTGTGGCGGGATTCGGTGTATTGGAAAAATCGAGTGTCTTCTAAATATACCGTACTCCTGACTACGACTACATGAGAATCGTTGTGTAAGTCCATCAATAGCTTGTCATCTTTAGTAATTGGCTCAACCGTAAATTCTTTTTGAGCGTATCCGATTGTTAGTCCTAATCCATCTTCGATATAACGGTATAAGGAATTTTCAGCTTCTTTATCAGGTATCTGTGGAATGATGGAGGTCATTAAGTAGTCTTTATCTAAAATCACGCATTCGCCATCTACTTGACGCTGACGTTCAATATAATGGACTTCTGTGTCCGCAGGCATACCGAGTTGTTGAATAACGTGTTTGGGCAGTAATTGACGCTGATTCGCTGTCAGAATCGTCTTACCAGTTATATGTTGTGTTTCTTGCAGTTCTTTATAGCTTGTTAAACCAGAGACTGGGAAATTAAATCTTTTAACATCTAAAACGATGGAGCCTTTTCCTTGCTGTTTTTGAATGTATCCGCTTTCTAATAACAAGACCAAAGCCTTTCGTATTGTTTCACGGGAAACATTGTAATTTACAGCTAGTTTGTTTTCGCTTGGCAAAAGTTCGCCTGGTTTGTAACGTTGATTTAATATATCTGCCTCAAGGTCTAAATAAATTTCATGGAATTTATTCATATCATTAACCTCGCAATCCTTTATTCATCAATAGTTTACCACATTTAGAGACTAAATTCTTTAACTAGGCGCGTGTTGTAAATGAATTTATGGCAAAAAAGATAAGATTGCTTCAAAATATGAAAAAAAGTCTTCGAATTTATTGACAAAAAGTTAGAGACCTTGTATTATGCTTAAGGATGTAGGATTTATAGTTCTCTACAAGAATGCTCACTAATTAAATAAATTTATCTAAAGGATAAAAAGTAGTCAAAGTGCTTTATCCATTTCTAATTTGAACAGTTCAAATCAAGGGGTGGAGTGGGCACTTTTTTCGTGCAAAAAAATAAAGGAGTGAACGAGTTTGTCATTAGAATTTGATACTATTGCAGCTATTTCAACACCGCCTGGAGAAGGGGCTATCGGGATCGTCCGTTTAAGTGGAGAAGACGCGATAACTATTGCAGACAGTGTTTATCAACTAGGTTCAAAACAATTAAAAGATCAAGACAGCCATACGATTCACTATGGCCACATCGCTAATCCCAAGACAAATAAGACAGTCGATGAAGTGATGGTAACCATCATGCGTGCGCCAAAAACATTTACCAGAGAAGATGTCGTTGAAATCAACTGTCACGGCGGGATATTAGCTGTCAATCAAGTATTGCAAACGGTATTGCATAATGGCGCTCGTTTAGCTGAACCTGGTGAATTTACGAAACGTGCTTTCTTGAATGGTCGAATCGATCTATCTCAAGCAGAAGCTGTGATGGACTTGATACGTGCTAAAACAGATAAAGCAATGAATGTAGCTTTGCAACAATTGGACGGAAACTTGTCTAATTTAATTCGCAATTTACGTTCAGAAATATTGGATACTTTGGCCCAAGTAGAAGTGAATATTGATTACCCTGAATATGATGATGTAGAAGAAATGACTTCTATCTTGCTGATCGAAAAAGCGAAGCAAGTCAAAGCACATATCCAGCAATTATTGGAAACAGCGAGTCAAGGGAAAATTTTAAGAGAGGGATTAGCTACAGCAATCATTGGTCGTCCAAATGTAGGGAAATCCAGCCTGTTGAACCATTTGCTGCGTGAAGAAAAAGCAATTGTAACCGAAATAGCGGGGACGACACGGGATGTTATTGAAGAGTACGTGAGTGTTAAAGGCGTTCCGTTACGATTGATCGATACGGCGGGAATCAGGGAAACAGAAGATATCATTGAACGAATCGGTGTTGAACGTAGTCGTAAAGCGTTAGTAGACGCAGATTTGATTTTATTGGTGTTCAACCAAAATGAACCGTTGACCGATGAAGACAAAGCGTTGATCGAAGTGACAAACCACAACAACCGAATTGTTATCTTAAACAAAATGGACTTGCCCAACAAATTAGATTTAGAACAATTAGAGTTCCTAGTAGGAGAAGACACAATCGTTAAAACGTCTGTCTTGACTCAAGTAGGAGTAGATGTACTGGAACAAAAAATAGCTGATCTGTTTTTCTCAGGAAACACGGGAGAAAAAGATGCGACTTACGTATCGAACGTACGCCACATTGCTTTATTGAATGAAGCGGAAGAAGCATTAGACAGCGTGATCGAAGGAGTAGAGGACGGCATGCCTGTCGACCTTGTCCAAATCGATATGACTCGCTGTTGGGATTTATTAGGTGAAATTACCGGAGACAGTGTTCAGGATGAATTGTTGACGCAACTATTCTCCCAATTCTGTTTAGGAAAATAAGACGCCTTAGTTGAAAAAGAGAGGATGTTTAGATGAACCAATACGAAGCAGGATATTATGATGTTATTGTTGTTGGAGCAGGTCATGCAGGATCAGAAGCTGCCTTAGCTGCAGCACGCATGGGCTCAAAAACGTTGTTGATTACTATCAATTTGGATATGGTTGCTTTTATGCCATGTAATCCTTCTATTGGAGGACCGGCTAAAGGTGTAGTTGTACGTGAAATCGATGCATTAGGCGGAGAAATGGGACGCAACATCGATAAAACGTATATTCAAATGCGGATGTTGAACACATCAAAAGGACCTGCTGTTAGAGCTTTACGTGCGCAAGCAGACAAGTTTATGTATGCCAATGAAATGAAAAAAACGATTGAACAAGAAGAAAACTTGGATTTAAAACAAGGGATAGCTGAAGAATTAGTCATTGAAGATCGCGTCGTAAAAGGAATTATCACCAATACTGGTGCTGTTTATCGAGCTGGAGCAGTTATCTTAACTGCTGGGACATCTTCACGCGGAGAAATTATTATTGGAGAACTGAAATATTCTTCAGGTCCCAACAATTCTCAACCTTCGATCAAATTATCTGAAAGTTTATTGGAGCACGGCTTTGAATTGAACCGATTCAAAACAGGAACGCCACCGCGTGTAAATGCTTCAACAATCGATTACAGTGTCACAACTGAACAACCGGGTGATGAAGAAGCCAATCATTTTAGTTATGAAACGCCAAACAGTGCGTATTTGAAAGATCAGTTGTCTTGTTTCTTAACGTATACGAATGAAAGAACGCATGAGATTATTCAGAATAATTTGCACCGTGCACCGATGTTCACAGGAATCGTTGAAGGTGTAGGCGCACGTTACTGTCCATCGATCGAGGATAAAATCGTACGTTTCAGCGATAAACCACGTCATCAATTGTTCTTAGAACCAGAAGGCCGGAACACAGAGGAAGTTTATGTTCAAGGCTTATCTACGTCACTCCCTGAAGATGTTCAAGAAGAGATTTTACATTCCATTGCCGGTTTGGAAAATGCTCGTATGATGCGTACAGGATATGCGATTGAGTATGATGTAATCACTCCATACCAATTACGTCCATCTTTAGAAACGAAGAAAATTGAAAATTTATTTACAGCTGGTCAAATGAACGGAACATCTGGTTATGAAGAAGCAGCTGGACAAGGGATTATTGCTGGTATTAATGCGGCGTTGAAGGTTCAAGGAAAAGAACCGGTAATATTGAAACGCAGTGAAGGGTACATTGGCGTGATGATTGATGACTTGGTGACAAAAGGAACGAATGAGCCGTATCGTTTGTTAACGTCTCGCGCTGAATACCGTTTATTATTGCGTCATGACAATGCTGATTTACGTCTGACTCAATTAGGTTACGATATTGGTTTAGTCACACAAGAACGTTACGATACATTTTTAGTGAAAAAGGCTCAAATCGAAGGCGAAGTAGAACGATTAAGCAACATTCGGTTAAAACCTACAGCTGAGATCCAAGCTTTCTTAGCAGAAAAAGGAAAAGCACCGTTGAAAGATGGTATTTTAGCGATCGATTTCTTGCGTCGTCCAGAGATCAGCTTCCAAGATTTGATGTACTTTGCTGGAGATGATATTGAATTGCCTGAAGATGTGCAAGAACAAGTCTCTATTCAAGTGAAATATGAAGGTTACATTGCAAAAGCAGTTAATAAAGTGGATAAACTGAAACGCATGGAAAACAAACGTATTCCTGAAAATATTGATTACCGTGCCATCAATGGTTTAGCTACAGAAGCGAAAGAAAAATTGATTAAGATTCAACCTGAAACGATTGCTCAAGCAAGCCGGATCAGTGGTGTAAATCCTTCTGATATTTCGATATTGATGGTTTATGTAGAACAAGGAAAAATCGCAAAAGTGTAAGAAAATTTAGTCTCTTCATCTTCTAACGTTGGTAAAGAAATTTCCTCCGGCCTATGGGGTCGCTTATAGAACGCCATGGGAATGCCTTGAGCCGAAAACCGCGTCTTCAAGACTTGCAAGCTTTGCCGAAGCCGTTGGTTGGAGCGCTAGCAACGTACGGATATGGTATGCGCAGCGCAGCGGAGAACAAACCCCGAGTAAAAGCTGAAGCTTAACTCGGGGTAATTCTCATTGCATCCTTTTCATGGCTATAAGCAACCCCATATTCCTCCAGAAATTTCTAGAACTGAGTTTCTAATAGATTTAGAGTTAGAAAGAAGTGTATTTTCTACTTACCAACGTCAAATGTTGTAGAATCAAAATTCAACTGTGAGTTATGGCGAAAATCAAACAGGTGCCACTAAGAAAACAATTTTTCTTAGTGGGGCCTGTTTTTTCGCTCTAAATAAGAAGGCTGACGCAGCTAAAAGGTAACTTTCAGGAATGAGGGCAAAATAATGGTCGAATATGATATAATGTAGGTTAAGTTAGCGTTCTCAAAGAAAGGAAGAGAAAGAAGAATGAAAATCGATGTTATGAAAGTGAAAGCACCTATTTTGGATCATTCAGGTATTCCTGTTATGTTGACGGATGAAACGATTGAAGAGCGGAAGCAAAAAGTGAGACAATTGATGAAAGATTTTGGCTATAGTTCTTTGATTATTTATGCAGATAAAGAACATGGGAGCAACTTTGAGTATTTAGTTGGTTTTATTCCTCGCTTTGAAGAAGCTTTATTGGTTTTTAATGCAGACGGGAGCGCTCATTTGATTTTAGGAAATGAGAACTCTAATAAAGTTTCCTATTCGCGTATTAAAGCAGAAGGGCAGAAATGCTCATTATTTTCTCTGCCTAATCAGCCAATGGGAGACAGTAGTGAATTAACAGAATGTTTAAAAAAGGTTTCGTTAGATAAAAGCGAAAAAGTAGGACTGGTAGGCTGGAAACTGATGCCGGACACTTTAGGCAAGTCATTTGATCTACCGTATTTTGTTCTTGAAGCTGTTCGATCGATTGTAACAGATGATAAGTTACACAACGCTACCGGCTTATTTATCGGTCCTGTAGATGGAGCACGTACCACAAACAATGCAAATGAGATAGCTCATTATGAATTTGGAGCTTCCTTAGCTTCAGACGGTGTACTAGAAAGTATGAACAAGCTGCAAGTTGGAGTCGTGGAAACAGAAATAGGGAACTATTTGAATCGCGCTGGGCAATACAATAACGTTGTCACCATTTCAGCATTTGGTCCTCGTTTTGTGAAGGGGAATTTATACCCTACCGATAATAAACTAGAAAAAGGCGAAAAAGTTGCCTTAACAGTAGGATATAGAGGTGGTTTGTCTAGCCGATCAGGTTACGCTGTATCCAATAGAGATGAATTGGAAGCTGTAGACAAAAATTATTTTGATGAAGTAGTAAAACCTTATTTTTCGGCCTATCACTTCTGGCTTCAAAATATTGAGATCGGAAAAAATGGTGGGGATTTTTACCAAGAATTTGAAAAGTTTTATCCTCAAGCAACATACGGTTGGGAATTGTGTCCAGGACATCTAACAGCTGATGAAGAATGGTTGTCCTCGCCCTTTTATGCTGGTTCAAAAGCAACTATTCAAAGCGGAATGATATTTCAAGTTGATTTTATCCCTTCACAAGAAGGACACAATGGCATTTCAGCAGAAAGCACCGTTGCTTTAGCGGATGAGCAATTAAGAAAAGAGATTGCATCTAATTATCCGAAATTGTGGAAGCGTATTGAGGCAAGAAGGAACTATTTAGCCGAAGAGTTGAATATTCAATTAGACGCATCAGTTCTTCCTCTAGCGAGTACATTAGGGTACTATCGTCCGTTCTTACTCAATAAGGATTTCGCGTTAGGGATAAAAGAAAACTAAATGGACTATTACTAAAAAATACTGAACTTGTTTCAACCAAAAACCTTTTATCTAAAGAAACGCACAAACTGCCCCCTATAAGAAACAGCTTGTTAAAAGCTTGTTCATTATAGGGAGCAGTTTTTTTTAACCTAAAGCAACGTCTAGAACCATCATCACAGCAAATCCAATCATTAAGGACAGGGTAGCAATATCATTGTTCCCATTTGTTTGAGATTCAGGAATCAATTGTTCTACTACTACGAAGATCATAGCTCCTGCAGCAAATGCTAAGGCATAAGGTAAGATAGCTGCCATGGAGATAACTGCTACAGCACCAATAACAGCAGCAATCGGTTCTACGATAGCGGATAATTGACCCAGATTAAAGGCTTTCCAACGGCTGTTTCCAGCAGCACGAATCGGCATGGACAAAGCGGAGCCTTCTGGTATATTTTGAATCCCGATTCCTAAAGCAAGTCCAATCGCGCTTAAGAAAGCATCTCCATTAGCTGCTCCTGCAACAGTTGCTCCAAAAGCAACCCCTACAGACAACCCTTCAGGAATGTTGTGAATCGTAACGGCTAAAAAGAGCAATAAATTTTTGGAAGCTTTTGTTTTTGGACCTTCACTATGTTCGATAGGTTCTTCCAAATGCAGATGGGGAATGACCACATCGATCAATCTTAAAAAGAATCCTCCCACTAAAAACCCAACTGCTGCTGGAACCCAAGACCAAGTGCCGTAACCATTTTGTTCTGCATAAGAAATAGAGGGGGCTAGTAATGACCAAAATGATGCAGCAATCATGACACCAGCTGCAAAACCATTCATAGAATCAAGAAATTTGCGATTGATATCCTTAAATAAAAAGACAAAAGCTGAACCAAATATTGTACAACCCCATGTAAATAATCCTGCTATAAGTGCTTGTAGTACAGGGTGAAACGATGAAAATGTTTCAAGCATATTCTTTCCTCCTTGATAAACACCATTTTTATTAGATTAAAGATAAAGCGTGCCTAAAAATTTAAATGGAATCCATATAATGGATTCGATTTAAGAAATTAAATTCAGAATAATTTCATTTTATTATTAGTTTAGGCTTGCCTAAAATTTATATTAAACGTACTTGTCGGATTTTGCAAGAAATATATTAAAGATGCTTTACTTCCAATTGACTCAATTTGAAGCGAAGCACCTTCAATTAGCTGATTAAGCAACGATATTCTGGAATTTTGAAGCGCCCTGAAAACGATAAACAATTACTTGAAATGTATGTTGGAGAGAATAATTTTACTATTTGGGATAGTAGGAAATTCTGACAGATTAAAATTTAAGTCTTGTTCAGGAACAGAAAACTGCAGCTGATTGACCAAGTGGTCTAAAAATACATTCATCACTTTGATCGTGATCCATTCTCCGGCACACCGATGTCCGCCTAAGTGGTCTCCACCGCCTTGAGGAATAAAAGAGAAGGGACTTTCTTTCCAATCTTTAAATCGTTCAGGTAGAAATTCGTGAGCTTCTTTCCAAATTTTTGGATCGTGATTGGTTCCATAAATATCCAGAATGGTTAAGGTGTCTTTTTTAAATTCGTATCCATTCCAAGAGAAATCTTTTTTGGTTAAAGCACCTTGAAAAGGGAAGAAGGGATAAAAACGGCGCACCTCTTGGACAAAGTGCTGGTAGTCTGCAGGATTTTGTGAGTTCAATGTTTCTGCTGCAGTGGGAAACTGAATCAAGGCCAAAGCTGTAAAAGCTGCATAGATCGAAATAGCAACGATTGGACGAATAATATTTAATATTTCGACTGCTGCAACATCTTCATCTAGTAACTTTCCAGTAGTGTCTCTATGCCAAGCAAAGACATAAAGAGCAGTATTCTCTTCAACGGATAAGTTTTGATGACGAACTTGTTGGACAAGGTCTTTAATCCACTTTTCAGATTTTGTCCTAGAATGTCTGCCTTTTAAATAAGCGGGACTGACAGAAGCGGTCGTTTCAAATAAATTCGCGACGTCTTTTGTACGACCGGCCACCTCTTCTTCAGATAATGGCACACCAGCCCATTCACATGCTGTGTGGAAAAGAATCTCTTTGACTTCTTCATAAAAGACTACTTGATCCATTGATTTCCATTTAGAGGCATACTGATTCCAGTAGCTGTTTAAAATAGCAGTTAATCGGTCCAATTCTTTAGGCGACATCAAGGACATAAACATTTTTTTACGATTCTCGTGTTCTTCTCCATCCAGTGACTGCACTCCATGTTCGCCAGTAAGTACTTTTTGGATAGGTTTCGGCATGGCATTTTCTCTTTTAAATTTAGAAGTATCATAAAACAGTTCAGCACCTGCTTCTCCACCTAGACAATACGTTTTTTGTCCCAATACAGTCGTTTCAAATACATCCGTATCAAGTTTTTTACGTCTTTCCAGAAAATAAGCATAACCTTCTTTCAATACATCCAATGAATGATCCAATCCTTCTTCTTTAGGTATCTCTTGAGTATGAGTCATATTAAATTCCTCCCTTAATTCAAAGCATATTTTTTTCTAGGAATGGAGTCAACTAAAGAGCTTGAAAAAGAGAGATACAGTTGGAGAACTGTATCTCTCATGTGAAAATTAGAGCTAGTATTCGTTTAATGTTTGTTGGACCATACCTGCTGACTTCAAATCGCAAGCAATGACCAAGTGATCTCCAACATGAATCAAAGTTTCTCCATGAGGAACATGGTATTCGCTCCCTCTACGCAAGGATGTGATTACCATTTCTTTAGGCCAAGCGACTTCTTTGATCGATTTGCCAGCTAAAGAACTATCAGGCTCAACAGGATGAACAAAAGAGTAGGGTTTATGGAGAGTGACATTCGTGCTGGAAGGAATCAATTTTTCCAATAAACTTTCATAAATGGGTTTAGACCCTAAAAAGTCAGCTGTTACATAAGCGATTAAGGCAACGACCGCTAATGGCATCAATTGATTCAATCCACCTACCATCTCTGTTACCAATAAAATAGCTGTTAATGGAGCTTTACCAATAGCGGTAAAGTAACCTGCCATAGCAAATAAAATAAAATGCGTCACAAACAGAGGTTCCATTTGAAAATAAAGGACCAATAGTTGGGCGAACAACGCTCCAATAATGGCACCTAAAGATAAAATAGGCAAGAAAATACCGCCTGGAACATGAGCACCATAAGAGGCCATTGAAAAAATAAATCTAAAAATAAATAAGCCAAATAAGATGGCTAATGATAGATTCCATTCAGGTAGGTTCACAACGATCCCGCTTCCTCCGCCAACCAGTTCAGGCAAATAAAAGGTGATCGGGATCAAGAATAAAAGAGGAATCACTGAATTAAAATAGACAGGTATAAATGAAAAAAGCTGATAAAATTTAGGCAGTACATCTAATAAGACTTTGTTGTAAAACCAACCACAAAAGCCTAACACGATTCCTAATATCGGCAAATAGATGTAGTATTCTAACGGCAGCGAAAGTACAGGACCAATGTCCAACACCGGGGTTAAACCAAAAATAGTCAAAGATACAAAATTAGCGACTATAGCTGAAGTAAAGGTGGTGATTGCGACTACAGGGGAGAAATTGTGATGTACTTCTTCCAATACAAACATCAATCCTGCGATGGGAGCGTTGAATGCGGCCGCTAAACCCGCTCCAGCGCCACTAGATAAGAGGACATTTTCCTCCGTCTCATCCCCATGAGTCAACTGGCTAACTCCTAAGCCCACAGATGCTCCCAATTGGATTGAAGGACCTTCTCTTCCAAGAAACAGACCTGATCCAATCGCTAGTAGTCCGCTGATAAATTTTTTCCACAAAATAGGCCACCACTTGACCTGGATCACACCTTGGACTTGGCCTTCTACTTGCGGAATACCACTCCCTTTGATATGAGGTTCGCTTTTGACAAATAAACCAATAATGATTGCTGTAACGATTGAAACCAACACCCAAGGAATCAACCATAATGGTTGTTCATGGAAAAATGAATACAAATTAAGCATATGTTCAAGAATAAGTTCTACTCCTAAACGAAATAAACTGACAACTATACCTGCAAAAATACCTACCACAATCCCTTTAGTGATGTATCGGATACGGCGGTCAGCAAGTGCAGAAAATAATTTTTTCACGATAACGAGGTCCTTTCTCTATAAAACTGACTTTTAGACTCTACTTTCTATACTACTACTTTTCATTCAGCTAAAACAGGGCGTTTTCTTGAACAGTCAATAAAAAAAGGCTCAAAACTGGATATTCCTCCAGTGTTGAGCCTTTTTTAGCGGCTGTCGCTTGTGTACGTCAAATTATTTGTAATCTGTTTCTTCTATCACCTGATGCATATCGCGGACGCTAAAGATCGCTTTGATGATAATCGCTACGACTGCCCCTAAAAGCGCTCCAATCGGTCCAAAAATCAACACACAGACGATGGTAGACAGGAATGTGTACAGCGGACGAACCCCAATTTGTTTTCCAGTCAGATACGGTTCTGCGAATTGGCGTACCAGCAAAATGACGACGTAAAGCACGGCAATTTTCCAAGCGACATCTCCATCGCCCATTAAAGCTCGAATGATGGCCCAAGGAAGCATGATGATTCCACTGCCTAAAATTGGAATCATATCTACAATAGCGATACCTAGAGCTTTTAATCCCCACCAGTCAATTCCGATAACTACAAATCCGATACACAGTAAAACAAACGTTAATACAGAAAGTTTTAGTTGGGCAATCAGGAAACCTTTGATTCCTTTCCCAGTAGCATACAAAATTTCTCTTAAATAATAAGCCCATTTATCCATTTTCAAATCCCTCTCTTGATGAATTAGTAGGTGTAGTATAACACGAAGCTTTCCTATTTTACTCAGTCTAAGGTTTGAGCATTGAATTTTGCAGGATTATTTCCTGGGAAATAAAAATGAATCTCTATCTTGTATGAAATAAATAGAAAAATCACAACAAACCTGACCAGACAAAACTTGCGGCATTATGGATAGTAAAACTATCCTCAGGAATAGAAAGTTCTTGTGCTATCAGTTCTCTAAATTTTTCTTCAGATAGAGAAGTCGCTATTCTATAACTATTTTTCCCATAATTTTCCCAAATGCCCAGTATTTCTAACAGAGGCTGTTCCTCTATTAAAGGTTTAGGTATAGTGGTAAAGGTTAGAATGTAATCAAGTTTAGTCGTATTATTTTGAAAAAAAATCACTTTAAACTGGTCTTTAGGAATGTTTAATTCTGTATAAATCAATTGGACAAGATCTGATTTGGGAATGGTGATATTTCCTTTAAATGACAGTTGGCCGCTTTTTTCCCACTTAGCAACCTTCCTAAATAATTCGTAACTTCTAATATCTGCATAATAGTCCTCTTGAAAAGCAACTACCGTATTAAACTGAGTTCCTAACAGTGAGGACTCATCACCTTGTTTAGCAGAATAAACAAATATTCCAATGACGACAAGTAGTATCAAAAGACCAAACATATCTTATCCCTCCAGTACAGAATCCGCTTTCTTTTGGTTTATTATAACACATGTAGACACTAAAAATTTAAACAATGATTGGTTTTATAGGAGTTAATTCTTTTTATCGATATATTGGCAAGCTAGTTGAAAGATAACCAATATTAAAATGATCGAAATAAGGAAGGTTACTAAATTACTTCCAATACATACTTCAAAAAGAATATAAGATCCTCCTAAAATGATCGAAACACACGTAAGAAAAATGACTTCTTTCATAATTTATTTCTCCTCTTTCGCTCTTTTAACTATCATACTGAAAGTAATCAGCAATGACTATAAGCCATCAGTTGCTTTTTAGCACTCAATGGTTGCTGAAGTGTCAAAAGAAAAGAAATTTAATTTTAAGAGGGATTTTTTTACTTATTGTAAGTTTTATTCGAAGTGGGAAGTTAATAATTGTTCACTTAAATTAAAATAAGTAGTTATTAATGCGAACTTATCTGTTATATTTTATATGTTATTATAAAATATATTTGGAGGGATTTAGTTGAAAAAAATAGTTTTTCTTTTAAATTGTGTTACTTTTTTTAGTTTGGTCACTACAACGAAGGTGCACGCTGAAGAGACTTTTCCATCACCCTATAACAGTGTTTTTTATGATATAAACCAAGGCGGGATGCAACAATTTGAAGTTGAAGGCGATCTAGGGGAGACGTATATCATTAGTGTTGAAGAAGAGCCGCAATTTTTTATGAGGGCAAGCAACGTCAAGAATGGTACCTATAAAATTACTAAAGAAAGACCCTTACAGTGGAAGGCAAGCTATAAAATTGACATAAGCAATCAGAAAATTACAAGAGCACATTCTGCTTCGGCAACAGCTTTAATTGGAAGTTTTAAAAGCTTGCAACTAAAAGTAGATAGTCCTACACAAGCCACTTATTATTTAAAGAGAACGGTGCTGCTTGTAGAATCTTCTATAAATTTGAGAGCTAAATTATCTGGCAGTAATATTGTCATCACGTACTAGTTATTAATCGCCAAGATATTCAACAGTTGTTGTGCCCCAGCCCATATAGTCGCCGACAGCACTATACACAACAAATACATTAACGAATAAACAACAAGCACATGCTAAGTACACCAACTTATAGAGTGTGTTTGTTTTTTTGTTGCGCTTGATGAGGAATGGAGCCACAATAAACCCTAAAGGTGCAATTAAACAACCTATAAAAGCAAGGATTAACAGCATAAGACCTTCATCTTTGCCAGAATTTCCACGAATGAAATCCAATTTTTGGTAATTTTCCTCAATTTTAACTTCATTTTCTGCTATTTTCTTTTTAAATTCTTGATTCTCTTTTAGTAATTCATCGATGGAAACTTCGTAGTAGTTGCTTAACTTTACTAAATTATCTAAATCAGGGTAACTATTGCCATTTTCCCATTTTGAGATGGATTGTCTTGAAATATGTAAGAGTTCTGCTACATCACCTTGAGAATATCCTTTGTTGACTCTGCTTTCCTTTAATCTTTCACCTAAGGCCATTTTCTTCCTCCTTGTATCTTATTCATGTTTATCATACCGAAATTAAAGCTTAATGACTATCATTTATTAGTTGCACTTTAGCACTTGTTGGGTGCTGCAAATAATAGAGCATGTAACACCACATAAATTATTTTTATACTGTAGTATTTACGAACGATTATTTTTAGGGTATACTGATTAAGGATTGTGTAACAATGAACAAAAAATTGGTTCCTTAGCTCAGTTGGGAGAGCATCACCTCGACAAGGTGGGGGTCGCTGGTTCGAGCCCAGTAGGGACCATCAATTATAAAACAGCAATGGTTTTTTCTCTTAAAAGTCGTTGCTGTTTTTTGTTTTATTTTTTTGAAGATTCTGAGCTGAGAACAGGAGTGTATTTAATGAGTAAAATAATGAATAGGCTTACATTGAAAAAGATAATTTGTTGGATAGTGGTTATTTTTGGCGTGTTAATCCTGTTAGCTGCTTGCAGTTCGCCTGCTGTCGGTATCAGCGAAATGAAAAAGATTCCTAATGAGGTACAAGAAATCGCCAATCCTGATCATAGGCTGCAATTGATTTCTTTTGATGAGGATGCTTATTATGTTGTCTTTCATTCTGTAGGGACAGTGACGGCGGATACTGAAACCAATGAAGATACTTTAAATATTTTATTAGAAGTAGCAGATCAACAAGATGAAGAGCTGAAGCAGCATGTATACAAATTGATCTTGGCACCTGAACATGAAGTTATTGATGTTCAGATAAATGGACTATCGGTATATTTTGATGAAGTTACGGGAATCAATTAAATCAAAATAAGTGAGTTTTCTGTACTAGCAACTAATGGTTGCGTGTATGTAAACTGTTAGGTGCTTACTGTTTTTAAGAAATTAAACTACAGGATAAAAGAGTTCACCGATTTAATATTTTTTTTAATCATATCATTTATAAGGAGATGGTTAAATGAATAAAATGTACATACTAAAAGTATTGTTTTTGATTATAATGATTCCTGGAATAGTGTATTATTTTTTAAAAACACCTGTATCTGAAGTAACGATAGTTTCATTTTTTATACTGTTTTTTACAGCGATGCAAGTGCATGAAGAAGTCTCTTTAACTCGCCAACCTTCAGATAAAAGAACTAACTATCAAGTAGGTATAGATCGCACTGTGATTTTGCTTCTTATCATTATTTCAATTGATATTATAGCATCGGTTTGGGGCAACGGGATTTCTCTGTGACGTCGAACAACTTAATTTTTTTGCTTGTATTTTTTAAAAAACTGTCCGATTATCCATATCCCTACTAGTATTACTGGCAGTGTTTTTAGTAAATATTCCATTGTTCCTTTTGGAATATTGGTATAAATAGCCCAAAAAATACCAACATTAACCAAGTAAAGATGGCAAGACCTTCGAATACTTTGATTTTCATAATTTACTCCTTTGAATGGCCCTATATCTATCCAAGCACTAGTGAGAAATTACTCTCTTATGTGCGTTTTTTTTAATTATCTGCTGATTTGTTAAAGATAGCCATTATATTCTATATTTTCTCATCTTATAAGTAAGAAATGGAAAGGAATTTAGTTATGAAAAAGTATCAAACTATTTTAGGATGGGCTTTTATTGTAGTAGCTGTCATAATATTAGTTAATTTAACCGGCATGGTCTATCCAACGATTGGCGAAGATGGAATAGATACCAATCAATATTTTCTAGAAGTAATATTAAATGCAATAAGGTATATCGTACTTTCCATGTTCTCTTTCATTTTAGGGATGAAGTTTTTATTTCAGAATTAGTCAGATAATATTTATTAAAAAAATTTACGCTTCCTTTGCTGAACTCAGCAGAGGGAGCGTAAGTTTTATAAACTATTCAAAACAAATACTCTATTTAACCACTAAAGCCATATCACCTTTACGCACATACTCAAATTTGTTCATCGCAAATGAGATAAAGAACGTCACTGCAAATGGAACAACTACACCAGCCACCATATAATTAAGGAAGCTGCTCAAACCTTGGTTACCAAGAATAGTAATGGGAGCGATAAAAGAACAGAATCCCAGTCCGCCTAATGCACTTGCAGTAGTCAAACCAAGGACTGATGTTGCAATGGGTGCAGCAATTGCACAGGCAATTGTTGGAGCCACAAGAATCATGGGGTTTTTAATGATATTTGGCAATTGTACTTTTGGAGTACAAACAAATTGTGCCAAAAATCCGCCAAGGTCATTTTCACGTAACGATACAAATGAGAAAGCAACATACATACTAGTCGTTCCAATCAGCATAGCTGCACTGGATACTGGATCTAAGTTTAAGGCAATAGCAATTGCAGCGGAAGAAGCTGGCGACATCAATACAAGCCCTCCGACAACAGCAATGACAGCAGAACCGATAACTAGATACCCAGCTACAGAAGCAGAAATAAATGCACTAATCGTATTCAATAAAGGCGAAATCACAAAATTCAAATAATACCCGCTGATACCACCAACCAAAACAGCTGCTAAAGGAATAGCCATCATATCTAATGGAGTTTTTCCAGAAATCCGTTTTCCGACAAACGTAGCGATAGTAGCTGCGATTAAACACCCAATCGGTTCTCCTGAAGCAATGGAAATTATCCCATCAGCAGTTGTTTGAACAGCACCTGCACCTACCGTCCCAGCGGCCATAGCACTGAAGAGGGTCAAGTTGTTCCCGCCTAGCATAATAGCGATCCCTGCACCAATTGCTGGTGCCATCAGCATTTTCGTTGCTACGCCAATAGTCACTAAAACAGAGAGACCAGTCATGTTGCCAATAGTTTCTAACAATAAGCCGATACCGATGGTGACGAAAATAGCATTGGCTATTCCTGATGATGCCTTGTACATGCGATCTACTAAATATTTTTTCATACTTGTTGCCCTCCATTTTTAGTGATAGTTTTGGTCTTTTATGTCATCTAGGTAAAAAACGAAATAAAAAAAGAAGCAAGCCCCAAATCGTTCAGGCTTGCTTCATTACTAAAGCTAAGCCCGTGTACGCGAACAAGGACTCAACTAAATGAATAGTTCGAATCCTAGCTAAAGTAATAAAATGACAATGACGACAAAAGAGCTGCTGAAAATACGAGAAACAGGTCTCGCTAGATGTGTTTTTAGATTCATCATTTTTCAACAACTCCTTTGTCTGCACTGTATTTTTTTGACCATTGAAGATAGTTTAACGACCTTCTATGAGAACGTCAATAAATAAAATCATTTAATTTTAATCTTTCTAATCTAATTGTTATCCAAAGAGAGAATAGACAGAAATTTTTCGTAAAAATTCTTCTAAAAGCATTGAAGTTCAAAGGGATTTGTTATACAGTTAAACAAGTAATCCGTGAAACAAATTGTGTTTCACATTTGGAAAACAAGGAGTTGGAATGATGAACCCAGAAGAGTTTAAAAAAGCCCTTCAAGAGAAAGGGATTCCGCTTACAGAAAAGAAAATGGAACAGTTTGAGCAATATTTAAAACTGTTGCAAGAGTGGAACGAAAAAATCAACTTAACCGCAATTACTCAACGTGAAGAAGTTTATCTGAAACATTTTTATGATTCGATTACAGCTGGATTGTATGTGGATTTTACTAAAGGGGTCCAAAGCCTGTGTGATGTAGGTGCTGGTGCAGGATTTCCAAGCATCCCCCTAAAAATCGTTTTTCCAGAGTTGGAAGTAACGATTGTTGATTCACTAAATAAGCGAATTCAATTTTTGAAATTACTAGTTGAGACATTAGGATTAGAAAATGTTCATTTGTACCATGATCGTGCAGAAACATTTGGTCAAAATAAGCAATTCAGAGAAACTTTTGACTATGTTACAGCCAGAGCTGTAGCCAGAATGAGTGTATTGTCGGAATTGTGTTTGCCTTTGGTTAAAAAGGGCGGAGCATTTATAGCTATGAAAGCAGCCAGCAGCGAAACAGAAATGCAAGACAGTAAAAAAGCCATTGCTACTTTAGGCGGTAAGTTTCGCGAGGAATTCTCTTTTGAGTTGCCGAATGAAGCTGGGGAACGTCATATCTTAGTGATCGATAAGAAAAAAGAGACCCCAAATAAATACCCTAGAAAACCAGGTACACCAAATAAAAATCCTTTATAACGAACCAATTGCATGAGCATTTGAACAAGGATTGTCTTTTTGTGGCAGTACCTATGTTTTAAGAATGGCATTTGTTATAATAGAAGAGTATTTGGAGTTGTACAGAGTAGAAATTAAGGGGAGTTTAGCGAATTATGGCTTTGTCTGATTTGTTTGGTTCAGGAAAATCCAAGAAAAAAACAGAGAAAATGGAAGAAATATTTGCGGAGGAACTCAGTGATTCATCAAAAGTGCAACAGATTCCGGTAAAAAATATTCGTCCCAACCAGTTCCAGCCTAGAAAAATCTTTAATGATGAAAAGCTGCAGGAACTTTCGCGTACTATAGAAGAGCATGGATTGATCCAACCGATCATTTTGCGTAAAACAGAAGAAGATCATTATGAGATAATTGCTGGGGAACGTCGCTTTCGAGCTGTTCAACTATTAGAATGGACAGAAGTTACAGCGATCGTTACGGAAATGACGGATAAAGAAACCGCGTCGGTAGCGTTGATCGAGAATTTGCAGCGTGAAGAGTTGACTTCTATTGAAGAAGCGCAAGCGTATCGAGACTTGATGCACATGAATAAAATCACCCAAGAGACATTAGCTGGACGTATTGGGAAAAGCCAATCTTTTGTAGCCAATAAACTGAGGTTGCTGAAGTTGTCTGAACCCGTCAGAACGGCTTTATTGCAAAACGAGATCACTGAACGTCATGGACGTAGTTTGTTGGCAGTGGATACGGAAAAACAACAGGCATACCTTGGCCGGATCAAAGCAGAAAAATTAACGGTCAAAGAAGTAGAACAACTGATCAAAAATGAAACTGCAGAGTTGACAAAAGAAGTTCCAAAAAAAGCTAGACGAAAAAGCGTCTCTAAAGATGTTCGTTTGGCGATGAATACGATCAAAAAAACAGTCTCTATGGTAAAAGAGACCGGTATGAAGATCAAAGCAACCGAAGAAAACTTAGAGGATGTTTATCGGATCACGATTGAGATCCCTAAAGACAAAAAAGAATAAAGAGCGGCAAATGAAAAATCATTTGGAAAAGATGCGTATAAGGAGAGATGCGTGTCGTATCTCTCTTTTTGTTTGGTGTTGGAAAAGAAGAATTGTTCAGCTTTAGCGAGTTTATAATATGGAGGAAATGAAATGGCCCGAGTGATATCAGTAGCAAATCAAAAAGGCGGCGTTGGAAAAACAACCACAACGGTAAATCTAGGCGCTGCATTAGCGCATCAAGGAAAGAAGATTTTATTGATTGATATTGATGCACAAGGAAATGCGACAAGTGGTTTAGGAGTACGTAAGGTAGATGTTGAAAAAGACATTTATGATGTGTTGGTAAATGAAACCCCGATAGCAGAAGTTGTCATGCCATCCTCTAGAGAAAATCTATGGGTAGTGCCGGCAACCATTCAGTTGGCTGGGGCAGAAATTGAATTAACGACGCAAATGGCTCGAGAATCTCGTCTAAAAAGTGCTTTACGTGACTTGCAGGATGAGTACGATTATATTTTGATTGATTGTCCGCCTTCATTAGGGCATTTAACCATCAATGCTTTTACAGCTAGTGATTCCATTCTTATCCCAGTACAATGTGAGTACTATGCTCTTGAAGGGTTAAGCCAATTGCTGAATACAGTCCGGCTGGTTCAAAAACACTTTAACCCTGATCTAAGAATCGAAGGGGTATTGCTGACGATGTTAGATGCGCGAACAAATCTCGGTTATGAAGTAGTGGATGAAGTGAAAAAATATTTCCGTGAAAAAGTTTATAAAACGATTATTCCACGCAATATCCGTTTATCTGAAGCACCAAGCCATGGTTTATCTATTATTGATTACGATCCACGTTCCAGAGGTGCAGAAGTTTATGTTGAACTAGCAAAGGAAGTGTTAGCAGTTGGTTAATAAAAACAGTAAAGGTCTCGGCCGCGGAATCGATGCGTTGTTTACGGAATTTGCAGAATTTGATAAAGTGGACGCTAATGACGAACGGGTACAAGAGATTCAGTTGATCGAGATTCGTCCGAATCCTTATCAACCGCGCCGTACTTTTGACGAAGAAGCGTTGAATGAGTTAGCAGCTTCAATCAAACAGTCTGGTGTATTTCAGCCGATTATTTTACGAGAGTCTGCTGCAAAAGGGTTTGAAATCATTGCTGGAGAGCGCCGATTTAGAGCTTCTAAACTAGCTGGTAAAGATACGATTCCGGCTATTGTCAGAGAATTTGACGAAGAAACGATGATGCAAGTCGCTGTATTAGAAAACTTGCAACGAGAAGACTTATCACCTCTTGAAGAAGCAGAAGCTTACAACATGTTAATGAAAAATTTGAAATTGACTCAAGAAGAAGTGGCTCAACGATTAGGAAAAAGCCGTCCGTACATCGCCAATTATTTAAGACTGTTGGGATTGCCAGAGGAAGTCAAAAAAATGTTGCAAACGAATACTATTTCAATGGGACAAGCCCGCACTCTATTGGGTTTAAAAGATAAAAAACAAATCGTCCGAGTGGCCAAAAAAGTGATCAAAGATAATCTGACCGTTCGACAAATCGAGCAGTTGGTATCACAGATGAATGAAAGCAAACAAAAACCACAGTCTAAAGAACCTGTGAAAAAGCCTTATTATATTCGTGAAAGCGAAGAGCGTTTGATGGATAAATTTGGCACAAATGTCTCAATCAATGACAAGAAAAGCAAAGGAAAGATTGAAATTGAGTATCTTTCTACAGAGGATTTAACTCGGATCTTGGATATTCTTGAGATCCAATTTGATGAGGAATGAGTCCGGGCATAACTAAAGAATGGAAGTGGCTTTGATGTATGATTTAAACGATATTGTAGAAATGAAAAAACCGCATCCTTGTGGCGCAAATCGCTGGCAAATCATCCGTATGGGAATGGATATTCGCATCAAGTGCACAAAGTGCGGTCATATGGTCATGATGCCGAGAAGAGATTTTGAACGGAAAATGAAAAAAGTTCTTGAAACTGCAGAGAAGAAAAGTGAATCGAGCAGTAAATTTTAATCATAGAAAGTGAGCAGATAGTATGCCATTAACAGCAGGAATAGTAGGATTGCCAAATGTGGGGAAATCAACATTGTTTAACGCCATCACCAAAGCAGGAGCAGAAGCAGCAAATTACCCGTTTGCAACGATCGACCCTAACGTAGGAGTAGTAGAAGTACCGGATTACCGTTTGAATCGATTGACTGAACTAGTTGAACCGAAACGAACTGTTCCCACAACTTTTGAGTTTACAGATATTGCTGGAATCGTTAAAGGGGCTAGTAAAGGAGAAGGACTGGGAAATAAATTCTTGGCTAATATCCGTGAAGTAGATGCGATTTGTCAAGTCGTGCGTTGTTTTGATGATGACAATATCACGCATGTTAGCGGAAAAGTAGATCCGATCGATGATATCGAAACAATCAACTTAGAGTTGGTATTGGCGGATTTAGAGTCTGTTGATAAACGTCAAAAACGTGTAGCTAAAATGGCTAAAACTAAAGACAAGGAAGCTATGGCTGAATTAGCGGTTTTAAATAAAATCAAGCCGGCTTTAGAAGCTGGGCAACCCGCTCGTTCAGTAGACTTTACCGACGATGAAATGCCGACAGTAAAAAGCTTTTTCTTGTTAACAACAAAACCTGTTTTATATGTAGCTAACGTTGCAGAAGACGATATTACGAATGCTGATAAAAACGAATATGTAAAACAAGTGCGCGAGTATGCGGCTAAAGAAAATGCAGAAGTGATCGTGATTTGTGCACGTGCGGAAGAAGAAATTGCTGAACTGGATGATGATGAAAAAGCCATGTTCTTAGAAGACTTGGGAATTGAAGAAGCTGGTTTAGACAAATTGATTCGTTCTGCTTACAATCTACTAGGCTTGGGCACTTATTTCACAGCTGGTGTACAAGAAGTACGAGCTTGGACATTTAAAAAAGGCATGAAAGCTCCTCAAGCAGCCGGAGTAATCCATACAGATTTTGAACGAGGCTTTATTCGCGCTGAAACCATCGCTTATGAAGACTTTGATCAACTGGGCAGTGAAAAAGCAGCGAAAGAAGCAGGTAAAATGCGTTCAGAAGGTAAAGAGTATGTAGTTCAAGACGGCGACATTATGCTCTTTAGATTTAATGTATAGACTAAATAGGGGGCTTTAAATCGGTGAAGAAGAATGAAGAGAAAAAAGTAAACGCTGAACAAGCAGTAGATAATTTGGTAGCGTTGAAAGAAGAAAATACTACTTTATATGCACAATTGACTAACAAAAATGAAGATTACATGGCTAAACTGGACAAACGTTTGATAGAAGCTAATTACCCAGATGATGACAAAACAAGAGTGTTTAACGACATGTTAAAGAATATCATTTCTCAACAAGCTTCTGGAATAACAGCCCGTAAATTATATGGTACGGTTACCGAGCGTTCTATTGAAATCGTTGAAGGTCCTCAACAAGCGGTTGACGGGAAAGCAGAACGTTCCGAAGATTGGAAGCTGTACGTAGATGGAGCACTGATGTTGGGTGGAATGTTTGCTTTGATTACAGGATTGTCCGCTTTGTTGGGAGATGGGGCTAATTCTACGGGTATGGGAATCATCACTCTTCTATTGAACTTCATAGTGGGGGGATTTGTTATTTTGGCGATCACTAAGAATGCACCTACTCAAGGCGTCAAAGGAAGTTTATTGCGCTACATTTTAGTTTCCGTTGTAGCGATGTTTGCTTGGATTATCGTCATGACCGGATCAATGGCTCTTCTCCCAACTTCAATCAACGTCGTGTTGCCAGGCATCGTTAATCTGATTATCGGAGCACTTGCCTTTGCAGGGAAATGGTACTTCAAACGCAAATACCACGTAAAAGGGACCTTATTTTAAGAGCGTGGAGCAACCCATTTTGATTTCCAAAACACGTTATACTTACTGAACGACTTGCGACTGTGACAGTGGGAGGTTCTTTCCGAACAGTTGCGATTATGCAATGTTCATACAAAATAACTTAAGCTGCTGATTCCATTCGAGATTTATTTTCGAATCGAATCAGCAGTTTTTTATTTTGCTATTTGGAATGAGGAACAAATGAGAAAAGGAGGCAAATCTTGAAAGAAATGGGAAAACGGCTTGACGCAAGGGGGTTATTTTGATAGGTTAGATAGTAAAAAATCTGACAAAAGTTCAGTATATTTGAGAAGGAGTGCTTGATGGAAATGTCTAACTGGGAAACGAAATTTGCTAAAAAAGGGTTTACGTTTGATGATGTTTTATTAATGCCGGCGGAAAGCCATGTATTGCCGAATGATGTAGATTTGAGTGTTCAATTGACTAAAAAGATTAAATTGAATATTCCAATTATGAGTGCAAGTATGGATACTGTAACAGATGCAAATATGGCGATTGCTATGGCGCGTCAAGGCGGGTTAGGTGTTATTCATAAAAATATGAGTATTGAAGCGCAAGCTGATGAAGTACGTAAAGTAAAACGTTCAGAAAGCGGCGTTATTATTGATCCATTTTATTTGACTCCTGATCATCTTGTTTCAGATGCAGAAGCATTGATGTCCCGTTACCGTATCAGCGGTGTTCCAGTTGTCAACACAATGGAAGAACGCACATTAGTAGGAATTTTAACGAATCGTGATATGCGTTTCATCACAGATTACTCTCAAAAAATCAATGATGTCATGACGAAAGATAAACTTGTTACGGCTCCAGAAGGTACTTCTCTCAAAGAAGCAGAACAGTTATTGCATCAACACAAAATTGAAAAATTACCCTTAGTAGATAAAGAGGGTCGTTTGAGTGGGTTGATCACAATCAAAGATATTGAAAAGATCATCCAATTCCCTAATGGCGCTAAAGACAAACATGGTCGTTTATTAGTTGCTGCAGCAGTAGGAGTAACAAGTGATACGTTTGAACGTGCTCAAGCGTTAATTGACGCAGGTGTGGATGCTATTATTGTGGATACAGCCCATGGACATAGTGCCGGCGTTATCCGTAAAATCAAAGAAATTCGTGAAGAATTCCCAAATATTGATTTAATTGCTGGTAACGTGGCAACAGGCGCAGCAACTAGAGCGTTGTTCGATGTTGGAGTTGACGTTGTAAAAGTTGGTATTGGACCAGGTTCTATTTGTACGACACGTGTTGTTGCGGGTGTTGGTGTTCCTCAAATCACAGCGATTTACGATGCAGCTACAGCTGCTAAAGAGTATGGCAAATCTATTATTGCTGATGGCGGAATCAAGTATTCTGGAGACATTGTTAAAGCGATGGCTGCTGGAGGACACGCAGTAATGCTGGGCAGCATGTTAGCTGGTACAGATGAATCTCCAGGTGAATTCGAGATTTTCCAAGGACGCCGTTTCAAGACTTATCGTGGAATGGGCAGCTTAGGCGCAATGAAAGCTGGTTCCAGTGATCGTTACTTCCAAAAAGCAACCAATGAAGCGAATAAGCTAGTTCCTGAAGGCATCGAAGGACGTGTAGCTTATAAAGGAAGCGTCCAAGATATTATTTTCCAAATGCTTGGCGGAATCCGTTCAGGTATGGGATATGTTGGAGCAGGAAATTTAAAAGAGCTTCGTGAAGATGCTCAATTTGTTCAAATGAGTGGTGCAGGTTTACGCGAATCTCACCCACACGATGTACAAATTACAAAAGAATCACCAAACTACTCTATTCAGTAAGATAAGAGCGTGACGCAAGCCGTTTAGACTCTCGTAGAGTTCATCTCCTCCTTTTAATTGGGTGCTTTTCCCAAATAAAAGGAGGAGTGAAATCATAGAGAGTCTGGCTTGCATAACGCGTCTAGTAAGAGCGTGACGCAAGCCGTTTAGACTCTCGTAGAGTTCATCTCCTCCTTTTAATTGGGTGCTTTTCCCAAACAAAAGGAGGAGTGAAATCATAGAGAGTCTGGCTTGCATAACGCGTCTAGTAAGAGCGTGACGCAAGCCGTTTAGACTAAAAGATTGTCTCAGTTGAGGCAGTCTTTTTTTGTAAATTAAAATTTAGATATTTTAAGATTTCGTTTGGCTTGAAGAAAAGAGAAAAAATTCTTCCAAAATCGTGATTGCTGGGTGAAAGCCATGGGACCGCTTTGAGTCAAAAAGTGTCTCAAAGCTTTCAAACCTCAAAGTCCAAATAAATGCTGAAGCGTTAACTCGGACTAATTCGCATTTCATCTTGAACATAGCTACCAGCAATCACGATTTCTCCAGAATTTTTTTGTGTGTGAAAGTTAAGAGAGTTTATTTTTGAAACTATTTTTGCTTATTAAGAGAAATATATTGGAAGTAATAAAAGCTGTCTTAGAAGAACTTAAGTAGCGTAAATGACTAATCGTTGTACTATATTCTAAAAAAGCATAGGCGCTGGACTTCGCTACGCATACCGAATCCGTACTTCGCTAACGCTCCAACGGTTTCGGCAAAGCGTTCCTATGGATCTCACCAAGCACACTCGATTCTGGGGGAGATTTTACTAAGCAGCTGAATCATTTTCTGCGCATCTGTCTATTGAGATTTTCTTATAGCCAGTAGTCTAAACACTCTTCTCCACTCTCTTAAAACTTAATCATTATTTTACCTTTAGAGCGGCTATTTTTTGTTATGATGAAGGTGACTATATTCTAAGAAAAACGAGGGATTGTTATGAAAATATTGGTCGTTGATGATGATAAAGAAATTGTTGAATTATTAGGGATATATATTCAAAATGAGGGCTTCGATTTAGAGAAAGCCTATAATGGAAAAGATGCATTGAGCAAATTGAACACGCAAGAGATCGATTTAGTCGTTTTAGACGTCATGATGCCCGAAATGGACGGGTACGAGATCATTAAAGAAATTCGAAAAGACTCGCAACTGCCTATTTTAATGTTGAGCGCTAAGACAACAGATGTGGATAAGATAAAAGGTTTAATGACGGGAGCCGATGATTATGTGGTCAAACCATTTAATCCGTTAGAAGTGATGGCCCGTATCAAATCATTGCTTCGCAGGAGTAAGTATATGGGAGTTCCTGAACAACCAGATAAATTGGAGATTGGGCCGCTGATTATTGAAAAAGAATCGCACGAAGTTTCAACAATTACTGGCACAAAAATTGTCCTTACGGTGTTGGAATTCGGTATTTTGTATTTATTGGCCAGTCATCCCAACCGTGTTTTCAGCGCAGAAGAAATTTTTGAACGTGTGTGGCAGCAAGAAAGTATTGTTTCTGCGAAAACCGTTATGGTTCACGTAAGTCATTTGCGCGATAAGATTGAAGAAGCTACTGGTGGAGAGAAAGTCATTCAAACAGTATGGGGAGTAGGGTATAAAATCGAAGATCGTTAAGGTGCGGTTTTATTTGCTGTCGCTAACAGTTCTTTCTACTATATATAAGGAGTTTTTTCCTCATGAAATTGTCCAGAAAAGAAAAAAGTAAAATGATTATAGAAGCTTTTATCACTGCAGGATTAATGTGCTTATCTTACTATGCTGTGCACATGATTTTTAGACGTGTAGTGCTGGCTTTTCCTGAATCATTCAAATCTATTTGGGTAATCGGTGACGTGATCATCAACCTTGAAGACGGCCAAGTGTTTACTTCTACACCACCATTTCTTATTTTATTACTGATATCCGTCGTAATAGTGACGTACTGGCGATTAAAAAGACGTTACCGTCAATACCAGCTGAACCACATTATCAGTGAACTGCATTACATTGCAGAAGGCCATTATGAACATCGAATTTCACATGATTACCGAGGAGATATGTCTGAAGTAGTGGATAGTATCCATGTGCTGGTAGACAGTACCGTGAGAGCCATGGAAGAGGAACGGATGATCGAACAATCAAAAGATGAGTTGATTACCAATGTCAGTCACGATATACGTACTCCTCTAACGTCCATTATCGGTTACTTAGGCTTGATTGAAGAAGGACGCTACCAAAGTAATGAAGAATTGTTGAAGTACACCAGAACTGCGTACACTAAAGCCAAGCAAATGAAAGTTCTGGTAGATGATCTGTTTGAATACACCAGAGTACGTCAAAAAACGACTCCTTTGACGCCGACTTCTTTTGATATGATCCAAATGCTGGAGCAAATTGCTGCTGATTTTGAGTTAGAAGCGAGCAAACGTGAAATGGAAATTGAAGTAGTGTCTCATTTAACTCATTTGCAGATGGAAGCGGACACTGAAAAGTTAGTGCGGGTATTCAATAATTTGTTATCAAATGCTTTGAAATACGGGAAAGACGGCAAACACATCTTAATTGAAGTGGAACAGGAAGCACAGGAAGCAGTGATCACCATCAAAAATGATGGGAAGAAAATTTCTTCCAAAGCTTTAGCGCATCTTTTTGATCGTTTTTACCGAGCGGATGAATCCCGTTCTCAAGAGACTGCTGGAACTGGTTTAGGTCTAGCGATTGCTCAAAGTATTGTAGAATTGCATCACGGGACGATCAGTGCAGTATCAGATAAAAACTGGACGCGTTTTATTATCCGACTTCCACTAAATTCTCTAGAGTGAAATGCTTGATTGTTTCACGTGAATCATTTTAAAAAAATGTGAACACAAAACAGCCGTCATTCTTTCTTTAACGGGAAAGAGGGTTGTTTTTTTATACCTTCTTCGTTAATATAGAAAAAGCGAGAAAATTACTTATTTATCTCTATTACTTAATGAATTTAAAAGAAAAACTAAAAAACAAATCATCATATGATTGAGGAGAACATAAAACCCATGAAAAAACTTAAAAAATTCGGAGCTATCCTTGCTACTACAATCTTAGTTGGGACAGCAGCGCCTACTTTTCAAATTGCTGGAACAGAATTTAACGTCACGACAGAAGCTGTAGCAGCTTCACAAGCACCTGAAATCAATGCAAATGCTGCCTTTGCTATAGAAGCAGGAACAGGAAAAGTGTTGTTGAACCAAAATGGAGACACTCCACTAGGAATTGCTTCGATGACGAAAATGATTGTAGAATATATTTTATTTGAAGCTATTGAGGCTGGCGAAGTGAGCTGGGATCAACAAGTTTCTATTAGTGATTATGCATTTAAGATCAGTCATGATACAAGACTGTCAAATGTTCATTTGCGTCAAGACGAAACTTATTCTATCGAAGAATTGTACCAGTCACTAGCAATCTATTCAGCAAATGGCTCAACGATCGCAATTGCTGAAGCTATTGCAGGATCAGAACCAGCTTTTGTTGACTTAATGAGAGAACAACTGGACGAGTGGGGTATCACAGAATACCAAATCTATAATGCTACAGGTTTAAATAATTCTGATTTACAAGGAAATGTTTATCCAGGTAGTTCAGAGACAGATGAAAACACTATGACTGCAAGAGGAATTGCTGAAGTAGCGATGCATTTGGTCAATGATTATCCAGAGGTATTGGAAACAACGAGTATTCCTAAAATGACTTTTAGAGAAGGAACTTCCGACGCTATTGATATGTCGAACTGGAACTGGATGCTGGAAGGTTTGTTATTTGAACGTGAAAACGTGGATGGTCTTAAAACAGGAACGACTGATTTTGCTGGAGCTTCAATAGCTGGTACGGCAAAAGAAGATGACATGCGTATTATCACTATCGTAATGAATGCAGAAAACGGTGAGACAGACAAAGGGGCTCGTTTCAAAGAAACCGATAAAATCATGGATTGGGTATTTGCCAACTGGGACTTCTTAGATGTTTATAAAGAAGGAGACGTTGTATCTGAAGCTGGAACGGTAGCTGTTGATAAAGGAAAAGCTGATTCTGCAGAGGTCTCAGCGGGTTCTGATGTAACGATTGTCGTCCCACAAGGAACAGACGCAGAATCTGTAACAGCTGACTTTGTTGCTGATCCAGAGTTGCTAAATGCGGAAGACCAAGTAACAGCTCCGCTTAAAAAAGGACAAGAGATGGGTAAAGTCCAAGTATCTGTTGAAGGTGAAGATCTAGGATACATTGATGGAAATGATGGGCAAGAAGTATCGGCTGTTGCAACAGAAGCCATTGAAAAAGCAAATGTATTTGTACTTTCAGGTCGTTGGGTCGGAAACTTCTTCTCAGATTTATTCGCTGATATCTTCAAGTAAGCCAAATATTAGTTTTTGTTGACTTATAAATAGTGATTCGTTAAAATAAAGGCACATAAATTCAATAGATTGAACGTTAGTAATGTGAGCTAGTAAAGAAGAATTGATTTGCAGAGAGTCAGCGGGTGGTGCAAGCTGATAATTACTTTTCTTGAATCCATCACGTGAAGTAAATAATGAACCTTAGCAGTTTGTGGTTAAGTATTAAATTATTTCGGCTCCAGACCGTTATCTGAAGTAGAGAGTAGCTTTTTTATAAAGTTAAATCTGGGTGGTACCGCGAAATAGATAGTCCAATTCGTCCCTATATCATTAGGGAGGATTGGACTTTTTTTGTACATACAATTTTAGGAGGGAAAACAATGTTAGACAACAAAGAGCTGAGAAACAATTTTGATGAAGTGGCTAAAAAATTAGCTGCTCGTGGAGTTAAGGAAGAAGAGTTGAATCGTTACCTCGAATTGGATGGTAAGAGACGTGATTTAATAGTCGAAACAGAAAAGTTAAAAAGCTACCGTAATGAAGTATCCGATGCAATTGCTACATTAAAGCGCGCGAAAGAAAATGCAGAGAGTAAAATCATTGAAATGCGTGAAGTAGGCGGAAAGATCAAACAGTTGGATCAAGAGTTGGCTACTATAGAAGAGAACCTGGAAAACATTGCCACTCGTTTACCTAATTTACCGCACGAATCAGTACCAGTTGGCGCTGATGAAGAAGAAAACGTAGAAATACGCAAATGGGGCGAAACTCCTAGTTATGACTTTGTGCCTAAACCCCACTGGGAAATAGGGGAAGAATTGGGGATTTTAGATTTCGAACGGGGCGCGAAAGTATCTGGCAGCCGTTTTCTTTACTATAAAGGACTTGGAGCTCGCCTAGAACGAGCTGTTTACAATTTTATGTTAGACTTGCATATTTATGAACACAACTATACAGAAATGATGACACCTTACTTGGTAAACAGCAAAGCGATGTTTGGAACAGGACAATTCCCTAAATTTAAAGAAGATGTTTTCCAAATGCAAGACAGTGATCTGACCTTGATTCCAACCGCTGAAGTACCACTGACCAACTATTACCAAGATGAGATTATTGATGCAAAAGAATTGCCGATTTATTTCACAGCTTTAAGCCCTTCTTTTAGATCTGAAGCTGGAAGTGCTGGACGAGACACCAGAGGTTTGATTCGTTTGCACCAATTCAATAAAGTAGAAATGGTTAAATTTAGTAAACCTGAAGAATCATATGAAGAACTAGAAAAAATGACTGCTAATGCGGAGGATGTGCTGCAAAAATTGAATCTTCCTTACCGTGTGTTGGCATTGTGTACAGGAGATATGGGCTTTTCAGCAGCCAAAACATATGATTTAGAAGTATGGATACCTGCTCAAAATACGTATCGCGAAATTTCTTCTTGCTCAAATACGGAAGCTTTTCAAGCTAGAAGAGCAAAAATCCGCTACCGTAATGAAGAAACAGGCAAATTAGAATACGTTCATACGTTAAATGGTTCAGGACTAGCAGTAGGACGAACAGTAGCAGCTATTCTAGAAAACTATCAACAAGCAGATGGCTCAGTAAAAATTCCGGAAGCATTGGTTTCCTATATGGGTGGATTAACTGAAATCCGTTAAAAAATGTATTATATAGTAGCAACTTGTTCTATTAATCAGACGGGTACAAAAGGAAGCAGTCATTTGATGCTTCCTTTTTGCAATTAACATCAATCGTAACTTTTTAAAAACTCCATTAAAGGTGATATACTAGTAAATACTAATTTAGAAAAGAAGGTATAGAGATGGGACAAACTAATTTAAAACAAGCTACATTTGCTGGCGGATGTTTCTGGTGTATGGTAAAACCTTTTGATTCTCTACCCGGTATAGAGAAAGTAGTTTCTGGATATACGGGTGGGCACGTTAAGAATCCAACATATGAAGAAGTTACAACGGGTACTACTGGACATACAGAAGCTGTACAAATCACTTATGATCCAGAAGTATTTAAATACGAAGATTTAGTAGAAGTGTATTGGAGACAAACGGACCCAACAGATGCTTCAGGTCAATTTGCAGACAAAGGAGATTCTTACCGCCCTGTTATTTTTTATTATGATGAAGAGCAAAAGAGAATTGCAGAAGCTTCTAAACAAGCTTTACAAAGCAGCGGAAGATTTCAGCAACCGATTGTTACCTCTATAGAACCGGCACAACCATTCTATGAAGCAGAAGAGTATCACCAAGACTTCTACAAGAAAAATAGTGCTCATTACAATAGATACAGTCGCGGTTCAGGTAGAGTCGGGTTTATCCAACAAAACTGGGGAAATGAATAATAGTATATTTTTGCAATAAATATACATTTTGATTAAAGCTGTACCATTTTAGAAATCAATCGACTAACGTTCGCTAATTTGAATGAAATATGTCGTTTTAGCGAAGGTTTGATTTGTAAAGTTCAGCTTTGGTATTTTGTAAATTTTATTTCAATGAAAAGCTTGACGAAACCCAAGAATGTTGGTATAGTAATAAACGTTGCAGGTGACAAAGATTCAACAAACCAGTAACAAAAAATAATTTCAAAAAGTTGTTGACATTGAGTCGACGATCTGGTATTATTAAGAAGTTGTCTCAGCGACAACGCGAACGAAATTAGACCTTTGAAAACTAAACAAAGTAAGACGAACCAAACGTGTAAGGAAGTTTTGGCAAGTGCCAAAACAAACAAATTAGTGAATATTTATTCGCTAGCAATCAATTAATGAGCTACAAGCATCATTAAAATAAGCAGACTTCGGTCTGCAACTTTTATGAGAGTTTGATCCTGGCTCAGGACGAACGCTGGCGGCGTGCCTAATACATGCAAGTCGAACGCTTCCTATCGGTGCTTGCACCGAGAAAGAAGAGTGGCGGACGGGT
>NZ_JBGQQT010000020.1:0-49972 GCF_045528345.1 Desemzia sp. FAM 23989 | reverse complement strand
AAAAGACCAGTTTTGATGCCTACAATGAAGCTTCTGTGTTGGTTCAAGCTGTCCGCCGTTTCTACGATCGAAACGGACGTTATCCTGAGCGGGTTCTTGCCGACAAGATCTATCGAAATCGAGAAAACAGGTCTTACTGCAAAATACGAGGCATTCGCCTAGCCGGACCATCACTTGGTCGTCCAAAGAAAGACCAAACCAGAGACAAAGAAATCGAATATCGCGATAATGCAGATCGTGTAGAAGTTGAGCGCGGCTTCAGTTTACTGAAGCGTTGTTTCGGTATGGAAAATATCCGCACCAAACTCCGCGAAACTACCTTGACTACGATTGCCTTATCCGTCATTGCGATGAATGTAGATAACATTAATCGCAATCGCTTGCGCTCTTTTTTTGGACAACCGAAAAATCGGAAAAAAAGCTGTTTAGTTCTATTGAACTTTTCTCCATTTCAAATTAGCCCAATTGTTCAGTAGGCATTATGTATGTAGTAATAATTTTGAACTTAATATTCGAATAAATGATAGAATAGAAATATAGAATGGGACAGAAAGGAGAATTGATGTGAATAAGAAGAACTTATCGGAACAAGACATATGCTTACGATACATAACGCCTGCTCTTGAAGAAGCAGGATGGGACAAAATGAAACAAATTAGGACAGAATACACCTTTACAGACGGAACGGTTATCGTTCGGGGAAACGTGACGACACGTGGAGAAAGAAAGCGTGCGAACTACTTTTTATCTTACAAACCCAACATTCCTCTTGCTATTGTTGAAGCGAAAGATAATAAACATCGTTTAGGAGATGGTATGCAGCAAGCGATGGACTATGCGGAAAGGCTGGACATTCCATTCGCCTACAGTTCGAATGGAGATGGATTCATCGAACACGACTTCACAACTGGGATGGAAACCGAGATTCGCTTGGACGAATTTCCGTCACCAGAACGTCTTTGGCAACGTTATAAAAAGTATAAAGGGATAGACACTCCTGAAAAAGAACAAATCGTTTCAGAACCGTTCTACTATATGACGGGGTACAATGCTCCACGTTACTACCAACGGGTAGCTGTTAACCGTGTCGTGGAAGCTGTTGCTCAAGGGAGGAACCGGATGTTGTTGCTGATGGCCACCGGAACTGGAAAAACCTATACCGCATTTCAGACTATCTGGAGGTTGTGGCAAAGTGGGAAAGTGAAACGGGTGCTGTATTTGGCAGACAGGAATATCCTTATTGACCAAACCATGATTAATGACTTCCGACCATTTGAAGGAGCCATTACCAAAGTACAGAATCGTCATTTAGATAGTTCTTATGAAATTTACATGGCACTGTACCAACAGTTGGTTGGAGAAAATGGTGATAGAATCTTTGAAGAGTTCCAACCAGACTTCTTTGATTTAATTATTATTGATGAAGCACATAGAGGGTCAGCAAAAGAAGACAGTCAATGGAGACAAATTCTGGACTACTTCCAATCCGCGATTCAAATCGGGATGACGGCTACCCCAAAAGAAACAAAAGAAGTAAGTAACATCGATTATTTTGGTGAACCTATTTATACTTATAGTTTGAAACAAGGAATACGAGATGGCTTCTTGGCTCCTTACAAGGTTCTTCGAGTAGGAATGAATGTTGACCTGGAGGGTTATCGTCCTACAAAAGGAATGACTGATATAAACGGTGAAATCGTAGAGGACAGAGAATACAATACGAAAGACTTTGACCGGAGCTTAGTGATTGATGAACGGACGAAGGAAGTCGCCAAACGAATTACGGAATTTTTGAAGACAAATGACCGATTTATGAAAACCATCATTTTCTGCGTAGATATTGACCATGCAAACCGGATGCGATTAGCCTTGATTCAGCAAAATGCGGACATTGTGAAAGAACACCCCAATTACATTATGAAAATAACTGGAGACGATAAGGAAGGGAAAGCCCAACTGTCTAACTTTATTGCTGTGAATTCTCCCTTTCCCACAATTGCCGTGACGAGCGAATTGCTCTCAACAGGTGTGGATGCCAAGATGTGTAAACTCATTGTGGTAGATAAGGAAATTCAGTCCCAAATCATGTTCAAACAAATATTAGGACGTGGAACGCGTATTCGGGAAGAAGATGGGAAAATGTATTTCACCTTCATGGATTTCCGAAATGTTTCCCGTATGTTTGCTGACCCCGAGTTTGACGGAGACCCAGTACAAATTAAAATTGTTGATGCAGGTGAAATTATCCCCCCAGACTCAGAAGATGAGACCAGTGAGGGTGAAGACACTGGAGTAGTTTACGGGCTGGGAGGTGCAGATATTCCGAATGGCGAAGAAGATGAACTCGAAGAACATCAACAAAAGTACCACATCAATGGTGTACTGGTTACAATTTTGAATGAACGAGTTCAGTATGTGGATGTAAACGGGAAACTCATTACAGAATCAATTCGTGATTATTCAAAGAAACACATTCTGGAGCATTACGAAACAATGGATACTTTTATCAAGCGATGGAATTCAGAAAATAAAAAACAAGCCATCATCGAAGAATTAAAAGAAGAAGGCGTGTTGTTGGATGCGTTGCAGGATGAAGTTGGAGTAGACCTTGACCCGTTTGACCTTATTTTACACATTGCTTATGATAAGAAACCATTGACTCGTTCTGAACGTGCGAATAATGTCAAAAAACAAGGGTATCTTTATCAGTATTCTGAAGTAGCCCAAAAGGTTCTTCAAGCATTGCTGGATAAGTATACAGATGCAGAAATCGTAGATTTTAATGATACTAAAATTTTGGAGCTGCAACCCTTCACTGAAATAGGGACGCCCATAAAATTAGTAAGAGCTTTTGGAAATAAGAAGAAATTTATGGCAGCAGTAAAAGATTTAGAAAAAATGTTGTATGCTTGATTGAATACTCATCAAAAAATAGGTATAATATTCATGAAATGACATGGATATTATACTTATTTTTGAATGAGGAGAAGTGATATGGATACACGATTAGCTTTACTGATAGATTATGTGCAAGTGAAAGGCTTTCCCAAAAGTACTGCACCGTTGTTGCATGAATTATTGAAGGTGACGAGCAGAGACGGAAAAATTGTGGTAAATGCTGCATTGAAGCGTGAAATCAGTGGAAAGATTCAGATTACCGTTGGAAGTATCGATAACCTGATATCTAAAATGAGTGAAGAGAGATTATTGCTTCGAATTGACAGAGGGATGTATGAACCGGTTAGCGAGCTCAAAAGCCTGTTTCAAGAATCAGATGTTTTGGAGATGACTATCATCTATTCTGATGATGAGAAGCAGATAACGATACAAGGAGGAAAAGGGAAATGGGTTTAGGGAATTTTATCAAGAGTATCCAAAATATCATGAGGAAGGACAAAGGTGTAGGAACCAACGATGTATTAATATTAGAACAATTGGTTTGGCTCTTGTTCCTGTATATATACGATTATAAAGAAGAAGAATGGGAACTCCACGAAGATAACTTCCAATCCATTATTCCAGAAGAGCTACGGTGGCGAAATTGGGCAGTTGACGAGAAAGATGGCAATGTTCTAACAGGCGATGCACTCTTATCTTTTATCGATTTACAACTATTGCCAACATTGAAAACACTTGAAATTGATGAAACAATCGAGAAGAGAAAAGCCATTGTGAAGAGTATCTTTGAAGACTCGAATAACTACATGAAAAACGGGACCTACTTGCGTCAATTGGTGAATCTCATCAATCAAATGAACTTTGATGAAATAGAGGAACGTCATGCCTTTAATGACATATATGAGGAACTTTTACGTGGCTTGCAAACTGCTGGGAACAATGGACAATATTTTACCCCACGGGCACTAACTGAGTTTACTGCAGAGATGATAGATATTAAAATCGGTGATACAGTTGCGGATTATGCCGCTGGAACCGGTGGTTTCTTAACCAGTGCCTATAAAATTTTAGAAAAACAAGCGAAGACAGTGGAAGACTATAAAATCATTAACGAAAGTATTTTCGGAGCAGAAAAATTCCATCTTCCTTTTTTGTTGGGCGTGACAAATTTAATGTTGCACGGAATTAATACTCCTAACCTGGAACATAAAAACTCGTTTTCTGAAAACGTACTGGAGTATAGAGAACAGGATAAAGTTTCTGTTATCTTGATGAATCCGCCGTTTGGCTCTAAATCAGAGGATAGCAGTATCCAAATGAATTTCCCAAAAGAATTCCAAACCTCAGAAACGGCTGACTTGTTCATGGCTTTAATAATGTATCGTTTAAAGAAGGACGGACGTTGTGGAGTGATTTTGCCAGATGGATTCATGTATGGGGACGGCGTGAAGCAAAGATTGAAAGAAAAGTTATTCAATGAATATAACCTGCACACAATTGTACGATTGCCAGGCTCCGTTTTTGCACCATATACAACCATTGCAACAAATATCCTGTTTTTTGAAAATAATCAAACAGGAACAAAAGAAACTTGGTACTATGAATTGCCGTTGCCAGATAGTTACAAAGCTTTTTCAAAAACAAAACCTTTACTTTCCAATCATTTCGATACCGTAAGAACATGGTGGGACAATAGGGAAGAGTCAGAGTATAGTTGGAAAGTAAGTAAAGAAGATATTATCAAAAGAAATTATGATTTAGACATGAAGAATCCAAATAAGCCCATAGAAAAAATATATAACCCAGGGGAATTGTTAGAAAAATATGATGAAGTAAATAAAAAAATATCAAAACTTCAAGATGCGCTACTTGAAGAGTTAGGAAAATTCTTATAGGAGGTGAATAATTTGAATATTTACCAAGAACATTTTAAAACAATATTTAGCACGAAAAAAAATATCCGAGCTTTAAAAAATGAGGTACTGAATTTAGCAATTCAGGGAAAGTTAGTAGAACAACGCACTGAGGATAAACCAGCCAGTGAATTAATTGAAATGATTCAACTTGAAAAGGAACAATTAATAAGGGATAAAAAAATAAAAAAAGAAACGTTATCCCGTAATATAGTAAGAAAAGAAATGCCATTTATAATTCCAAAAAAATGGGAATGGGTAAGGTTAGGCGATGTTGCGGTAATAAAAGGCGGAAAAAGAATCCCCAAAGGGTATCATTATTTTGAAGAGAAGACAGAACACGTGTACTTGCGTGTAACAGACATGAAAAAAGGAACTATCGATTTAAAAGGATTGAAATACATTGACGATGAAGTCTTTGAAAAAATAAAGAATTACACTATAAGTAAAGAAGAACTTTATATTACCGTTGCTGGAACTATTGGTGATATAGGGACAATACCAGAGGAAGTCCACAACATGAGCCTAACCGAAAATGCAAATAAAATCATGCCTATCAAAATTAATAAATTTTTCCTAAAATATTTCTTAGAATCTGGATTTGTGCAAAATCAGATGAAAGAAAAAACAACTCAGATGGCGCAACCAAAACTTTCTATTAGGAACATACAGGACATCATTTTCCCTATTGCATCTTTAGAAGAACAAGAAAAAATTGTGTGCAAAATTGATACATTGATGTCTGAAATCGACCAACTCGAATTATTACTTGATAAAAAAAATAGTTTGGAAAAAGCTATTCCGAAAGCCGTTGTTTCCGCAATAGCTAAATGTAAAGATGAAGATGAGCTAAGAACTAATCTGGTAAGGGTTATTAACCATTTTTCTGAAATTTATCACACCCCTGATTCCTTGCAAGAATTGCGTGATGTGATTATCCAGTTGGGAATACAAGGGAAATTACTCACTCAAGCCCCCGATGATGAGCCAGCAATTCATTTCTTATCACATATCCAAAAAGAGAAAGAACAATTGTTTAAAAAAAAGCAAAACAAAAATGAAAAAAGGTTGTCTGAACTTGAAGAAGTTGAAATACCTTGGATAATTCCAGATAAATGGGAATGGGAAATGCTTGGAAATGTTTTAACCTTGGTCTCTGGTAGAGACCTTAAACCGGCAGAATACAACAATCAGGAAAAAGGGGTTCCTTATCTTACTGGAGCAAGTAACTTTAGCAAGGGTAATTTGATTATCAATAGATGGACGGAAAAACCAAAAGTAATATCTCAAGCTGGAGATTTATTGATAACTGTAAAGGGTACTATTGGGGATATGGCTTTTCAAGATATAAAAGAAGCACATATTGCTCGGCAAATTATGGCTTTGAGAAATGATTATTATGTAGATATGAATTATGTGCATTACTTTTTACAATCATATGTACACCTTTTACAAGAAAATGCAAAAAGTATCATTCCAGGTATTTCTCGGGATGACTTATTAAAAGCGCCCATTCCTATTCCACCTATAGAGGAACAGCCTCGCATTGTAGCAAAAATCAACTCGTTAATGGTATTGATAGACCAGCTGGAAATTGAAATGGGGAAAAAAGAAGTATTGGTTGAAAATATGGCAACCATACAAGGAGCTGCAAAGGAATTACAAAGTGTTTGAATGATTAGTTTGTTTGATTGATATCTAAAACATCAATCAACTCTATTGTATCAACGTATTAAGTTGAACAGAATTTCTAATAACTGCAATGAAAGTAGTAATGAGGCTATATTAAAAAATCGGGAAGAAGTCATTTTAACTTTTTTAAATGTCAAAAAAAAAGAAATTATGGATAAGTTCTAACCTTTTAATGGTAAAGAAATAGAAGTAAGTTAAAAGATGCCATCATTAAAAAGAAAGGGAATGACTGAGATAACGTCCAATGCTGCTCACTTAATAATAGGACTGAGTGATATATTGTTAGGTCCGTTTCATTTATTTCGGTTATTCCAATGACTCATCTCCGTTCTATTAAGTATGATAATAATATTCATTATCAATAACAATATTATGTCTCTTTATGAGCTCAATATGATATAATAATAAAGCCACCTCTTGAAAAATGGTTCTTAACCGCAACCGGCTAAAGTGAGAGTGGCGGTTATTTTTTTGTGTTGGCAGCTGACCTTTTAAGGTTGGCTGCTTTTTATTTATTTTTGTTTTTTGGGGAGATAATTTTTGGAGAAACAGGTGGAATTTTCAAAAAATTGATATCTCTTTATCCTTTCTGGATTATAATAAGAAGAATAGCAGAAATCATCAAGGACCAAACACCTTCGCTATCAAATAGAAAGACGTTGCTGAAATAATTGCTCATTTAATAGTTATGAGAAAAATAAAAAAGGAGATTCCATTATGAATATGAAGCTTGTCATTGGATTAGTAATATTTGCTGCAATATTTTTGATATGGAAATTTTTTTTCAAAAAGAAAGAGGATAATCTTTCTGCGTACGTGACAGCATCAGGCGCAACTTTGATTTTTCAATCTTTTCCGGATTGGTCGGATACTTTATTTCAAACTTTGGTTAATAAAAATTATAGTAACGGAACAAATTATACCTCTCTAATTATTGGTATTTGTCTATTGCTTTTGGGAATTTACTTACAGTTTGAATTTAGAAAGAAAATTTACATATTAAATTTCTTTGGAAATGACAAGAAAAGAATTAGAGATAAAAAAGTACTGAAGAAATTAAAATATTCTGATTTGATTGTTAGAGAGCGAGAATTGGATGTTGTAAGAATACTCGGTACAGGAAATAATATGAATGAGCAAAAGGCAAAATATATTTGTGAGGAAATAAAAGAGAAGACTGAGACTTTTATTTATGAGAGTAGTGAATCCAAACGAGGTTTTACTGGAATGGCCTCTATTCCTCTGATTTGTCTGGCAGGAACTTATTTTGCGAGTAACGAAGTCGATGTTTATTTTGAATATGACCGATATAATAAAGTATATAACAAGTTGGAGAGTCGTAAATTTTCCAGACCTTTATATCCCAAAATAAATGTTAACAAGTCATACGCATCGAAATCTGAATTTGAAGAAGTTATTATTACGGTTTCGACAACGGCTGAAATAAACAAAAAAGATTTGGTTCAATTTGGGAAAATACCTGTCGTTGAAATTAAAGTAAATTCTGCAAAAGATAATACAATCAGCACATACAATCAACTTATGAAATATGCACTTGAAATATCGGAGGAAATTGAAAGAGTGAAACAACAAAATGGAGTTAATACAATTCATCTTGTAATGGCAACTCAAAGTTGTTTGGTATTGGAAATTGGGAGACACATTGCAATGAATAGGAATAGAATCCCAACAGTAATTGTGTATCATTACAATGCAGCGAATAAAATACGCTATCCATTCGGCATAATTGTAACAGAGCAAAATAAGGGAAAGCTCATTATGTCTAAAGAAAGGAGCTTTTAATGTACGATTTAAATAAAGAATTCAATACTTTTTACGATGAGCATGTCATCTTGGAACATGAGGCGATTAAGAGTCTGCATACCAAGAAAAACCTAAATATCGAGCGTTTGGAAAACGGGTTAGCTGAGTATAATGAAGAGAAAGGGACTAAATACAAGTTGGCAGAGCATATCGTGCAAGGAAGTGTAGCTATGTCAACTGTGACGCAGAACGAAAAAAATGAATATGATATTGATGTTGCTATAGTGTTTGATTCAGATAATCTTCCAGATGGGGACACAAGAGCTACCAAAAATATGGTATTAAATGCGTTAGAAAAGAAAACTTATTTATTCAAGCAAGCACCAGAATTTAAAACAAATTGCATTCGAGTTGTTTATTCAGAAGGGTATCACATAGATTTTGCGGTGTATAGAAGAACGAAAACTTTTAATGATGACTACTCTTATGAGCATGCAGGCAGTCAGTGGAGAAAAAGAAACCCAAAAGTTATTACCAATTGGTTCGCCGAGCAAGATGACGATAAGGATAATAATCTACGGAAGATAACCCGACTTATAAAGATGTTTAGCACATCTCGGAAACATTGGAATATGCCTGGAGGATTAATACTTTCAGTTTTATGCAACGAACAATATTCCAACAGCGAACGGTTAGATGAAATGTTTTACAAAACTATTGTAAACATACGTGACCGTTTGCAGAACTACACAGCTGTATATAACCCAACTGATATTGCTCAATCGTTGTTGTTAATAAAAGAAGATGACTCGAAGATGAGAAATCTAATGACCCGATTGAGTGACTACATATCCAAGCTGGATGTGCTTTTTGAAAGTGATTGTAGTCGTGATGAAGCTCTTTCAGTTTGGAGCGATTTTTTTAATCATGATTTTTGGAAAGAACAGTTAACAGAAGGAACTTCAGCAAGAGTGCTTACTGAAGATTATTCAGCCCCTGATGAAGCATATATTCAGAATGTTTTTCAGGTATCAAACGATAAGTTTGTCCGAATTGACTGCGAAGTCACGGATAATCTTCATAGAACAAAATCTTTAAGAGCGATGTTGGCAAACAATGAAACTATAGATGTAGGTAGTTCATTGAGATATTTTCTTACAGCAACAAAAGTAAGCACGCCTTATGATGTTTGGTGGAAGGTTAAAAACAGAGGGGAAGAAGCCAAGCGTAAAAATTGCTTACGGGGAGAGATAGCACCTGATGAAGATGGAGCAAAAGGAGTTAGAAAAGAAACCGCATCATTTATAGGAAATCATTATGTAGAATGCTATCTAATTAAAAACGGTGTTTGTGTTGCAACTTCAAGAATAGACGTTCCAATTAGATAAAGACCATTTAGTGTTCTTGGAATTGCACCTAAGAGAAATTTCCTTAATCGTTAACTTAACTTTTACAATAAAATAAGATGTTTATGTACAAAAAACACTTATATTTCTCATTAATTTGGTGATTTATAAGTGTTTTTTTATTTATTTATATTTATGCATGATATATTGACTATTGTCGATTTTTATACGTTTAGTTTGTATAATTTATTAAAAAGTAGTATATTTTATCGGTTGGGACTCTTGTTGAAATTGAGGCAGATGTTGCTACGAGATAGACGATATTTGGAGGTAATATAATTGACGGAAAATATATTTGAAAGACAAAAAAGAAAGAAGCATTTAGAGATTTTTTCTGCCATAAAATTAAAAAATAAAAGTATTGAAGATTATGAAGTGATTTTTGATTATACTTTAAATGTGCCACCTAAAATAATTTCTGTTGTCGCTAAAGATATAATAGACGACTGGTCGTGTAGTGATATACTCTTTTATATTGAATCAGATATTAGAGATGAAAGAATCTTATACTATAGACAAGCTTATATGAATGGAATGTCTTATACAGAGAGGAATTGGTTTATGTTTTATCATGCTACTTTTCCAATAAATGATGAATTATACGATATAACTCTTAACGCATTAGCAAACAAAGTACCTTTTGAAGTTGTCAGACGATTTTTGGTTGACCCAATATATGACCTTTATTATGAAAAGAATAATCAATTATTAAAAATATTTATGAGAAGAGAATTTACAATAGCTGAATCTTTGTATTTAACTTATATTTCCATAAAGTATAATGAAAAAATCAAAAATGAATGTGAGATATTAATTAAGAAGAAGTATGATATAAATATAATTGAGGAAGAAATTAAAGGAAAATATCCACGAGAAAATTATTGAAATTACTTTAGTTTCATTAAGTGAGGTCAGTAATAAACCTTAAATTATAAAACATGGTCGAAATTATTTCTTTAATTTTAAATTATAGTTGATAAAAATATTTATCGGAGTTTATAAACCTATATAACTCAAGATGGTCATAATTGCAGGCCAATAAAAATAGCAGAACATCTTCATTTATCTTAATGAAGATGTTCTGCTAATAATATAAATGTTTTTCTCAGCGTGGTCAAAATTCCTTAAAGTATTTATTTTGTATTATTCAGTCACAAATAAAAGTAAGAAGCGTTTGGTTATATTGTGACTGAACTCGTGACTGAAAGAATCCAATCATGTACCGCTTCATCCAATTCGTATTTGATAAAAAGCATTGATATATGCTTTTTACAAGTACATACAATCCTATACAACTCAGAAGACCAAAAACCAGGTCTTAAGAAAGCTCGTAAAGCTTCTCAATTCTCAAAACGTTAAGATCACAATTTGTATTATCAAAAGAGAATTGCTTATATGCAGTTCTCTTTTTTTTGTGCGTGAAAATTGGCGGTCTCAATTTGCTGCAGCCGTAAGAACGCAGTGATGTACGGATGTAGTATAAGGCGAATGGAAAGAGCGTTGCTCAAAATGTTAATATATCTTTATATATCAACATTTCAAGGCGCTTTCCAATTTTTGGAGAGTGTCTTTTTTTAGTGCGCCCGGCATGGGTGATAAATTAGCAACTGCTTTTTTTAAAACAAAATATAACTGTAATGATTGAAAATGAAAGAATCAACTCTCAGTATTAATACTGAGAGCTGATTCTTTTTTTAGACTAGAGAAATTTTTTGTTTGCTAATCATTAAAGCATTTTTTCTTTATTGAATATATAAGAAGCCAACAAATCGTATATATCACAATACCAATGATAATTTTCACAAAATTGTTATCAGTTGAAAAGGCATGACTGCTGAAAAATATTGAGACTAAAATAATAAATTTCAGTAAGCTCTCTTCCCAGGAAGTCTTTAAGTATTTTTTATTATTCATCAGTTTATCCCACACATATCAAAGTTTTATAATCTATATTGTATCTCTGAACTATATTTTTTTAATTAGAACAAATATTTATCATTAATTAGGACTATAATAAACTGTTTTTTGACCTAAAAGTTTTGTTCTGCTGCTATTTGAAAATTGTTTTATAATGACTCTTTCACCCTTTATAGTTGGAACAGGAGTAGAGTAGTCAAAAATTCTATACACCTCTTCAGAATTATAAACATATGTAAGGGTCATAGAATAAGCTAATGCTGCAACATCGATTAAATAAGCTGATATCTTAGCATATACGTTAGGAATATAGTCAATGACGCGCGAAATTGCTAATGCGATTGCACCAATAGATAATCCTTTGACGTAAGTACTTGTTTTAAAGGTTTTTAAGTATTCCCAGTTACTATTCATAAAAGGAGTAATATGATTATCGATTGATAATTCTTCGGTATTTTGTACAACTTCTTCCAATTCAATATTCTGAGTAAATTCTTCCCCATAAAAAGATCCTTCTTAGTAAAGAGAACACCACTTTACAAAAAAATTAGTCACTAGGTTTCTGTCTAACCCACCGGTTAAAAGCAGCTAAAAGTGGGAATGAATTTATCCTATCTTCGAGCGGAAGGACGAAGTTGTAGAAAAATAGTTCCTTAAGCTATGGATTGTGAATCCCTTTTGGTATAATGGGTTCATAACAAACAACTCCCTTTTTTGTTGGTTTTTTTGTCAAATCAATCATACAAAAAAGTCAGGGTTGTTTGTATTTTTATGTCCTCCATTACTTAAAAAGTTGTAAAGTGGTGTAATTAGCTACTTAAACGATAAAAATATGTTATAGGTTAAGAAAAAAGCTATTTATAACTTTCAACACACTATTTTATATAAAATCATGTATTGAGAATTTTATTAGTTTAAGGTTCTTTTTTTGTTTCAAAAGGGGAAACCCTAATAGAATCAGGAATACTCTCGTACATTACCCTACTCATATGATAGGATTCCAAATAAGTAATAATGAGAAGAACATACACCAGTATCAGATAGGTATGTTCTTCTCATAGTGAGACCATGCTGTCCATATTGTCACAGTCTTTTCCTTCTTATCAATTGTAAACACAACTCTATGCTGTCCATTGATTCTCATTGAATGGATTTTCTTGTGTTTTGGCTGAAGAACTTCATTTCTCCTGACCTGCTCAAAAGGATTCTTTCTTAGTATTTCAACTATTTCATCATAGTCACCTTTTAGACCAGCTTTTTCTAATAATGGAATGTGCTTCTTTTTGACTTCTTTATATTGTCTTATTTTCCAATCTGTCATTAAATTTCCTCGAAGTCGTCTTCAGTTGAATTTTCCATTGCATCTAACACATAACTCAATGTGCCAGTTCTTTCCAAGTACAATTCTTCTTGCATTTTATCATATTCTCTTTTAGAGAGTAAGACTACACCATCATTTGAACCATTCTTCGCATTTAAAGTGATTTCTAAAGTTGCGTTTTCAGTTGATATCTTGTTTAAAGTGTTGAACATGTCTTTTCTGAAGTTTGTTGGTGTGATTATATCCATCTTTTCTCAACTCCTTTTTCTCTATATGTACATTATAGTGTACATATAGAGAAAAATCAACTAATACTCTTAAATAAGTATCGACTTTGATACTATTAGTATAGTCGGTTAATAGGTATCAAATAGTGTTCTAATACTTACTCTCCCAATGGTTGCAGCTACTTTATAGAGTGAGAAATGAATACTTATTATTACTCTTGTTAGATACTTGGGGTAAGACTCGGTGCACTGTATGCTTTCTAGAGAGTATCATCAATCAGCCGCTGCTTTTTTTGAAATATTGTATTCTAAACTAGAACAGCCAAAAAATCAAACTAATTGCTAGAATAACTTGGAAGCAGCCAATCAGTAAGCCATATAACATGGTACGAGGCCCTTCTTTCAAGATATCAGAGAACTTGACCTGAAGACCAATTGCAGCTAAAGCGGTAATCTCAAATTGATTACTGATGACTTCGGAACTATGGATCATAAAGGAAGGTAAGGGTAGAAAACTTCTAAGCAAGAACAAAATGAAAAATCCTGCAATAAACCAGGGAATAGTCATTAGGCTTGCATTTTTTTCCAAATCAGCAGATATTGGATCAACTGCTGATTTAGAAAATAGCGGTTCTTCCTCTTTAGTGTTTAATTTACTGAAAGATAAGGCTACTCCGATGATAAGGAGGACTCTCATAAGTTTGAATACTATAGACAGATTAGTAACGTCCATACTTACCAATTTAGCTGAAGCAACGACTTGCCCTATGGATTGGACCGTTCCTCCAATCAAGGCTGATGTTTGAACGACTTCGTTGTGGTACAGAACAGAAGCGAGAATAGGCAGTAAGACCATCAATATGGTTCCTGTTACATTAACTATAGTGATGGACATGGCTTTATCTTTCTTGTCGGCATCAATCACCGGAGAGACAGTTCCAATAGCAGAAGAACCGCAGACTGCATTACCGGCACCCATCAGTAAAGACATTTTTTTATTGAACTTCATAGTTCGACCGACCCAATAAGCGAATAAAATCGTCAAAACCATTTGAAAAATAACGTAAATAAATCCAGTAAAACCAACTTGCTTGATGATTTGAAAATCTAAAATCATTCCATTTAACACGATCGACCATTCTAAGAGAGATTTTTCAGAAAACTTAGTTCCTCTTTTAAAATAAGGCTTGTTTAAAAAAGTATTTCCTAACAAAATTCCTAAAAAAATTGCGATCAGTGCTGCTCCTAGATTTGGCAGAAGGGCAGATAAATACTGGCTGATTAATGATATCAAAACACTGATTAGTAGCCCGGGCAAGATAGGATAGCTTTTTTTGAATTTTGCGAGCATGTTAAACCTCCTCCAAATATTTATGGTATTATGATATACCGAAGATTGTATAAAATAAAATAATCATTTATTATATAATTATAAGAAATTGTTATTGAGGAGTGGCATTAGATGTTAGATTACCGGTACCAAACATTCCTTACTTTGACAGAAGAAATGAATTACACGACCACAGCTAAAAGATTGCACATTACCCAGCCGGCTGTCACCCAGCATATTCAGTCTTTGCAACAGGAGTTAGGGGTTGAACTGATTCATTATGAAAAGAGACAATTATCATTAACCGCTAAAGGAAAACAGCTGCAAAAGGATCTTTATTTGCTCCAAAGAGAGATCGTTAAGGTGCAAGAGCAACTAACTTCTACTGTAGAGCACACTACCCTTTCATTTGGGGCTTCCTTGACGATTGGGGAATACATGATGCCTGGACTAATTGAGTCGTATTTGAACCAATATCCAGCGCACGATATCTCGATGGTAACGGACAATACCCAACATTTGATCGAATTGATGGAACATGGGAAAATTGATTTTGCGGTCGTAGAAGGAGAATTCAATCAGTCTGTATTTGAATTCCAGAAAATCGCTGAAGAACCGTTTATCGCTGTCTGTTCAGAAAAAAGTTCTTTATGGAAACAAGAACAGAGCATTAACGACTTATTTACTACACCTCTTCTAGTCCGTGAAGAAGGATCGGGATCACGCCTGATTTTCGAAACAGCTATAAAAAGCAAAGGGATCCACTTAGACAGCTTTTCGAAAGTTATGATGATTGGGAGCATTGGTGCAACTAAAAAATTAGTCGAAAAAAATTTAGGGATCAGTTTTATTTATCAGATGGCTGTTGAAGAGGAACTCAATAAAGGAATATTGAAAAAGATACCTTTAAGCGATTTTAATGTAATTCATTCATTTCATTTCATTTATCTAAAAAGAATTCAAGTGAGAGGGATGGAGACGATGAAGAACTTTTTAAAAGTCGCGGAATCAAACTAGACAGGCCTAATGTACAAGGCATGTTAAGTTTAACCGCTTTTTTGATTCTAAGCAGCAGAGTTGAAAAAATTCAGGTCTCAACAACTCTATGATCAAAGAGCATGAAATTAATCCAATAGGAATTGGGAGTGATGTAGATGTCAAAGGCTATATACATTATTCCTTTAATTCTGATTTAGGAAGCAAACACTTGTGAAAGAACTAGATTTGTATAAAAATGGCTTTCCAGAATCGCGGTAATTAAATTAATTGCTATAATTAAGCTTAGATATCTAAAGAATCCACCGTTTTTCTTCATTTCTTTGGTATAATGATTAAGATGATTTTTTATGAGAAGAGTAAGGTAAATAGAGTCAACTCGTAAAAGAAAAAGTATGCCGAAAAGAATACATAGGCTTACAGCAGAAAAGCCTGTGTATTTCTTTTTGTGTATTGCAGTAAATAGTTACACGGGGTGGTTTGTTGTAAGAGAGTAAGGAAAAGTATTTGTTATTAAGAAAATTATTTAGTTAAAAAAAGAAAAGAGGACATAGAATTGAACGAAAAAATATACGATAAGAACAGCATCAAAAAAATCAAAGGGTTAATGATTGGTCTTTTAGTCATTATCTTATTGGTAGGTGGATTTTTAGTGTTTTTTGAAAAAATCGAAAATGGTTATGTAGGGGTTCGTTATTCAATGAACGGCGGAGTGAGAGATCAAACGCTAAGCCAAGGGGTTAAATTTGTCGGATTGGATAAAGTAACTCAGTATCCTATTCGCTTACAGACGGTTAAAGCAGAGAAGTTGAATTTGGCTACGGAAGATGGAAAAGCTACCCATGTATCGATTACATATGCTTACAAAGTCGATTCGAAAAAAGTTTCCGATGTGTTTAAAGAATTTGGGAGCATCAGCGTAGAAGATATTGAAGCTAACTGGTTGAAGGCACAATTGCTGAAATCATCGCGTAGTGTCGTTGCTAGATATAGCTTGTTGGATGTAACGGGATCAAAATCAACAGAAGTTCAGCAATCGATTTTAGAAGATTTCACTAAAGCAGTTGAACCTAAAGGATTCTTGGTAGAAGACGTTGCTTTTGGAGTTCCAGATGTTGATGCGGAAACGCAAAAATCCATTGATGAGATCATCAAAGCGGGTCAAGAAAAAGAAAAAGCTCTCTTGGAAGCCGATACAGCCAAAACAAAAGCAGACAGTTTAGCTTACCAAAAAGTAAAAGCAGCAGAAGCAGAGGCGGAAGCCAATAAAAAATTATCTGAATCCATTTCTGAAGAATTGATCAAGTTAAAAGAAGTAGAAGCACGTTTAGAACATGGTTGGGTTGAAGTACAAACGGGTCAGGCAATTGTTGATACTAACGAGTAGGTGATAAAAATGATTTTCTTCTTAGGTAAACTTATTTTTGCAGCGATAGTGGTCATTTTAATAGGAAACTTATTGTCTTTGCTGTTTAAAAAAGATCCTAAACAGGAAGATGATGATTTGAATTTTTAAGGACTTGTTGCAAAAAGGGAAAAGGGATTCTTGTTTCACAACACAAGCTCTCTTTTTTTCCTTTCTTTTTTCTGCCACAGCTTTTATTACTTTATATTTCTTATCTTCATTCATCGTTAGTATTATCCTTTTCATGATTTTATTTTATCATTTTGGGACATTTTATGCTTCGACCTACTTAGGACATTATCACGTTCGAACGATAAATTCTAAAATAATAAAAATGTTTAGCTTGCCATCGATTTTCTTTTCAAGTATACTGAATTAACAAAATTAAATAGTTATTTAATCCGGAGAGCCTTTTAAAGGAGGCTGAGAGTGCTAGAAGCAGATTCGTGAACCTGATCAACTTTATTGTTGCGTAGGAAGATTATAATTTTTACTATACTCTTTTTCTGGATTATTAACTGGAAAAGGAGTTTTTATTTTGTCAAAAAAAGAATATGTCTCATACGGCAGTTGCGCAGTAGGTGTTCCTGGTTCAAAAGAAGGAATTGCGGGAATTAGATTCAACTTAGCCCCGATGTCTGATAACTTTGTCGACATTATCCTCTCTTCACTTGAAAATGTAGACACTTCTATGGTGTGGAGTGAAACTGATCCCACTTCAACGGTTTACCGTGGTAGAGAATCGGCTGTATTTGACGGCGTTCGAGCGGTATTTTCTCAAGCATATCATGATGATGTACATATGAGTCTTCATATGACTATCTCGAAAGGTTGCCCGGGAGATCACGATGCAGACTACACACTTGATTATGATGATAGACGTATCAATGACCGCAACAGCCGCAAAAGATCCTTCCCAGTTGTTGGTAAATTTTCGCTGTATCCAATGGGCACTGATAACTATATGTCACTTATTGAAGAAGTGGTTAACAATGGGATTGACCGAGGTGTTTATGCTGGAAGTGGCCATTACACGACTTACTTAAAAGGTGAAGTACATGATGTCTTTGATTATTTAGAATATGTCGCAGAAAGAACAGGCAAAGATGTTAGCCATTATATTATAGAAGCCTCTTTACTCTGTAACTTACCTGAGGGGGAATCATTATGAATAAAGAGCCATTGAAATTAAGAGACTTTATTTTTATGGGATTAATCTCTGTCGCATTTGGAATTGTTTATTTAATTGCATTGTATTTAGGAGCTGCTCTAACAACTGCTCTCACTCCAGCAGGTATTGGTATTTTAGGATATGAACCTTTTTACGGGATATGGTTTATGGCACCTGTTGTTGCTCTTTACGTTCTTAGACGGCCAAGCGTGGGTATTATTACTGAAATATTTGCTGCTGTTATAGAAGTTGTTTTGGGAAATGTTTTTGGTCCCATTGTTATAGTCAGTGCCTTTATTCAAGGTTTAGGTGTTGAATTGCCTTATATGTTTACGAAATACCGTCGCTATAATATGAGAAATTCAATGGTAGGTGCCGTTTTGGCTACCATTTTCAGTTTTATCTGGACTGCATTCAGAAACGATTATGCTTCACTTGAAATTTCTATCGTTATCGCTATCTTTGTTATTCGTTTAGTAAGTTCACTTATTTTTACTGGGTTTATTGCGCATAAAATTTGTATTGCTTTGGACAATACGGGGCTATTGAAATCTTATGGTGTCAGTCATGAAAAAGGGAAATAATCATGGACTTGTTGTTGAGCAATTAGAATTCAATCTAGAAGATAGCGTACACTTTTTGGATATAAGTTTTTCAATCAATCCTGGAGAAATTGTGCTTCTAGCGGGTGCAAGCGGATCAGGAAAAAGTACACTAGCAGGTGTTCTAACAGGATATTATCCTGAAAGTGGCGGCACATTAAAATCCGGCACAATTTCTGTTTCTGGACAAGACCTATTATCTATGGACAATCAGGAATCTATGAGGTATATATCTGCATCATTTCAGAATGCCCGACTAGCATTTGCTATGGAAAATCTCTATCAAGAATTAATTTTTTGCTTAGAGAACAAAGGTTTTGATCCTTCATTAATGGATGAAATGGTTAAAGAACACGCAAAGAAAACAGGTGTTACCGAATTGCTTGAACGTTCTTTTGATGCCATGTCTGGTGGAGAATTACAGCGATCAAACTTTTCATGTTTGGAAATCATTGATCCACTCGTCTATATATTAGATGAACCATTTTCTAACTTGGATGATCAAAAAGCAAACGAACTTCAAGAAACAATTTTAGAACTAAAAAAACAAAATAAAATCATTCTAGTCATCGATCACCGTCTTGATAGGTGGCAATTCGTTGACCGAATGATGGTATTAAGTCGAGTGGGGCAACTTCTAGAGACAAATATCTCACTTAATCCACTTTCTACTAACGATCAACTCCTACTTGAACAAGAAGGGTTATTATCAGAACTAGAAAAACCTCTGCAACGAGCAGAAGTATCAAATAACTTGGAGCCTATTTTTCAAATCGAAAATATAACGATTAAACTAGGAGAATATAAAACAAAGTGGCTGAAAAAAATGTGGCATCCTTACCGCATTTTAGTAAAAAACTGCAACATGAAGATTTATCCAGGAGAATTAATTGCATTACAAGGAAAAAGTGGATCCGGTAAATCAACTATTTTTCAGACGATTCTGGGGGAATATCCTTTTGACGGGACTATGCATATGAAAGATTTAAAGTTTGATTCTAAGAATAGGAAAGATTGGCTTTCTCAAATTGGAGTTGTTTTTCAAGATCCTTCTCTTCAATTTTTAACAACTTCATGTTTTGACGAATTGAATATTGGAGTGCAAGCTGTTTATCCTGAAAAGACTGAAGAAGAAACTACAAAATTAATCACTAATCTCTTGAAGCGACATAACTTAGAAGATCAAGCTTCTACTTCACCATGGCTTTTAAGTCAGGGTCAACAACGCCGATTAGCAGTACTTTGTATGTTAATTAAAGGACAGAGACTGCTACTAGTTGATGAACCAACCTACGGTCAAGATAAACAAAATGCACTCGAAATTATGAATAATTTAAATGAACTCAGGCAAAATGGAACGTCCATCATCTTCACCAGTCACGATCATGACTTAGTAAAGCACTATGCTGACCGTGGTTATTTACTAGAAAACCAAGAGTTAATTGAGGTGTCCTATGATTGATTGCATTAACCCATTTATAAAACTAATCACTGTTTTAGTCACCAGTTTACTCTTAATGTTCTCACCAGACTGGCGCCTCAATACTTTTATAATTGTGATTGTTCTCTTACTTCTATTTACTAGTAAAAGAGTTCAATTAAGGCAAGCATTAAAAATCATTCTTCCAGCTCTTTTCTTATCATTTGCTTTCTTCATTACAGGATGGCAGTTTAGTCATACTGGCGGTACTGACATTAGTCTATCCGCGCAGTCAACACGTTTTGTTGTGGAAGATGCTACATTTTTAAATGGGCTACGATTAGGGACACGTATCTTTTCTTTCGCAGTACTTGGTTTATTAACAGCATTGACTATCTATCCAAATGAGTTAATTGCTAGTATGGTTCAGCAAGGAAAGTTATCGAACAGTCTATCTTATGGTGTTTTGGCATCTGTTTATCTAATCCCTTCAATGAGGGAAAATTATTCACAAGCAAAACTAGCTTATCAAGTTAGACAAATTAAATTGAGGAAATTTGATTATAGACCCATGATTGGACTCCTCATTCGGTCTATACGTTGGTCTGATGCATTAGCAATGGCAATGCATGCAAAAGGTTTTTCTGAAGAACGGACCCATTACATTCAAACTAAAGTGAAGTGGTATGATGTTGTTTTTCTCATTACGCTTCCACTCATGACGTTAATCGGGTTGGTATACCTCAGACTCCTATAATTTAATTAAACCTGAATAATTCATAGTTTCTCAAAAATGAGTCAAAAACCTTGTTATAACAGTTTATTTTTTTTGGTTCTATAATAAATACGGTTGATGGATAATTTTTCCACCAACCGTATTTTTTCGTATGTAATGAAAAAAGAACGTATCTCCGATATAATTTAATCGCCAAACCAAATTAAAGGAGATACGTCCATATGCAACAGTTTATCGCAAATACACTGCAATTAAAAGACAAAAATATTTATTTTGATGGAGAAACCGTTGAAGAAAAGATGTATAAAGATCGACGCTCGTTGTTTTATCATGCTCAGTTATCCTATATCCCAGAAAGATATCCTGGATGTGGGACTAAAAACGAGCACTATTCTATTGTAAAAAATGGCACTAGAACATCGCGTCTAACGTTAATGCATGTGTCTGGCCTACCGGCCTACTTAATGTTAAAGAAACAACGTTTCTTCTGTAAAAAATGCCTCTCTGCTTATACTGCTCAAACAGCTATTGTCGATCAAGACTGCTTTGTCTCTACTCGTGTCAAGCAACACATCGCCGATCAAGCAACGAAAATAAAATCTGTGAAAATGATTGCTGAAGAACATTCGGTATCTTGGAATACGGTGCATCGCGTCATCACTCAAACGGCTGAAAAACTAAAAATTCGACCGGTTTCTTCTTTGCCGGATCACCTCAATTTTGATGAATTTAAAAGTGTCAACTCGGTTAAATTTTCGATGAGTTTTATTTATTGTGATGCGCTGACCCATAGGGTTGTAGATGTTGTAGCGAATAGACAAAAAGGTGAGTTATTGCGTTATTTCCAACGGTTCTCATTACCTGTCCGAAAAAAGGTAAAGACGGTAACAATTGATATGTACGAACCTTACATCCAATTAATTCCTGCTCTCTTTCCCAATGCAGCGACTATTTTTGATCGCTTTCTTATCGTTCAGGCTTTAAACAGAAAGCTAAATAAATGCAGAGTAACCCCCATGAATGAATACCGCTATAAAGACGGCCGTCTTTATAATAAATATAAAAGATACTGGAAACTGCCTTTAAAATCTGAAACCCTGTTAACTTCTTCCAAGTATGCTAAGTTTAAACTTTTCGATTACTTAACCAATACGCAATCTATTGTGGATTACTTAATGTCGTTAAATGAAACTTTAAAAGAAACATATACTGTCGTTCAAAATTTGCGTTACGCTTTAACAAATAATCAGAGGGAACTCTTTACATATGTTCTCAACCAAGCAAAAATCAAACCCATTTCAAGAGGATTGCAACGGGTACTCAGAACGTTGAGAAAATACCTCAGACTTGTCCAGAATACGTTTCAATACCCCCATTTAACAAATGGTCCTATTGAAGGAATCAATAATAAAATTAAAGACCTAAAACGAACGGCGTTCGGTTACCGAAATTACACAACTTCCGTAATCGGATTTTATTAATGACGCGCTTATATTTACCGGAGAAAGAAAAACAGACTAAGCAAGTTGCCTAGTCTGTGTAAAATTTTCTCATCAACCCTATTTGACGAAGAACCACTAAAGCAGTTGAGCCTAAAGGATTCTTAGTAGAAGACGTGGTTTTTGGAGTTTCGGATGTTGATGCGGAAATACAAAAATCAATTGATGAGATCATCAAAGCGGGTCAAGAAAAAGAAAAAGCTCTCTTAGAAGCTGATACAGCCAAAACAAAAGCTGCAGAAGCCGAGGCGGAAGCCAATAAAAAATTATCAGAATCCATTTCTGAAGAATTGATCAAATTAAAAGAAGTAGAAGCTCGCTTGGAACATGGCTGGGTTGAAGTACAAACTGGTCAAGCCATTGTAGATACTAACGAGTAGGTGATAACATGGTTTTCTTCTTAGCGAAGTTTATTTTTGCAGCGATAGTGGTCCTTTTGATAGGCAGTTTAGTATCGTTGCTGTTTAAAAAAGAACCTAAACAGGAAGATGATGATTTAGATTTCTAACGGGACTGGTTATCAAATAATTTCATTAACTTAAGAAACCAGCACCCATGCGTCTGATTAATCGCATGGGCGCTGGTTTAACGTTATTTAATTTTAGACTTAAGGATAAGAAAATGAAGGACGACTCCGATATTAGCAGACAAATAAATCATCTGATCGCTAAAAGAGATGTCGCTGAAGAAAAAGAAAAGCAGCACCGCTACAATGTACAACAGTTGGCTGGCAAACACTTTAGATCGAGCGACACGATTCCCTTTATCATCTTCACTTTTGATGCGGGATAAAAACCAAAATGGAATCAAAGACAAACAAGGCACTACTATCATGAGCAAGTTAAAAAGGTTAGAGTAGTCTATTTGATTTAGAGATAAAGCGTCCATCAAAGTACTTTGGATGGTAAACAATATGAGAGCAAGGAAACCAGCTATCGCTGGCATTTTCGTTTTTGCTCTCGTTTGTCGGATAAAAATCATAGCTAAAACAAAGAGAAGTAAATAGATACTGTTCTCATCATTTAAAGAGAGAAAAACAGTGAGACCCAATAAGGCGAGAACATCAAAAAGTGTCAGACTTTTGCCTGTGATGCCATTTACTGCTCTCATGTGAAGCACCAGCCACAAGGCATTAAGGAAGCCGATGCTTTCAAAATCAACTAGCATCGAAAGAGACAAAACAGCCGCTAAGTAGGCGGAATAGTCATGTGCCGGATCCAATTCTCTAGAGAATACCCAGGTCAAAAAGAATCCTCCGCCTAGTGAGATTCCTAAGGAGAACTCCCCAAACATTAGCCACCCTGCCGCAACTACTACCAATGCAGCGAGTACGATTATGAGATTAGGTTTATAACGCAAATCGATTTTTCTGCCTAATGTAAACATAACAACACTCCGTATAGTGAGAAAATGTACCAAACCAACAGTTAGTAAACAATAAAAAACTAGTGGCTCTTTTCCTTACTATAACAGAATGTACTCCCAATATCCTTAATGGCAGTTACAGGGATTACATTTGAAATATAAAAAGTGTATGCTGTTTTTGAGCGACATTACTGACATTTCTTAGACAATTTATCTGTTCTGTAAATGAAAATATGTTGTCACATCGCGGTTTATCCTGTATGATTTAGGGAAGAATGTAAACCGGATATTGTGAAGTTGGGCAAAGGATATGGGAAATCATGTTGAATGTAGAATAGTACAATTTTTAGAATGAGTTAGTCATTTTCAAAAATCTCCATTCATGTAGTTGCCGCTCCTCTTATCTCACTGAGAGTATTTAGTGTTACACCAATGAGGTGGTGGGAAAATGAATTCAAAAGAAAAAATGTTAGAGTTGATCAAAAAGAAACAAGCAGGCGGCGGGAAGTCTAAGCAAACGACCGATCCAAAGAATGATATGAAAAACATGCGCAAAGGTCCGAAGATTTTTAACAAATAATTTAGTCAAAAAAAGAATAGCTGTATACTGACCCCAAAATGCTAGATTTTTGCGGTCAGTATATAAGCTGTTCTTTTTTGTGTCTAAAAATCGAATCTATTGCCATGTCAATCAATGAAGCGCTTGAAATGGTATGTTAAACAAAATCGATGTAAAGGTGTAAGTTAAATGGAATTTGACATCAGATCGTTAAGGAAAAAATTAACGAAACGAGAAAATTTGCTGTGCAAGGTATGTGTCGTGATTGGTATACCAGAAAAATCCTGCTTCAGATGAATTTTATCATTTACACAAGATATTCTCCACTCTGTATTACATAGCTGTTCAGGTTAATTTGAAATACAATCAGTAATAAACTGTTCATCATATTTGGTCATATTTTGAACAACTACAAAATTTGAAGCATTTTTTATAAAAACTTTGTTCACATTGTCTACCATTGAGTCTTTCATAATAAAAGGAGCATAATGGAATTTAAAAGATTTATCACCTGGAATTTTTTTTAGAGCAATGGCATACTGAGGTGATAATGGCAAAAAGTAATCGATACTAGTGATGTCATTTATAATAACTGGATTATCAGATAAATATAATTTTTTATCTTCAGGGACCTCATATGTTTCTATATAATGATTATTTATTATATAATTCATTAGAGTTGTTATTGCTCCAGTATTATTGTCCTCATCAAATATTTTTTCTATTTGGTTTAGATCGTTATCTTCATAAAAAGATTTAGCTAAGTGTTTAGCTTCGTGATCACCCCAAATAAGTGCATTATAAAACACTTGTTGCATTTCAAAAGGAATATCACTTTTAAAAGCAATTTGCTTAATTTTAGGCAATCTAATTAAAACTAATATCAAATGTAACATTAACCATACTGTAAAGTTTTCATATTCTCCTGACGCAGTTGCTTCTTTAAGTATTTTATTTCTATCATTACTATCTAAAATAGAAATAAACTTATTAACCCATTTAGCAAGTTCAGATTCCATGTCAGCGAATTTATTCTCAGTATGATTTCGATTAATGTAATTACCACTCTTATCTTTTGTCTCATAAAAATCTTTTTCAGAAAAAACATTGTCAATTGAAGCCTGTATTCTTTTTGGAGAGGATTGTAGCAATACCGCATCTATTTTTTCATTTTGATTTAGAAACCTCTTTAGAATATACCTTGAAATATAGTGTTGTTTCTTCGTATAGTTCATATAGTTTAGCTCCTTGATTCTGTTTGTATTAAGTAACCAATAATTATATTACATTAAAATGAACTACTACTTCTTGTTATAAAGTCAATTCAGACTTTCTTGAACTGTTCTGCATGGGAAACTATACGAGACTTTATATTGTAAATCATAGTGAATAACTACAATTCAAGTATTAATTGAAAAATTAACATTAAAAGATTATCTTAAATAAAAGATAGTTTCACATTTTCCCACTAACCTAGACTTACTCCTGGCCAGCCTCCAAATACCGATAAAGATTCACATCAATCGGTTCTAAAAACTTTAAAAACATTTCTACCACTTTCTTCTTTTCGCCGTTTTGTAGAGGTTTTTCTAATTCAATGATGGAATCTTGTACAGGTTTTACTTCTCCGAGGTAATAAAATTCTGTTCCTTCGTTATCTGATTTTTTCGCAAATACACGAATGTGCCATTTTTCAGCTTCCATTAACTTTTGTACTTCAGGTGAAGACATGGTTCTGGGAGACTTCGTGAACCACTTCATCGTAGAATAATCAATCAACTCATCTTCGTAAGCCATTTGGGCACCTGAGAAGGTTTCTCCTTTTTTCAGAGTGACGAAAATAACAAATTCATCTTTGCTTGAGGTATACCCACCAACGTTTTGATCCACCATTTGTTTCTCCCAGTTCAACAAACGCAAAACATCTTTTCGTTTGTATTTTTGGTAACGCGTTAAGGGCTCGGTAGAAGAATACTCTTTTGACTTTAGCAATCCTGTTTCAAGAATGTCGGTCATTAAATGTGTAAAATAGTCGTTTTCCATCGCTTCTTTAAATGAAGGCGACAATGATACTTCAGTTTCTACTCGCTCAATAAAAGCTTGTTGTTTATATAGAGCAGCCGCTGAACCAGTGTAAAAGCTTAAATCTAGAGTGTTGAGGACAGAATGGACTGTTTCTTCATCTGCTAGAATTCCATGCTCTGTAAACAACTCTTTGATCCCTGTTAATGAGATGCTTTGTGTTGGGTCCCTCATCAATCGTTCTAACAAAACCAATTCTTGTCTTCTCTTTCCTGGCAATAATTCTCTTGATGCAATCATCAAGAATCGATTTTCTACGTCAGAAATAGTCACTTCGTTTTGTTTGATGTTGACTAGAAAATCGTAATAACTATTTTTCTTATTAGCAACTAGCAAAGGATCAATCGTATGTTGTTCTTCAAAATCTTTCAAGTACGGTACACGACCAAGGCGATTATAAAGCAGTTGGAATGATTTTTTTAACTCGTTCATACTGTCCATAGACGCTTGATTGATGGACAAGAAGATCTGTTGTTTGGCGATTTTTTCAAAGTTAATAGAAGAAACGCCTGAAATAAAATTCGTATCAAAGGTGTCTTTACGCAAATTGTTCTTATCTCTAGACACATCACCAGATAAAGCCATTGGAATCATGTAATTGTTTTTGTAGTTACCAATAAAATCAATCACTGTGACGAATTTTTTAGAAGGGTCTTTTCTTAGACCACGTCCCAGTTGTTGGACAAAGATAATACTTGATTGAGTGTTCCGAAGCATGACTACTTGGTTGATTTTCGGAATATCAATTCCCTCATTAAATACATCTACAGTAAAAATGTATTCAATCTCGCCATCTTCTAACCGTTCGACTTGTCTTTCTCGTTCTTCTAACAAGTGTTCTCCAGTTAAATAAGAACTAGGATGTCCTTTTTGCTGGAACAAAGCAGACAACGTTTTTGCTTCTTCTTTGCGGCTACAAAAAACCAATCCTTTAGGGATATTGCCAGAACATCCATAATAGTCAAGTTTTTCTAACAAATAAGTGACACGTTCTTCCTCAATCAAATACTTCAGATCTGTCGACTCAGAAATCAGTTCTCCATCTTTTACATAATCGGTTACTCCAAAATAGTGGAAAGGAGAGAGCATATCTTCTTCCAATGCTTCTTGAAGACGAATTTCATAAGCAATGTTGTAGTCGAACAATTCAAAAATATTGAATCCATCAGTTCGCTCAGGTGTTGCTGTCATGCCTAATAAGAAGTCTGGTTGAAAATAATTCATTACTCGATGATACGAAGGAGCGCCAGCTTTATGGACTTCATCAATTAAGATGTAATCAAAATGGTCCTTAGCAAATTGTTGCAAGACTAGATCTTTAGAAATGGTTTGGATTGTAGCAAATAAATAAGTAGCTTCAATTTCTTTCTTGTTTCCAGAAAGAATACCATAGTCTTCATTGTTACCACCAAGGATCTTTTGGAAATCACTTTTAGCTTTATTTAGGATTTGTTCCCTATGGACAATAAATAAAACCCGTTTAGGTTTAGCTTGTAAGACATCAAAAGCAGACAAATATGTCTTCCCAGTCCCTGTAGCAGAAATAACTAAGCCTTTTTTAGCGCCTGTAGCTCGTAGTTCTTTAAGATTCAATAGGGCTGTTTTTTGCATGGTATTTGGCACGATATAAGAATTCGGCTCATCAATAAGAGTCGGGTCTTGAATAGTGTTAACTTCTTTATAATAGGTTGCTGGTTGATAACTCTGTTTATAATTGCGAAGCCAATCATCATTTAATACTAGAGCCGCTTGCCATTCTTGTTCCATATGTAATTGAATCTCTTGGATCATTTGACCGTGGTCATAAGAAGTTAAGCGCACATTCCACTCATAGTTGACTTTTAAAGCGCTCATGGTCAAATTAGAACTCCCGATAATGAAAGAATGATATCCCGATTGCTTAAATAAATAGCCTTTGGAGTGAAAACCTTCCTTTTTGGAAATACGGACTTCTACATTAGGAATTTTCATTAAGTCTTCAAAGACAGCAGGTTGATTAAAGGCTAAGTAGATAGAAGTCAAAATTTTCCCTTTGATTCCACGGAGATGAAGGTCCGCTAATTGTGTTTTTAGTGCTGCAAGACCGCTTTGAGTTAAGAAAGCTACTGAGAAAAAGAATTCTTCGCATGTATCCAATTCGTTTTGTACCACATTTAGCATGTATTGCTTTTTCTTCGTATCATTGAGGATGATTTGAGGATCATATAAAGATCCTTCAGTTTTTTGATCTATAAAGGCTTTTTTTAATGAACGCTCTAACATATCTGTCATTCTACTATTCCCATTTCCATTAATTTCTCAACAGCTGGTATATCTGCTGGTGCCCATTCTAATTGGTTTAATTCTTTAGGTTCTAGCCATTTCACAGCAATGTGTTCAGTCAACTGTGGCGTACCTTTTTTCAAGAAGCAAACAAAAGTGGTCAAGTGGACTAAACCAAAGTCATATTGGTAACTGGTTTGTTCAAACACATCAGGTTGTACATCCATTTCAATAAGGAGTTCTTCTTGAAGTTCTCGTATCAAGGCCTCTTGAGGGGATTCCCCAGCTTCTATTTTCCCACCAGGAAATTCCCACAAATAAGCTAGCGATTTGCTTTCGCCTCTTTGTGCACATAGGATTTTCCCGTTTTCTATTAAAATAGCGCCTACAACAGTAATTTCTTTCAATGTGCTCACTTCCTTCTACATTGTTTAATACTTTTATCATATCACTTTTGAGCTTAGGTATAAATTTAATTAACGAGCCTAACCAGAATAGACGATTTCCACCACTTCAGGTTACAAATCGTCTGTTTTTTAATTAATATTTTTTGAAATAAAAATTCAGAAATTTGTAACGATATGTTAAGCTCATTCTTCTACTCGTTGATTGAACGTTCTTTAGGTAACTTGATGAGAACGGTTGTTCCAACATTTAGTTCAGATTTGTATGAAATGGCATTATTAATATCATAAAACAATGAAATCCTTTGCTGAACGTTTTGAATTCCATAATGCTTACTATGGTGTTTTAATATATTACTTACTTGATCAGAAGTCATGCCTGCTCCATTATCCGTTATTTCAAACTGAATAAAATCATCGACGAGACTTCCACGAATAGTCAATATTCCTCTACGATTTTCTTCTATATGATCAATACCGTGAAAAATAGCATTTTCTACAAAAGGTTGAATTAAGAGCGTAATAATTTCATATTCTTTAATATCATGATGCACATCGGTTATTAAATCAAAAGAATTATTATGCATCTTTAATTGAATTTTTGCATAAGTAAGGGTTAAGTCTAATTCTTTTTCTATAGACAAAGTATTTTTACCATTATTCAAACTAAGACGATAGAACCGAGAAAGAAGCTGCGTCATTTCGCTAATTTCTTCGTTTCCAATCATGATAGCTTTATTACTGATCAATGAAAGAGAATTATAAAAGAAATGAGGATTAATCTGTGCCTGCAGAGCGCGTAATTCATGCTTTTTCTGATTAATTTCTGATTTGTAAACTTGGTCAATCAGATTTTGGATTTGTTGAATCATTTGATAAAAACTACGGTATAAATAGCCGATTTCATCATCTAGCTGGTATGTGGGTTTTAGTTTTAAAGTGTTTTCTGGTGAACCCTTCATAGTTTCTGTAAGTTGTTGGATAGGTAATACGACTGTTTTGGATAACCCCCAAATGGATAAAGTTAACATTAATAAAACAAAAACAAAAATTAGAAATGCAACGAAAATCAGTATAAGAACCCCTGTATAGATAGAATAGAAAGGTCTGGAAAAAGTTAAACTCCATGAGTTTGCAAAAGTTTTTGTACCCTCTGAGCTGGATTGAGCAAAAGGTTGCAGTAGACGATGAATAAAACTTAACTGACTTTGTTTAGGTTGATTAGAAAAGTGGAACAGTGTTTCTTCTTTATCGGTTTGTATAGTTAAGGCATAAGGATCATTAGAAATGGTATCTAAATTTTGAAATATCACTTCAGGTGCTATTTCAAAAACTACAATATTAATATCTTCTCTAATATTAGAAAAAATTTGACTGTATAAAAATATTTTTTTACTTTTTGTATCAAAAAAATAAGAAACTTTTGTTGTATTGTTTAGTTTGAAATTAGTTGTAATGTCATCAGTAGCAATTTTTTTAACATAGTTTCCATGATCAAATAAATCAATAGTTGTGTATAAAGTAATATTAGATAGCATGTCTTGTTGTGAATGGATACTACTAAATAAAGGAACTAGTGTGTTCATATACAAATCATATTGTTCAAAGTTACTAGGTGATTCGATAGAGAGTCCATCAATCAAAAATCTTGAACTCGATAAAAATGAAAGTGCGTCTTCATAAGTTTTTAAACGTAGGTCAATTTGCTGGTAGACAGAGGTCAAATTATCTTCATTATTTGATTTTTCTTGAGATAATATAAAATGTTGTATAATAGCGATACTAAAAATTGTTAAAATAACTATAGGAAAAATGCCTGATATAAAGGAGATAGCAACAATTTTTTTTTGGAAAGAAAATCGCTGAAAAATTAATTTGATTTTATTCAAACTCATCAAGGCCCCCCTTTGTTTTACGGAAACGATCGGGAGTCATTCCAGTATATTTCTGAAAACTTTTTATAAAATAAGACTGACTATTGAAACCTATTAACCGGCCTATGTCACTCACTCTATAGTTGAAAGAAAGTAATAATTCTTTGGCTTTTTCTATACGAATTTCGTTAAGGAATTGATTAATACCAACGTTCTCTTCGCTTTTAAATAGTTTACTTAAATATTTTGGAGCAAGATGAACGTTCTTTGCTAGAGTATCTAGACTTAATTCTTCTTGATAGTGGTTCATCATATAATTTTTGGTTTCTCTAATATAATAGTTGGTTGTGTCATTCAAGTTAATAAAGCGTAGATTAATTTGAGATAATAGATGCTCAAAAGAAATAGGAATTTGTTTGAATTCTTGTGATTCTAAAATAACTTTAATATCACTTCTAAGTTCTGCCGGATTTATTTCAGAAACTTCTACTAAAATGCGGTAAAGGTTTCCAAAGAAAAAACGAACTATACTTGGAGATTCAATTGAAGCGCTATCAAATTGATTAAATAGAGAATAAAGAATATGTTTTAATCGTTTCAGGTCTTGATGGTAAATGGTTTCTTTCAATTGATTAATTAATTGTTGTTCAGTTTCTCTATTATGAGTAGGAAGCTCTAAAAGCAACAGAGGATTTGCCTCTTTCTGATAAAATTTTTGATTTAGCTTTTCAATAAGCTGTTGATAAGCAGTATAGATATTCTCTTGATTTTCAATTTGTTCAGAAAGTTCAATTGTTACCTCAGATTGAATTTCAGATTGGATTTGATTATAAATCAATTCTTTTTTTTCTAATGCTGACTTACGATCTTTTACTTGTAAGAAACAAACTACTTGCGAGAGACTTGTTCTTACAAAAGTAATTGAATTGTTTGTATGAAGTCTTAGAAAGTGTTCTAATCTTTCAGTTTTGGGCTCATTAAAATCAATAACTAATAAATACGTTATCTTAGTTAGAAGGGGTAAAATCAGTTTTTGCTGTATTTCTGATAATTTATTCATGGGGGTTCCCTTAAGTATTTTAATCAAAACGTCTTGTTTTTCCATGTATAAATGAGTTTTTTCTATAAATTTATTTTTTATAATAAGTTGTTCCAACTTATCAAGTTGGTCATGAAATTCTTTGGGATTAATAGGTTTTAACAAATAATTTACGGCTTGTAAATCTATAGCTTTTTTTGCATAGCTAAAATCTTCGTATCCACTAATAAAAAGAGTGGGGATAGAGAGATCATTTTTTCGAATTTGCTCAACAAGTTCTATTCCTGAAACAAATGGCATCTGAATATCAGTAATAAGTAGATCAAATTTATGTTTAGAAAAAACTGCTAAAGCTTCTTTTCCATTTGATGCTTCATGAACTTGCCATGAAATTCTATGCTTTTCCATCAAATAATTAATAAGTTCCCGCTGATCAAGATGATCATCAACGATTAAAACCTTGAACATAATAAACCCTCCTAAAATAATAACGTTGAACAACCAAAGTATAATCTAAATACATTTATTTACCAATAACATATTTTTGAAAACGGTTTACAAAGTGGAAATTTTACCTTAATAGTGGAAATTGTTTCATATATTTTTTGAAAGCGATTTCGTATACTGTGTATATCAAGTATTGGAGGGGAAAAAATGAAAAAAATAAAAAACAAAGTATTGCTTTCTCTTTTGGCTGTAACACCATTCGTACTGGCTGCGTGTGGAGGAGATCAAACTGAAGAAACAGCAACAAATGCTGATGGGGATATCATTATGACTGTTGGACAGCAGACTGCGCCCAACTCTAAACTGCCAGAAGGTGATTCATTCAGTGATAATGCGTATCGAAGACTATTGAAAGAAAAACTAGGCATTGAATTAGAAAGTGCGTTTGAAGCTAACGGTGAAGATTACGATCGACAAGTATCATTGGCAATTGCTTCAGGAGATATTCCAGACATGATGGTAGTGTCTAGAGATGATTTGCAAGAATTGGTGGATAACGATTTAGTGGCAGATTTAACTGAGGTCTATGAAGAATATGCCAGCGACCAAATCAAAGAAATTTATGGTTCTTATGATGGAACTACGCTAGATGCGGCAACCATTGATGATCAATTAATGGCCATACCTGGAACAACAAATGATTTTGGTCCTAACATGGTTTGGATTCGACAAGATTGGGTAGAACAATTAGACATCAAATTGGATGAAGACGGAAATCATGCAATCACTTTAGATGAATTAGAATCAACAGCGAAAGCCTTTCAAGAAGGAGATCCGGAAGGAAATGGAAGAACACAGGGATTAGCAATTGCTAACTGGTTAACGTCAGGAGACCATGGTGGTTCTGGATATACTGCAACAGCCATCACGAATGCATTTGGAGCCTATCCGAAAGTGTATTTGCAAGATGATAATAATGATGTTTACTATGGATCAAATACAGAAGAAATGAAAGAATCTTTAGCGTATATGAATGAATTATTTGAAGAGGGTATTTTAGATCCGCAATTTGGAACAAGAACGTATGATGATATAAATGCAATGATGGTCAATGGTGAGCTGGGGATTGTGCCTGGACCTTGGCATATTTCAGACTGGGGATTGGTACAAGCTAAAACTGCTAATCCAGATGCAGAATTCATCCCATATGCTATTGAAAATGAAAATGGCGATGGCAACGTAAATGCCGTCAATAAATCTGCAACAGGTGGATTTGTGGTTATAAGAAAGGGTTTTGAAAAACCAGAAGCATTGATTGAAATGCTGAATGTCGTTTTTGATGATGTAGCCAACTCTAAAGACATGGAAAATGAATATCCGGAATTATATGAATACGCTCAGTTAGCTGTAGATGGATCCGTAAAACCATTTAATATTGAGTTATTCCCTAATGAAAGTGAAATTATCGATGCAAAAGAAGCCACTCAAGCAGCGAAAGGAGAAATCAGTATCGAGGAAATTTCTAAATTTGTGATTCAAAACAATGCACGCAAAATTAAAGCGTACTTAGATAATCCAAGTGATTCTGATCCAAGTGATTGGGCGGTACATGCGTCTAGAACATTAGCCGTCAATGATGTAATGGGCAGTACTCGTGAAGCAAATATCTTAAATGAGATTAAACCAATTGTTATCTTTCAAACACTAGACTCTCAACAACGTAGTGGTGCACAAGTAGGGAAACTTGAAGAAGAAATGTTTATCAAATTTGTTACAGGAGAAGAATCGTTAGATAATTTTGACAATTATGTATCAGATTGGAATAGCCAAGGTGGGACAGTTATCTTGGATGAAATGCAAGAGGTTGTAGACGAAAGAGAGTAATTAATGGAGTGATAGGTCATTTGTATTGCGAACAGATGACCTATTTTCTAGATAGGAGTAAATGAAAGATGGAACAGATAAAAAAAACTAAAAAGAAGTCAATGTTTAAGAAAGATCAACATTTCTATTTAGCAATGATGCTTCCTGGAATAATTTTTTTATTGATTTTTGCATATGGGCCTATGTTTGGGCTGTTTATGGCATTTCAAGACTTTGTTCCTGCTAGAGGAGTTTTTGGATCTGAATTTGTAGGTCTAGACAACTTTAAATACTTATTTACTTTACCGGATATTTGGCGTGTTACTTACAACACCATTTTTATTGCTGTAGGAAAAATTGTATTAAACACCATTATTCCAATTATCTTTGCTATTTTATTAAATGAAATTCGCGTCAAGTGGATGAAGAAATATATGCAAACGATTGTTTATCTTCCGCATTTTCTTTCGTGGGTAATTTTAGGGTCAGTCGTTGTGAATCTATTTAATTTAGATGGAACAGTGAATCAACTTCTTGAAGCAATTGGTTTAGATGCCATTAATTTTTTAGGAAGCAATAAAGTATTCCCGCATTTACTCATTTGGACTGATGTTTGGAAAGGGTTTGGATACAATTCCATTATCTTTTTAGCAGCCATTACTTCTATTGATCCAGGAACTTATGAAGCAGCTACGATGGATGGAGCGAGCTGGTGGCAGAAAGTACGACATGTTACTTTACCAGGAATGATGCCGTTTATCATTTTAATGACCATACTAGCTCTACCAGGCATTCTAAGCGCAGGCTTTGACCAAGTATACAACTTGTATTCACCACCGGTCTATGCCAGCGGAGATGTTTTAGACACTTATATTTACCGTATCGGTTTAATAGGACGTGACTACAGCTTAGGTACTGCGGTTGGATTAATTCGTTCAATTGTTGGATTAATTTTGATTTATGTATCAAACAAAATAGCTGAAAAATCGACAAATCGTGTGATGTTCTAAAAAAGGGGCAAACAAAAAATGAAAGAAAAATTTGGCATTCGTCAGTTTATTATTTATACAATCGTCATCTTACTAACTTTATCTTGTTTGATTCCAATGTTGAATGTCGTCTCGTTGTCATTGAGCAGTTCAGCAGCGGTAGCAGGAAATAAAGTAGGATTATGGCCAGTAGAGTTAACTACGGCAGCTTACGAACGCATTGTTAGTGACACACAATTTTGGCGTTCGTTCGGTATCTCGGTCTTTCGAGTATTTGCTTCACTAATTATTAATTTGTTCATGATTGTTACGTTGGCTTATCCATTATCAAAATCAAAAAGATTTTTTCGTGCCAGAGGTTTTTTTATGAGTCTCATCCTCTTTGCCATGCTATTTAATGGAGGAATGATTCCAACGTATTTAATCATAAAAAACTTAGGTATGATCAACAGCATATGGTCATTGATTTTACCTGGAGCTGTTCCAATAGGCAGTGTTATTTTGGTAATGAATTTTTTCCGTGGCGTTCCCAAATCATTGGAGGAATCTGCGTGGTTAGATGGTGCCAATCCGTGGCATATTTTGACTAAAATCTATATTCCTATCTCATTGCCATCTTTAGCTACAGTTTCACTATTCAGTATTGTTGGAAGTTGGAATGATTTTATGAGTGGTTTGATCTATATGACTAAGATTGAAAACTATCCATTAATGACTTACATTCAATCGCTATCAGTAAACATTGCTGAAACACTGCAAAACTCAGCTGGAATGAGCTCGGAACAACTACAGAGTTTATTAGCTGTGTCTGACCGGAATTTGAATGCTGCAAAAATCGTTGTGGCGATTATCCCTTTATTAGTGATTTATCCATTTTTACAAAAGTATTTCGTGCACGGCATTGTTGTCGGCGCAGTAAAGGAGTAAAAAAGTATGCAAGATTTCTTTCGTGTAGAAGGTCCATTTTATCGAGTTACTCTGAAGATATGGGGACTATTTGTTTTAAATCTTTTAATGTTGATCACTAGTTTACCAATTCTCACTATGGGGGCTTCTCAGACCGCTGGATTCACAGTAACTATACGGATGATTTCTTCAGGTGAAACGAGAATTGTATCAACTTATTTTCAATCTTTTAAAGAAAATTTAAAGCAAAGTACGATCATTTGGTCAGGAATTTTAGTTTTGTCAGGAATATTGATCATTAATTGGAACTATTTGAGTTCATTCAATCAATTAAACAGTTGGGTAACGATAGGAGTGGCAATTGTTACCTTGATAGTAGTTCATTTTTTTCAAGTTGTATTTTTTTATATTTCTCGCTTTGAAGATTCGACTAAACAAGCTGTCATAAATATCATAAAGCTGCCGTTTTATTATCCTGTTAAGACGTTATTGTTATTACTGATCTCAATACTACCTATTGTAATAACTTTATTGTCACCGTACTTAGTAGTCTTTGGACTGTATATTAGTATTTTTATAGGAATCAGCTTTATTCATTTTTTGAGAACCTATTTGCTGCTCGATCTGTTTAAAAAAGTATAGAGAAAGAAAAGAATTTTGTGTGAGCTAATGGAACGTCTCAGTGTAATAGAAAAACAAATGAAGAGATAGAGAGGAAGTAATAAATATGATTAGAATTGGGATAATAGGTTGTGGGGGAATTGCAAACGGAAAACATCTTCCTTCGCTAGCAACAGTAGAGAATGCAGAGATTGTAGCTTTTTGTGACATTATTGAAGAACGAGCGAGTAAAGCGCGTGAAGATTATGGTTCGGATGCAGCAAATGTCTATACCGACTATAGAGAATTATTAAAGGATGAAAGTATTGACGTTGTTCATGTATGTACACCAAATATATCTCACGCAGAAATCTCCATTGCAGCAATGGAAGCTGAAAAGCATGTAATGTGTGAAAAACCAATGGCTAAAACGTCTATTGAAGCAAAAGCAATGATTGAAACGATGAAGAAGACTGGTAAAAAATTAACGATTGGTTACCAAAATCGTTTTAGAAAAGATTCCCAACATTTACATATGCTATGTCAAGAAGGAGAGCTAGGGGAAATATATAATGCGAAGGCACATGCCATTCGTAGAAGAGCAGTTCCAACTTGGGGAGTATTTTTAGATGAAGAGGCACAAGGCGGAGGACCATTGATTGATATAGGAACTCATGCATTAGATTTAACTCTATGGATGATGGATAATTATAAACCAAAATATGTGGTAGGGAGCGCTCATCATAAATTATCACAAACCAAAAATGCTGCAAATGCATGGGGATCTTGGAATCCTAATGAATTTAACGTAGAAGATTCAGCTTTTGGTTTTGTCACGATGGAAAATGGAGCTACGATTTATTTGGAAGCGAGTTGGGCTTTAAATTCCTTAGAAATAGGAGAAGCTAAAACTACTTTGCACGGAACAAAGGGCGGAGCAGATATGAAAGATGGGTTATGCATCAATGGAGAAGAGCATGGTTTACTTTTCAGTAAAAATGTTGAGCTGGAAACAGGAGGTGTTGATTTCTATGATGGGGCAGGTGTTAATCCGGCTGACATAGAAGCGAAACAATGGATTGATTGTATTATAAACGATACAGAACCTGTTGTGAAACCGGAAGAGGCTTTAGTAGTCACACAAATACTAGAAGCTATTTATAAATCCTCCCAAACGGGCGCGCCAGTTTACTTGAATAAAGTAGAAGAAGCTGAGACTGTTTTACAAACTATTTAAAAAGAGGGATAGAAAATGAAGGTAACCATTTGGAATGAATTTCGGCATGAAAAGACAAGTGAAAAAGTAAAGGAAATATATCCTGAAGGCATCCACAAACAACTGGAAGTTGTGCTCAAATCTGCTGGGTTCGATACAAAAACAGCAGTATTAGATCAACCTGAACATGGTTTAACTGAAGAAGTATTAAACGAGACAGATGTATTAGTGTGGTGGGGACATATGGCTCATGACGAAGTTGCAGATGAAATTGTGAGTCGTGTTCATAAGCGAGTTCTAAACGGAATGGGGCTAGTTGTGCTGCACTCTGCGCACATGTCTAAAATTTTTATGAAATTAATGGGCACCAGCTGTGATTTGAAATGGCGAGAAGCAGAAGAAAAAGAGCGGTTGTGGGTTATTGATCCAAGTCATCCTATTGCTGAAGGAATTGGGGAATTCATTGAATTAGAGAAGGAAGAAATGTACGGCGAACATTTTGATGTGCCGACGCCTGATGAACTGATTTTTGTTGGATGGTACGAAGGAGGAAATGTTTTCCGCAGCGGGATGACTTACAAAAGAGGAAATGGAAAAATATTCTATTTCCAACCGGGTCATGAATCGTATCCTACCTATTACAATAAGGAGATTCAGCAAGTAATCATAAATGGAGTAAATTGGTGTAAACCAACAGAACGTATGTATCCAGTTTACGGAAACAGCGCATCTTTAGAAGAAATAAAAAATAACTAGCAGAAAAGATGCAACAGATTATTTTTAAAAATAATAGAATGAGGAGTGGAAGTCAGTATGAAATTAGGTGTATTCACGCCATTATTTGCAAATTTAAGTTTTGAAGAAATGTTGGATAAAGTTCAAAGTGCGGGATTGGATGCCGTCGAAATTGGAACAGGTGGAAATCCAGGTAATCATCACTGTCCTACTGATGAATTGTTAGAAAGCGAAGAAAAAAGAGAAGCTTATTTAGCAGAGTTAGAAAAACGGAATTTAACCATTAGTGCATTTAGTTGCCATAATAACCCCATTTCTCCTGATGCTTCTGAAGCCAAAGCTGCAGATGAAACATTAAGAAAAACGATCCAATTAGCTTCTTTAATGGGGGTTCCAGTGGTAAATACTTTTTCTGGGGTTGCAGGCGACAGTGATGACGCTAAAACACCAAACTGGCCTGTTAGTCCTTGGCCTGAAGTTTATAGTGATATTTATAACTGGCAATGGGAAAATAAATTAATTCCTTATTGGAAAGAAATTGGCGAAATGGCTACTGAATACGGAGTTAAAATCGGTATTGAACTGCATGGGGGATTTTTATGCCATACTCCATATACCATTTTGAAACTGAGAGAACAGACATCTGATTCAATTGGCGCGAATCTTGATCCCAGTCACTTATGGTGGCAAGGTATTGATCCGGTTGGAGCTATAAAAATACTAGGTGAAGCAGGAGCAATCCATCATTTCCACGCCAAAGACACCTACCTTGATCAAGACAACATCAATATGTATGGTTTAACAGATATGCAACCATATGGTGACGTAAAATCCAGAGCATGGACTTTCCGATCTGTTGGATGTGGACATGACATACAAGTATGGTCAGATATGATGAGTGCTTTGAGACTGTATGATTATGACTATGTAGTCAGTATTGAACACGAAGATCCATTAATGTCGATTAATGAAGGATTTAGCAGAGCTGTAACGAATTTACAATCTATTTTAATTAAAGAAACACCGCAATCTATGTGGTGGGCGTAAGAAAGGTTGAGTAATTTGGAGAAATTAAAAGTTATTATTGTTGGCTATGGAGGAATGGGAAGTTTTCATGCTCAACTAATTAGAGACAATGAAGAAGTAGAACTGCACGGTATATTCGACACATCGGAAACGCGTCAGCAGAATGCCGTCGAGAATGGTTTAACAGTTTATGGCAGTCTAGAACAAGTATTAGCCGATGAAGTTGTTGATGTGGTATTAATCTCAACACCAAACGATATCCATAAATCAATCGCCATTCAAGCCTTGCAAGCTGGGAAGCATGTTATTTGCGAAAAACCAGTTACACTTAATAGTATTGATTTCGCGGAAATAATGGAAATTGCAAAACAAGAAAACCGAGTTTTTATGGTGCATCAAAATCGTCGTTGGGACAGCGATTTTCAAATGATTAAAGATTTATATGAGACTCGTAAGCTGGGAGATGTTTTCCAAATAGAGTCCCGAGTTCAAGGAGCCAATGGAATACCGGGTGATTGGCGCCATTTAAAAGAACAAGGTGGAGGAATGTTGCTAGATTGGGGTGTACATTTGTTAGATCAATTGTTGGATCTAGTTGATAGCCCTTTAGTTAAAATAGCAGCTGATCTAAGCTATGTCTTAGGCGATGAAGTAGATGATGGATTTATCAGCTATCTCACTTTTGAAAATGGCGTTAAAGCTATTGTAGAGGTTGGGACAACCAACTACGTGAAACTTCCACGCTGGTATGTAAAAGGCACTACTGGAACTGCTGTTATTCACGATTGGGATCTTAAAGGTGAAATTGTAAAGCAAAGTAATGTGGAATTTGTAGTTGCACCAAAACCGATAAAAGCAGGACAAGGATTAACGAAAACAATGGCTCCACCTTCAGAGGAATCCGTAATTAGGGAAACATTTGAAGAAGTTCAAGTAACTGCGGATTCTTTCTATACGAATTTTGCTAAAGTCGTTGTTGGGGAAGCTGAACCTATTGTTAAAAATGAAGAAGTGTATCGTGTAATGAAAGTGATTGAAGCTATTTTTAAAGCGGCGGAAAATGGAAATAGCATTGACTTAATGGAGTTACAACTGCATTAAAAAATGAATTAAGCATAAAATATAAAAAAAGCATTACAACAAGCACAAAGGTTACTCCCTTTCAATATAGTAAGGGATGACTTTTGTGCTTGAATCATTTTGATTGTTGGACGAAATTTTTTGTCTTTTATTTGTTTAATTGAGTTGTATCGTGTTATAACGAGTAGGTTAATGTAACTACGGATGTCACGAAAAGCCTCTTTTATCAATATAGTATGGAAGTGGTAGAGAAAAGACGATAGATTATTGATGAAATAAAAAATTTGTTGAGAATAATTCTGAAAATAAATTGCTAACGGCAGAATATCGCACTTCTTTCGGCAGATTTCTTGCTAAAAAGTGTCTTTTTCATTACCCTAAGCTTATAGACTCGTGAACTGAAAGGAAGTTTTTCTATGAAACTTGCGGAAGCATTACTCTTGAGGCGGGATCTTGAAGCAAAGTTAACTTCGCTGAAACAGGAGATTTTAGCGAACGCCTTGATTCAAGAAGGAGACTCATTGGATATAAGTATGGACGAATTGATCCAGGATTATCAAAAAACGAATGAGGAATTCTCTCAGTTAGTCGTAAAAATCAATCAGCGGAATTCTTCGGCTAATCTGTATGATACTGATAAATTGATTGTCGAAGCGTTGGAAGAAAGAGAATCATTAAGAAGGCAGCACGGACTGCTTAATAATACTATCGAAACAGCCAATGATATCAGACGATTTGGACGAAATGAAATCCGAATGGTACGAACCGTTGATACGAAGGAATTAACTAAAAAAATGAATGTAGTTTCTAAAAAATTACGAGAACTAGACGGACAGATTCAACAAACAAATTGGCTGGTGGATTTATAAGCTAAGCTGTTGGGTGGGAAATCAAAGGCGAGCACACAGCCCGTACAGGCTCAAATGTACACCCTATGAGGTTTGGCAGGATCCTTTAATCATCAATGACTGCTCAACAATGACATCAGAAATAATAACAAATGAATAATTAATGACCATGTGCTGATTTGATTATGGTAGGGAAACACCCCTTGATCTAAGATCAAGGGGTGTTTAAGTTGAACAGGATTTCCAAAAAAATGCGAAAAGGTCCGAAGTTTTTAATAAGATACTTCGTCAAATTAATGTAGTCAATTTTAAGACAACAAAGGGAGGAGACGGTTAATTCTCTGTTGCCATTTTTTCCAACCCTAATTTAATCAATCCATTTAAATAGTTCTGTGAAAAATCCTGTGAAAGAGTTATGTTCGGGAAAACATTGTAAGGAAATAATTCAGCTAGGTTTTTGATGATCAAATCTATTTTGATGTGATCCAGCCAATTATCGGGTACATATAGGATGATTTCATGCGGATCATACATAGCTATTATAGATTGAAGTGTTTCTGACAATATGGAATTTAATTCTGATTTTTTCAACGGAAAGTGTCTGTGTTTTAGATTTGGCAAATGCTTAATTTCACCACTTAAATTATTGTAACCTCTAAAAATGTGCTGATTAATAATTAGTGAAGCACCTGGAGGAAAACTTTCCGGAAAATAAACTCCAGCAGTAATGTGGTTATTTTCTGTGGAATACCCAAAAGTTGCTGCATTAACGTCGTTTTCGATAAATGAATCGACAGCGATTTTTTTTGTTATTTCATCATTGAGATTCAAATGTCTAAAAGGTTTAAAATCCATGATTTTTAAGTTGTTGTCTACTTCTACTCCTGGTATTCCAGAAAGTGCAATGGATATTTCCGGAAACTTTGACTTCATATTTGAAATAGTTTCAAGAAACGTGGTTAACTTTATTGACGATAAGTACTCTCGCTCGATAATATTGCCTAATAAATCAACAACGTAAAAATTAACAACCATTTTTTTTTCTTGCTCAAGGAATTGATGAATTAAAAATAATTTACGACGTTCATTAAATTTATAAGCAATGGCACGACGCCCACCAGTTTCAAAAGGAGTGTCCAGCTCGACGAAGGTGTTGCTTTGGACAAGATCTGGAATGAGCTTATTGATTGTAACAACGCTTAAATGAGATTGTTCTGACAATTGTCTTTTAGTCATTGGAGCAGCGTTTTGTTTAAGCAGCTCTATTAATAAATCTTGATTATGTTTTTTAATGTTTTTTTGGTTGTATGCTTTCATTTGTGAGCCCTCCTTTGAACTTAATAATAGCAGAAAAAAATAAAGAAGACATTTTTATTAATTATGTTAATAAAGGTATAATGCGTATAGATAATTAACTTTGTTAATAAATGGAGAACGAAATAAATGACAAAAGACTTTGATTACCAACAAATGTTAGCAGGAGAATTATATTTTGCATCAGATATATTTCCAGAGAATAGCTCGTTAGAAGGCAAAAAACTAGCACAAAAAATTAATAGCCTGCCGATAGAAAATAAGGAAGAAATTGTAGCGTTAGAGAAAAAATTGTTTGGTAAGACAGGAAATTCTGTATATGTTAATCCACCATTATATGTCGACTATGGCCGACACGTAGAGATAGGCAATAATTTTTATGCAAATATGGATTGTATTTTTTTAGATGTGAATAAGATTATCATCGGAGACAACGTAATGGTTGGCCCTCGGGTAAGTTTCTACACAGCCGGTCACCCAACTGATGCGGAAATTAGAATAAAGGATCTTGAATTTGGTCTGCCTATTGTAATTGAAGATAACGTTTGGATAGGAGGAAGTGCTTCGATTCTTCCTGGAGTGACAGTTGGAAAAAATTCAATTGTAGCCGCAGGAGCAGTGGTAACCAAAGATGTTCCCCATGATACGATTGTAGGAGGAAATCCAGCTAGAGTGATCAGAAACATAGGGGAAAAGGATAAGGAAAAATGGGGAAAAGCGATGCGAGAGTATCATGCAGCAAAGAATGGTCAATAAATTTTTGATAATTTAAAGGAGGTTTTTAAATGGTTTATGCGGATTATCATGTCCATAGTGATTACAGTGACGATTCCTGGTATTTAATGGAAGATGTCGTAAAAGATGCTATTCAGATGGGTTTAAAGGGAATTTGTTTTACCGATCATGTAGACTACGGGGTTAAACCAGATTGGAAACCAGATGAAGAATTCCAGGCAGGCAAGAATACAGAAGTTAAAAATGTTCACTACGAATTTTATTTTTCAGAGCTGGATAAACTTTCTAGAAAATACGCAAACAAAATAACCATAAAAAAAGGGTTAGAGTTTGGAATGCAAACTCATACGATTCCTCAATTTGAAAAACTTTATCAGACTCATGACTTTGACTTTATTTTGTTATCGGTGCACCAGATTGGAAATAAAGAGTTTTGGACGGGAGAGTTTCAAAAGGGGCACACACATCAGGAAAGCTATGATAAATACTATGATGAGATGTATCAGTTAGTCACTTCTTATAAAGATTATAGCGTTTTGGCGCATATGGATTTGGTACGGCGGTATCTAGATAAAGAAGTTGATATGTTTGAATATAGTAAAGATAAAGTTGAACAAATCCTAAGAATGGTTATTGAGGATAATAAAGGAATCGAAATAAATACTTCTTCTTTTCGATACGGAATAAATGGACTGACACCTTCGATTGAAATTTTAAAGTTGTATCATGATCTTGGAGGAACCATTATTACAATAGGAAGTGACAGCCACAAACCTGAGCATTTAGGCTTTCATATTAACGAGTCAAAGAAACTATTGAAAGACATAGGTTTTAAACACTTCTGTACGTTTGACAGAATGAATCCAATTTTTCATGAGTTATAATTGATGAGAAAGCTTTATGAATTGTATGGATATAGATTTCTCAATGCTGCCTTAAGAAATTTCTAGAAGTTTACTGTTACAATAAAGAGCTTAAGATTATGATAACTACTGCTCAGAACGGATGCCAAAAAAGTCTCCAAATATGTATCAATAAAATATGGTGGTGTGTCAACTACCAAAAGCGTCACGCTAAACAGATAACGAATAAATGAAATGCTGATTTCTCGTGAAGAGGAGTTAGCATTGTTTTTTTTGATATCAATATTGCTGTGCAGGATAAAAATTAGGATACAATTTAACTTTTTGGTAAATTGTAATCAAACTAAACTATTAGCAAAGAAAGTTTAGTTGTTCGTGAAAAGGAGTGAACACAAATGAGTCTAAATTATCAAGATATTGAACAGGCTGTAAATGCAGAAGAAAACGCTGGCGGCTTCGCTCAGTTAATGTCTGAAATAAAAAAATTAGGTGTGAAGCGTTATGATTACTTAGTTGCTGAAGGGGTGTATCGTTATTATGATGAAAAAAGCTTTGTTGAGTTAAAAATGAACGGAGTCCCAAAAGTAGTGGCTGATCGAAGCGATATTGCAGCCCTCAAGTCGGCTGTGAAAACCGCACAATCAGGAGCAATTGATTTTGAACGGTTTTGTGAGCTAGCTGGAAAAGCGGGGGTTCCATTTTGGACGAGCAATTTAGTAACGAAAGAAGTAACGTATTTCGACAACCAACATCATGTACTACATCTAGAACCAATCCCAGGAGTGTAAGATAAAAGGAATAAGTTTTATTAATTTGTGAACTGAATAAAAATAGTTAAATATTATTTCGAATTCGATATATTCGGTGTTGACTTACTTCTTTTTATTTGTTAAACTTACAATTAATAAGTGCTAAAAAGCAAATAAACCTTAAAAGGAGATTTACACATGACACAATTTACAGACTTAATCAAAGAACGCCGTACAGCTTACGCTATCGGAACGAACACTGAGTTATCAAACAAAGAAATCGCTGACCGCATTCGCGAGGTAGCTCAACAAATCCCAACGGCTTTCAACAGCCAAACAACTCGTTTAGTAGTTGTATTTGGAGAAGACAACGTTAAATTATGGGACCACATCTTAGACGTTCAAAAAGACGTTATGCAAGGCGACATGTGGGAAATGATGTCAGGCGTAATGCAAGGCGCTAAAGCTGGCGTTGGTACTGTATTATTCTTCGAAGATCGCGATGCTGTTAAAGGTGCATTAGGCGAAAACGAACGTGCAACTGTATACAAACAACACCACAGTGCAAATGCACAATACGGTATCTGGTTGGCATTGACTGACTTAGGTTTAGGCGGAAGCTTACAACATATGAACATTGGCTTTGAACAAGGATTCGACAAATCAGTAAAAGACATGTTCAACTTACCAGCATCATACGAAATGATCGCTCAAATGCCATTTGGTTCAATCGAAGCAGAACCAAATCCAAAAGAATTCATCGACAGCAGCGAACAAGTTCGCGTAGTTGGAGAGTAATCAAACGATTCGCTCTTTGATACTTAAAGCATCTGGCTCCTTTAAAAAGGGGTTCAGGTGCTTTTTTTCGTAGTCATTTAGTTAAATCACCCAGAGTTATTCGTTGACAGCACATAAGACTGCGCCTACAATCCGTGTAAGAGTTGCTTACATAGTAAGCATTCATCTGATTCATTGAGGAGGAAAGATAATGGACTTCAACGATGTAAAAGGCGTGGTCAGACAAGGCGAGCTTCCGATTGAGAGTGTTGAAAATCCTTATGGTGATTACTATATCGTCAAGATCAAAAATGATGCCGGATTAACATGGGTTCCGGGTGAACACGGTATTAATACATTGCCGAACAAGCAGGTTGAAGGTAGGAAGTACCGTTTGTTTTCAGTAGCTTCGATACCAGAAGAGGGATTCTTACTGATTGGGACACGAACGGGAAAGGAGATTAGCAGTTTCAAGCAAGTGTTAGTGAATATGCAGCCAGGTGAAAAAATCACGATACGAGGTCCATTTGGCTGGATGAAAGTGAAAGACGAAACGTCTCCCATCGTGATGTTCGCCAATGGGGTGGGGATAACGCCGTTTCGTGCACTGCTGAAGCAGTTGGAATTGGATACTCGCCGTCCAATTGAAGTCGTCTACTCATCTTCGAAGTATTATCTCTTTGGGGAGGAGATTGAAAGCATCGCGCAGAACAACCCGATGATTCATTTGCACAAAATGACTTCACGAGAAGAAACGACTGCAAAATTGGATGAACTCGCTTTAAAATACGGGGATACCGCCTATTATTTCAATTCAGGATCACCTGCTGTATTGAAGTTCGTCAAAAAACGCTATCGAGAAAAAGGAATCTCTAAAAGGTGTATTGTTTCGGATACATTTTTTGGAGCGAAGTAACGAAACTTTCACTAGTTCTTTCTCTAAAAAAGATTATAATAACAGAGTAAGTACCGAAAGCAAATCAGCGATCAAGGAGATGGATTTCAGGATGGGACTAGAAGACAAAGACTTTATTTTGCGCCAAGTGCAAGAGTTAGCAGAAGGGATCGGCAAATTTCTTGGAAAAGAGTCGATCAAGGAACTGATCAATTACGATCAGTCACAAGAAGGCGCCTTGTCAGATGAGGATATCGAAGCGATTTTACTGATTACGACTATTAGGGATATCCAAGAGAGTGAAGGGCTGTCGGACGAAGACCTGTCAAATGAATTAGGTATGCCGGAAAACGGCTTAGAGAAGTTGTACAATAATGAGCGGTCCGTCACACCAGATGAACTTAACGCATTGCGAGATTTTGTGGAAGAGAAGGAAAGCTGATAGTAAGAAGACGCAGACGCAAGAGTAAAAGCACCATTCTATTGTGGTGCTTTTGATGATCCCGCTGGTAAAGTAAAACTAATACAAAGAAATGAAAGCGGTATCTTGTCCGAGGGCGCAACAAATGTTTCAAAAAGAATAGAGCACCCGACAATTTTTGAGCAAGTATTGTCGGGAGAAAAAGTTCTGTATCCTATAGTATGTATACGAGAGGAGAAGAAAATGGACTGGCTGGAGAGAATAAATAGAGCAATGGACTATATAGAGCAGAATTTATCCGATGAAATTGATGGGAGAGAGGCAGCCCGACTAGCCTGTTGCCCTGAATATCATTTTCCCAGGATGTTTTCTGCTCTGACCGGAATATCACTGTCAGAATACATTAGAAGGAGGCGATTGTCACAAGCCGCATTTGAGTTGCAAAATGTTCCTGATGTTCGGATCATTGATCTTGCTCTCAAGTACGGGTACGACTCCCCAGATTCTTTTACTCGGGCTTTTAAAAGCCTTCATGGAGTTACTCCAACGACAGCCCGCAGCAAAGGGGTCGAATTAAAAGCTTTTCCAAGACTTTTCTTTCAAATGACGATCAAGGGAGAGAGTGAAATGGATTATAGGATAGAAGTGCTAGATGCTGATATTGAGATTGTCGGGGTCAAGCAAGAAGTCGTTACACAAGAGGCTTTTCATACTATTCCTAAATTATGGGAAGAAGCGACTGCTAGTGGATTGGTACCGCGTATCATTGAGATGTCTTGGGAAAATCCGCAATGCAAAATGGAAGGAATCTTAGGAGTATGCGGAAAACAAGCCGCAATAACAGACGAAAAATTTGATTATCTTATAGGGTGCTGCTATACTGCTGAATACCCTGGTGACATGGAAAAAACAGTAATCCCTAAAAGTACTTGGGTTGTCTTTCCTAATATCACTGAAGCTTGGAAACGCCTATATACGGAATGGATGCCGACTTCCGGTTACGAATTAGCAGATTTGCCGTGTATTGAGAATTACTTGGCTCCTGACAGAGTTCCAAATAATGAGCTTTGGGTCCCTGTAATAGCAAAGTAATCCATGATTTCAAAAACTATGTTCACAAAGTTGCGAACAACTTTTCCATCATCTGTTTAAATCCATCAAAACATGCTATAATGAGTAGCTTAAGATCACTACGATAGTAATAAAGAACGGATGCCGAAAAGCCTCCGCTAGTGATATATATGGAGGTGTAAGAGAATGCAAAAACGATGGACGATCGGTGAAATCAAAAAGTTTGTTGAAACCAATTCAGACAGCAAACTATTGACGACAGAATACCAAGGTTTTTCTCAAAAGTTGGAATTTGAATGTGCATGCGGCAATACATTTGAAAAAACATTCAAGAAATTTAAAACCAATCATCAACGCAAATGTGATGTTTGCCAACCGCCAAAAACTTCACGCTAAATCATAAACAAAAAGCCGATTTCTCTTTAAGAGAAGTCGGCTTTTTTAGCATCATTAACTGGTCCTGAATAATTCATACTTTTTATAAACTACCAAATTTTATAATTATCTGTTTAGTTTTATGCTCAATGGCTCTTTTTCTCAAAAATATTTTTCTAAAGGGTTTAATTTATTTTTGCTAACTGATTAAGTTCAAGAAAGACCTCATTTTGAGCGCACTCATCCTATCGGATGGTTAACGAATTTTTTTGAATGGCGCAATAAACGCAACTAACACTGCAGTACCTGAATGTTTTGTAGAATCCGATAAAATAGCTTTTGGTAAACATCGTAACTACTTAATTTCAAGTATTGTCTTCTTCCGGAATGAACTATCTTTCCAGCAATTTTAAAGAGAAATAAGCGAATAGTAGAAACCTGATACCCTTTCGTTTCATTGGTAAAACACAATGTTCGCATGAAGTTCACGATATTGTAAGCCAATAGGCTTACGATCATACGAGCATGATTTTCTATAAAACGTGGGCTATCTGTTTTATCCAAGTAAAAGCCGTTTTTTGCTTCCTTAATGTAATTTTCCATCGTTCCTCTTTTTGAATACGTTTGGAAAACCATTTTTGGAGAGACGTCTTTTGAAAAATTGGTAATGATGAATTCATGTCTAAAAAGCAATTCACTAGCTTCTCTGGTTGATTTTATGCAGGTCCTTCTGGATTTTCCCCACGACTTTGCTTGATAAGTGGCGTTATAGTAATGAACTTCTTTCTTACCCCAATCGTGATGATCCTTAATGGTAACGAATTGCTCAGCGATTCTGTACAGATTACGATTGGATTTCAAACGGATAGTATACAAACTATCGTACTCTTCACAAAGTTCATACAAATCAGGCATTGCGAATCCACTATCTGCACGTACCATAATAGTGCTTACTGGTGTCACAGAGTGATAATGCTCAAATAATGGACGAGTAAATGCTGCGACGCCTTTTGAGGTGTAGACATTTCCAGAACGAAGTTCTGCTTTAAGAACGTCTCCGGTAAGACCATCAAAGGCAACGAGTGGATGATAACCGGTTGTCTGGTAATGCGCATTATAATCGGTCATTTCTTGGTTTCCAAAGGTATCACTGTGAGTAGAATCTAAATCGAAAATCATT
>NZ_JBGQQT010000019.1:0-55293 GCF_045528345.1 Desemzia sp. FAM 23989 | reverse complement strand
AGCTTTTATTACTTTATATTTCTTATCTTCATTCATCGTTAGTATTATCCTTTTCATGATTTTATTTTATCATTTTGGGACATTTTATGCTTCGACCTACTTAGGACATTATCACGTTCGAACGATACTACCTTCTTGCAGGTTGAAAACTGCTTGACAGCAAAGGAAAGTAATGGTAAATTGTGACCGATACCTTAGTGCTTAAGAAAGAATAGGTGAAAAAATTGAGTGTGAAAAAAACAGCTTTAGCATGTACTGTTTGCGGCTCTCGTAACTACACAGCCCGCGCAGGTGAAACAGCCAGATCTGAACGATTAGAAATCAAAAAATTCTGTAAATATTGCAATAAACATACAATGCATCGCGAAACTAAATAATGATGATAGAGTGTACGAATAGTCTGGAGGGAATGTAGTGGGAAAAGTAAGAAACTTTTTTGGCGGTGTTCGTCAAGAAATTCGCCAAGTGACTTGGCCAACAGGAAAAGAACTGAGAAAATATACGGTTACTGTCTTTGGGGTAGTCATCCTGTTTGCAATTTTCTTCTTAGTAGTTGATTTTGCGATCACGTCTTTACTGGATTTGTTCATCTAAAAAACAATATTGTTGCCATATGACTAGCACAAATGCTTGACTAATGGTATACTGAGTGCAATAAATCATCACGCAGAACCTTCCTTATATGATGGAGAAGGTTTTTTTGTGTGTTTAAATTAAACGATGCGAGTATAATGAATTATAACCTATACAAGGAGTGTTAATAATGGAAGAATTGGAACTTGAAAAACAATGGTATGTGCTGCATACGTATTCTGGCTATGAAAACAAAGTCAAACAGAACATTGAATCTCGTGCAAACAGCATGAACATGGAAGAACACATTTACAGAGTGGTAGTACCTGAAGAAGAGGAACACGAAGTAAAAAATGGGAAAGAAAAGATCAAAATGAAAAAAGTCTTTCCTGGGTATGTATTGGTAGAAATGATCATGTCAGATGACTCTTGGTATGTTGTACGTAACACTCCAGGTGTAACTGGTTTTGTTGGTTCACACGGTGCGGGAAGCAAGCCAGCTCCATTATTGCCGGAAGAAGTAAAATCTATTTTACGCAGCTTGGGCATGAATACACGTCATCAAGAAATTGACTTTGAAGTTGGTGAAACAGTTACGATTGTTGAAGGAGCCTTCAATGGTATGACTGGTAAGGTAACAGCAATTGACGAAGAAAGAGCAAAATTAAAAGTGAACGTTGAGATGTTCGGACGTGAAACAAGTACAGAATTAGAATTCGATCAAGTAGACAAACTATAGAGAGTGGAATAAGGCGTTTGGCTTTCCGGAAATAAGCCCGCCACCAACAGTTAGGTGTTGTTCCTAACTGTTGGTGCCGGACTTATTGGCGTGTAAGCTGCCTTACGCAACTCGTTTTAGATAGAGAGTGGAATAAGGCGCTTAACTTTCTGCAGCTTGTTTAAAAGGAATGAAGGAACTGGGGAAAAAGTCACTTTTTAATAATAATTTGGATCTTCATCTTCTAGCGTTGGTAAAGAAATTTTCTCCGGTCTACGGGGTTGCTTATGAAAGCCATGGGAACGCCTTGAGCCGAAAAACGCGTCTCAAGGCTTGCAAGCGTCAAGCTAAGCGTAACGGCTAAAGCCTAACGCTCAGTAATTGCCATGATTGTTGCTGCTTCAGCAGCTTGCAATCATGGTACACTTGGGCGTACGTCCACAGTGTTTCCTTTTTTTGCATCCTTTTTCATGGCTATAAGCAACCCCATATTCCTCCAAAAATTTCTAGGAATGATTTTTTTAAAGGTTTAGGATTTATTTTTTTCCTTACCAACGTCAAATGTTTTAGAACCAATAATTTATAAATCTGAGTAATTAAAAACACCGTCAAGTCAAGGATCCTTCTTCCTAGATTTGACGGTGTTTTCTAATTCAGCTAGTTATTCCCCAGCTCCTCTTTTTTATCTTCTGAGAAAAAATCTTAGGTATCAGAACTCAAAGAAAAGCTGTAAAGATTTTCTTCTATTTGTCTTTCTTCGTTGAAACGACGTTCTACAAAAGTAACGTGGTTTTCTTGGTCAACTAAGATAACGGTAGTGCCGATAGTCCCGTATTCTTTCGTGCGAATAAAAATGGCAGAAGCAGCTTCTTCGAATTCAATAGGAAGACCGGTTTTCGGCAATGCTTCTTTTGGAGCGGTCTGTTCGTCTGAAAACAAAGCGAATAATTGATCGGTGAGTTGTTCTTTCGAGCCGCTTAGTTGCTTTATTCTACTGGTAACTGTGGCAACTTTAGGCCAGGGAGTATCTAGAGTAGCATTGCTTAAACCATGTGTGCCAGGCGTTAACTCATTTAGCTGATTTTCACTGTTATTATAATGAAGAAATTGACCTTCAAGAATGTTGCCGAAGATTAAATTATAGCCGTCATACTGATGTCTGGTATTGATTAAATCATCCGCATATTCAGCGGCTGTTTGATCACCGGTTAAAAAGTTTTTGACTAAAGTGCCTCTGGAAGTCAAAAAAGCTTGCGGATCTTCAGACGTCTGTCTAGTAGAAACTTTTCGACAATTTGTGAGGGCTGCGAATTTACCCTGTTTGGTCAACCCCAGCCAAGTGCCTTTTTGGAGTTCGTCTTGACCAGCTAATAACTCGGGATGGTCTTTCCAGAAGTGAGCAGATTTTGTAGGTCTGCGATAAGCTTCATCGCGGTTAGCAGCAAACACAAATTTATAAGCGCCGTTTTGATGGAATTTTAAGCCGATATTGCACATAATATCCTCCTCGGTTTCAGTGGTTGGTCCTTTCAGTATACAGTAATGAGATAAAATCGGGGTATAAAGTGTATTGGCTTAAAATCGATGTCGTAAACAAGTTTTGTGCTATACTAAATGAAATTAAGTTCAAGAGGTGAAGGTAAATGAGAGAAATTATATTGATTCTTTCAGAAATGATGAATCGAATCCACGATGTCCTTATGTATGGAATAGGGATCGACATGTCAGATAAAGAATTGCATTTTTGGGTGATCGGTTTTATTGGATTAATAACATTTTTAGCAGTGTTCGTCTTAGCAAAAATTATTCAAAAATTGAAATTCAGTACAACGATCCATTCGTTTATCTTTACTTTTGTAGTGATGACAGTATTTGTATTTGCTATCGAAATCCAGCAAGCTGTTACCAATAGCGGGAATATGGAATTTGCAGATGCTATTGCCGGGCTTTGGGGATTTGTTGTGTTCTTTGCCGTGTATGCGGTAATTGCAGGGATCTTTTATAACGCTTTTCGATTAGTTAGAAAGAAGAAGCGAAAGGCTAAACCAATTAAAAACAGTAACTATACTGGGAAACAAAAAAAGGTATCGGATCCAGACATTGTGGAAGAATGGAGCGAGGCTTCATCAGAACCAGCTCAGACGGTCAAATACAGAACTGAAGCCAGAAAACAACGAGAACAATCACGCGAATAGCGTTTTGTCTGTTTAATGAATGGCTCGAAAGTCAAAAAAAGAATGGTTAAAATGAAAAGCTGCATTAAAACAATAACTATTTCTTGATCCGATACCGCTGCGCTGATTGCTTTTGCAGAGATGCCCCAAAACAAAGGTATTTTTAAGCCATTTAAAAAGCTTTTCCTAAATGCTAACGATAAATCGGTCTTGAAATACTTATTTCTCCACGTCATACGCATGAAAAAATTTAAATAAAAAATAAGATTCCGATTCCGTTTGAAACTTGAAAGTTTGGAGACTACAGGCTCCAGACGGTCCCATGGCTTTCCACAAGCAAACCCGTCCATTCCGGAGGGAATTTCACCCCATAGAGCCGCCCCTACTTATTAAGAGAGCGTTTTAAAAAGAAGACCTTAATTTTTGGGAGAAAGTACTTTTCATGCGTATGATGGGTTATTTCTCTAAATCATATGATGGGTTATTTCTCTAAATCTTATTGACAAGATTTGGAAAGTGTAATATAATTCCATGGTACGTTTAGACGTATGTTTAAAGTGGGAGGGGAAATATTAACCCCATTCAACCACACCCGGACTAAATCAAGGAGGAATGTCTCGTGGCTAAAAAAGTTGTTAATGTCGTAAAATTACAAATTCCTGCAGGTAAAGCAAGTCCTGCTCCACCCGTAGGTCCAGCTTTAGGTCAAGCACAAGTGAATATCATGGGATTCTGTAAAGAATTCAATGCACGCACAGCTGACCAAGCAGGTATGATCATCCCTGTTGTAATCTCTGTATATGAAGACCGTTCATTTACATTTGTTACAAAAACTCCACCAGCTGCTATTTTATTGAAAAAAGCTGCAGGTGTTGAATCAGGTTCTGGTGAACCAAATACTAAAAAAGTTGCAACTGTTTCTCGCGCGCAAGTTAGAGAAATCGCTGAAACTAAACAAGAAGACTTAAACGCTGCATCTGTTGAAGCTGCAATGCGTATGGTCGAAGGTACTGCACGAAGCATGGGATTTGTTGTAGAAGACTAATCTGATTAAAGCTTCTCAGTATCTCTTCGTGAAGCTTGCTTTACGGAGAATAAGTGGGAGGTTTAACCGTTATAACCACAATCAAGGAGGAAAAAAACATGGCTAAAAAGAGTAAAAAATTCTTAGCTGCTTTGGAAAAAGTAGATACTTTAAAAGCATATTCAGTTGAAGAAGCTGTAGCTTTAGTAAAAGAAATTGATTACGCTAATTTCGATGCAACTGTAGAAGTTGCTTACCGTCTTGGAGTTGACCCTAAGAAAGCTGACCAACAAATTCGTGGAGCAGTTGTTCTTCCAAACGGAACAGGTAAAACACAAAGAGTATTAGTTTTTGCTAAAGGCCCTAAAGCTGCTGAAGCAGAAGCTGCAGGAGCAGATTACGTAGGTGATTCTGATCTTGTTCAAAAAATCAATGGTGGATGGATGGACTTCGACGTTGTTGTAGCAACTCCAGACATGATGGGTGAAGTTGGACGTCTTGGACGTGTCTTAGGACCTAAAGGTTTAATGCCTAACCCTAAAACAGGAACTGTTACAATGGATGTAACTAAAGCTATCAACGAAATCAAAGCTGGTAAAGTAACTTACCGCGTGGACAAACAAAGTAATTTGCATGCTCCAATCGGTAAAGTATCTTTCGATGCTGATAAATTGATCGAAAACTTTAGAACTATCCAAGATACAGTGTTGAAAGCTAAACCTTCAACTGCTAAAGGTGTTTACATTAAAAACATCACTATTACATCAACATTTGGCCCAGGGGTTAAAGTTAACCCTCAAGCATTCTAAAAAAATCATAAATTTCTTGACCTAGATGATTAGAATTGGTAAAATCATCTAGGTTAAGAATAAATTGAATTATTACCGAAGACAGTAGGTGGCACTTGCCTTAATTTCCTACCGAGGATGATATGTCGTGAATATACACTACACAATCTCTATGTCTACGGTGACATGGGATTTTTTGTTTGTCTAGGACTTTTTTTTAAAAGTCAAAATGAAAAATTCCCGCCAATTGATCAGGAGGTGAAATGTTAATGAGTGAAGCAGCAATCGCTAAAAAACAAGAATTAGTAGATTTAGCTACAACAAAATTCAAAGATGCTGCCGCAGTAGTCGTAGTTGATTACCGTGGATTAACAGTTGAACAAGTTACTGAATTACGTAAACAATTACGTGAAGCAGGAGTTGAAATGCGCGTTATTAAAAACTCTATCCTATCTCGTGCGGCTAGTACAGCTGGACTTGAAGGAATGGATGACGTATTTAAAGGCCCTACAGCCGTTGCTTTCAGTAACGAAGATGTTGTTGCACCAGCCAAAATTATTGCTAATTTTGCTAAAGAAGCAGAAGCTTTAGAAATTAAAGGTGGCGTTATCAGTGGTAAAGTTTCTTCAGTAGAAGAAATCAACACACTTGCAACACTACCAGACCACGAAGGTCTACTTTCTATGTTGTTATCTGTACTTCAAGCACCAATCCGCAATACTGCACTTGCAGTCAAAGCTGTTGCAGAACAAAAAGAAGAAGTTGCTTAATTAAAAGCACTATTCTTTCAATCAACAAACAAGCAAGTTAATAAAAAAACTAAAACATTATAAACGGAGGAACTAACAATGGCATTAAACATTGAACAAATTGTTGCTGACTTAAAAGAATCAACAATCTTAGAATTAAACGACTTAGTAAAAGCAATTGAAGAAGAATTTGGCGTAACTGCTGCTGCTCCTGTAGCTGCTGCTGGTGGAGCTGGAGAAGCTGCTGCTGCAGAACAAACTGAATTTACAGTTGAATTAACAGATGCTGGATCTGCTAAAATCAAAGTTATCAAAGCAGTTCGTGAAGCTACTGGCTTAGGCTTGAAAGAAGCTAAAGCATTAGTTGACGAAGCTCCTAAAGCAATCAAAGAAAACATCTCTAAAGAAGATGCTGAAGCATTGAAAGAAGCTATTGAAGCTGCTGGTGGTTCTGTAGAAGTTAAATAATCATTTTTTAAATGATCATTTAGTTCTATAACGAGCGAAAAGGTGTGAATCGGAAACGATTCACACCTTTTTTCTTTGTGTACATTGGCTGGTTTAGGCTGCCTAATGTAGAGAAGCGGCTTTAACGGATTGTCTAAAGCCCTCAAGCCGGATATAATAGGTTAAAATAGAGGTATCTATTTGTAAGAAGGAAGATACGAGTAAAGGAGATCAAGAAATATGTCTGATCATTATTATACTAGCAATCCAAATGCTAAAAGCAATATTGATTCATGGAAGTTTACTTTGCGCGGACACGAATTTACTTTTTTAACAGATTCAGGTGTGTTTTCTAAAGCGACGGTTGATTACGGCTCGCGTGTATTAATTGAAACAGTTGATTTCAGCCAATTACCTGAAGGTGACTTATTAGATCTTGGCTGCGGCTATGGTCCGATGGGATTATCCTTTGCTAAGGAAGAGAACGAACGTAAGGTAGAGATGGTAGATGTCAACGAACGAGCGATTGGGCTGGCTCAGCAAAATGCTCTTAAAAACAAAGTGACGAATGTGGATATACACCAGTCCAATATTTACGGAAATGTAAAAGGTACTGAGTTTGCCGGGATTTTCAGCAATCCGCCAATTCGAGCTGGAAAACAAGTGGTTCATGAAATTCTGACGGGAGCTTATGATTACCTTAAGACAGGTGGAGCTTTAGTGATCGTGATTCAAAAGAAACAAGGTGCTCCAAGTGCGAAAGAAAAAATGAACGAGACTTTTGGCAATGCAGAAGTCATTGCAAAAGATAAAGGATATTGGATTATCCAAAGTGTGAAAGAATAGATCATGCTATTCTTTCTTTTTTTGGTTATTTTGATTGACTTCTGTGGAAGTAATTTGTAAACTAAATGATAAGTTAATTAGAAATTAGAAATAGATAATAAAACGCTGTGAAAAGAAGAGTATATTCAGAGGAAACCTTAAAGAGAGCCTTGTTTGGTGAAAATAGGCAGGAGCGAATGAATAGAAGATGGTCTTGGAGCGGGATGGACGAGTAAGGCAATTAGTAAATGAGTCCATAACGGATGCACCCGTTACAGTGCCTCAGTACAATATTCTAGATTTTTGTACTGATTGAGACAAACACAGTGATGTGCTTGTAAAACAAGGTGGTAACACGAAATTGATATTTGCTTTCGTCCTTGAAAAGAAGTTCTGTAAAGAGCTTTCTTTTTGAGGGCGATTTTTTTATTCTAAATTAAATACACTAAATTAAATACACTAAATGCGATGAAGAGAAAAGTATGTTTGCTGTACAACAATGACAGAGAGCCTGAGAGCTGAGAACAGGTTTGTTGGTGCAAATGGAAAATGGCCTCTGAGCAAGGATACCGAATGCTTTTAAGTGTAAGGCTGTCATGGGTGCGCCCGTTAAAGCGTCAGAGTATCGAGATGAATTCTTTGTACTTGTTGAGGAATTGTTTGAAAAAGCAATTTGAAAAAAGGTGGTAACACGAACTAATAAACGTTCGTCCTTTTGGTTGAACTGAGTTCAGTCAAAAGGGCAGCGTTTTTTTATTTTTTGAAGGAGGGATCATAATCTTAAGGTGTGCTCGAAATTATTTTAAATACGTATATTTTTATAAAGCAGCTGGGTGAACCCAGAATTAAACCAAAGAGGTGGAAACATGAAAAAATTCAAATCATTCATACTTACTATATTATCTATTGCAACATTAATTGTTCTTACTGCGTGTGGTGCGGCATCTGGAGAAAGTCAAACGGTCAAATTAGGGGTAGTCGGAGAAATCAATGAACCTTGGGAATACGTTAAAGAACAGTTGGCAGCAGAAGGAATCGAGATCGAATTGGTGAAATTTTCCGATTATAGTACGCCGAACCGAGCTTTAGCGGATGGGGAAATCGATATGAACTCCTTCCAAACAAAAATCTTTATGGAAGCTTTTAATGAAGATACAGGAAATAATCTGACTCCTATTGGGGATACTGTTATTGCGCCATTAGGAATCTATTCTCAAAAAATAACAGATATCAGCGAGATCAAAGAGGGCGACAGTATTGCCATTCCAAATGATGCGTCAAATGAAGGGCGGGCATTGCTGTTGTTGCAGACAGCTGGTTTGATTGAGGTCGATCCTTCTAAAGGGCAAGTTCCTGTTGTAGAAGATGTGACGTCTAATCCGCTGAATCTACAATTTGAAGTGATAGATTCAGCTCAAACAGCACGTGCTCTGGAGGATGTAACAGCTTCTGTCATCAATAGCGGGATGGCAGTCGATGCTGGATTTATTCCAACTGAGGATGCGATTTTCTTAGAACCAGTAACGGAAGATTCAGATCCTTACTACAATGCGATCGTTGTGCGTGAAGAAGATAAAGATAATGAGTTGTATCAAAAAATCGTGGATGTCTATCAAACAGACGGAACTAAAGAAGTTATTGAAGAAAGTTCAAAAGGCTCCTCCATCCCAGTGTGGGAATAACGGATAGAGTGAAAAAGACTGACTGAGGATTTTTTTGAGGCTGTTGAAAAGATGTAGTTTTATTTCAAAGGTGATCTGATTAGAAAATGAAGGCGAGGAAATGGTGAATATGCCAGTCCTCGCTTTTTTTACGTTACCTATTGCATTAATTATTCGGATAAAGGGAACGCAAAATTAAATTGCGTTCCCTTTAAGATGATATTATCTTAGAAAAGGAACGCAAACTGGATTTGCGTTCCTTTTAGAGCTTAAATTTTGACAAAAGGTCACGTAAATTGACTTTCGCTACTTCAGCAGCCGCGTAGTTTTTTTCGACAGTCTTTTTTTGATGAATAAGAAAGAAAAAAACTTCCTTTATAGTGTTGACTATTGCTTTAAAGGAGTGTAAAATAAATAGATGCAAATACTATCTAAAAAATAAGCTTTTGGTTTGAAATATTGTCCAAATCAAAGGGTTATGTATGTAAAACAAAAGAAAATGTGCTTTTTCTGAAAAAGTTACGGATCTTTTGGTTTTTTTTTGCCTAAAAACAGGTTATGACTTCTATTCTTAATAATTGTAATCTAAACGTAACAAAAGGCGGCATACTAGATATGAATAATCATTTGAGGGGTGAACAGGTTGGCAGGCCACTTAGTAAATTACGGTAAACACCGTACACGTAGAAGTTATGCACGTATCAATGAAGTTTTAGAACTGCCGAATCTGATTGAGATTCAATCAGACTCATATCAATGGTTCTTAGATGAAGGATTGCGTGAAATGTTTAGAGATATTTCACCAATTGAAGACTTCGCAGGAAACTTATCATTAGAGTTCCTTGACTATACATTACAGGAACCAAAATACACGGTATCAGAAGCTCGTGCTCATGACGCAAATTATTCCGCACCTATATACGCAAAATTACGTTTGATCAACAAAGAAACTGGAGAAGTGAAAGACCAAGAAGTCTTCTTCGGTGATTTCCCGTTAATGACTGAAATGGGAACGTTCATTATCAATGGAGCTGAACGTGTTATCGTTTCTCAATTGGTTCGTTCACCAGGTGTTTATTTCAATCTGAAAATCGATAAAAACGGCCGTGAAAGCTTCGGAACTACTTTGATTCCTAACCGTGGAGCTTGGTTGGAATTTGAAACAGATGCTAAAAACATCTCTTATGTGCGTATTGACCGTACACGTAAAATTCCATTGAGTGTTCTTGTTCGTGCATTAGGATTCGGCTCGGATGATCAAATTCTAGAAATCTTTGGTGAAAATACTTCACTAGGATTAACTTTGGAAAAAGACATTCATAAAAACGCTAGCGACTCTCGTACTGAAGAAGCCTTAAAAGATGTTTATGAACGACTACGTCCAGGTGAACCAAAGACAGCAGACAGTTCAAGAAGCTTGTTAACAGCTCGTTTCTTTGATCCAAAACGTTATGACTTGGCAGCTGTAGGTCGTTACAAAGTAAATAAAAAATTAAGCTTGAAAACGCGTTTGTTCAATCAAACAGTAGCTGAAACGTTGATCGATTCTGAAACAGGAGAAATTATCGTTGAGGCTGGTACATTATTAGACCGCGACCAAATGGATAAATTAAATGACTACTTGGACAACGGCTTAAATAGTGTAACTTTCTATCCAAATGAAGATGGTGTAGTTCCAGAACCCATCAAATTGCAAATTGTAAAAGTTTACTCTAAAGAAAACCCTGAACACATTGTAAATGTTATTGGAAACGGAAATGTTTCTGAAGACCACAAACACGTTACACCGGCTGATATTTTATCTGCTATGAGTTACTTCTTTAACTTGCAAGAAAGCATCGGAAACGTAGACGATATTGACCACTTAGGTAATCGTCGTATTCGTTCAGTAGGTGAATTATTGCAAAATCAATTCCGTATTGGTTTGTCTCGTATGGAACGTGTGGTTCGTGAACGTATGTCTATTCAAGATATGTCTACTGTTACACCACAACAATTGATCAATATTCGTCCAGTTGTAGCATCAATCAAAGAATTCTTTGGTTCTTCTCAATTGTCTCAATTCATGGATCAAACTAACCCATTAGGGGAATTGACTCACAAACGTCGTCTATCAGCATTAGGACCCGGTGGTTTAACAAGAGACCGTGCCGGATATGAAGTTCGTGACGTTCACTATTCTCACTATGGCCGTATGTGTCCGATTGAAACGCCTGAAGGTCCTAACATCGGTTTGATCAATAGTTTATCCAGTTTTGCGAAAGTAAATAAATTTGGATTTATTGAGACTCCTTACCGTCGTGTTGACCGTGAATCAGGTAAAGTAACTGGAAAGATCGACTACCTGACAGCTGATGAAGAAGATAACTATGTCATTGCTCAAGCAAATGCTATTTTGAATGAAGATGGTACATTTGCAAATGATGTTGTATTAGCTCGTTATAAAGATGAAAACTTGGAGATGGATGTAGCTCGTGTAGACTACATGGACGTTTCTCCTAAACAAGTAGTTGCCGTTGCGACAGCATGTATTCCTTTCTTGGAAAACGATGACTCGAACCGTGCCTTAATGGGTGCGAACATGCAACGTCAAGCTGTACCGTTGATCAAACCAGACGCTCCTCTTGTAGGGACTGGTATGGAACACGTAACAGCTAAAGACTCTGGAGCTGCTTTGATTTGTAAAAATGACGGTATTGTAGAATACGTCGATGCTGATGAAGTTCGCGTTCGTCGCGACAATGGCGCATTAGACAAATATACAGTTATCAAGTTCCAACGTTCTAACTCAGGTACTTCTTATAACCAAAACCCTATCGTTGCTAAAGGCGACCGCGTAGACAAAGGCGAGATCCTAGCTGATGGTCCTTCAATGGATCAAGGAGAAATGGCTCTTGGACAAAACCCGGTTATTGCTTTTATGACTTATGATGGGTACAACTTTGAGGATGCTATCATTATGAGTGAACGTTTAGTAAAAGACGACGTTTATACTTCTATTCATATTGAAGAATATGAATCAGAAGCTCGTGATACAAAACTTGGACCTGAAGAAATCACTCGTGAAATTCCAAACGTCGGTGATGACGCACTGAAAAACTTGAACGAAATGGGTATTATCCGTATTGGTGCTGAAGTAAAAGATGGTGATTTATTAGTAGGTAAAGTAACTCCTAAAGGGGTAACGGAATTATCTGCTGAAGAACGCTTATTGCACGCAATCTTTGGAGAAAAAGCTCGTGAAGTTAGAGATACATCCTTGCGTGTACCTCACGGAGGCGGCGGTATTGTTCATGATGTGAAAATCTTTACTCGTGAAGCTGGGGACGAATTATCTCCAGGTGTCAATATGCTGGTTCGTGTGTACATCGTTCAAAAACGTAAAATCAACGTTGGAGATAAGATGGCGGGTCGTCACGGTAATAAAGGGGTAGTTTCCTTAATCTTACCTGAAGAAGATATGCCATTCTTACCAGATGGTACACCAATCGATATTATGTTGAATCCATTAGGGGTTCCTTCTCGTATGAATATTGGGCAAGTATTTGAAACTCACATGGGTATGGCTGCTCGTCGTTTAGGTATTCGTATCGCAACGCCAGTATTTGATGGTGTTCGTGAAGAAGACTTATGGGCTACTGTTAAAGAAGCAGGAATGGCTTCAGATGCTAAAACCGTATTGTATGACGGACGAACTGGTGAACCTTTTGACAACCGTGTAACCGTTGGGGTTATGTACATGATCAAATTGGCTCACATGGTCGATGACAAATTACATGCTCGTTCAACTGGACCATACTCACTTGTTACACAACAACCATTGGGTGGTAAAGCTCAATTTGGTGGACAACGTTTCGGTGAGATGGAAGTTTGGGCTCTTGAAGCATACGGAGCTGCTTATACTTTACAAGAAATCTTAACGTACAAATCAGATGATGTTGTTGGACGTGTGAAAACTTATGAAGCTATTGTTAAAGGAGAACCAATTCCTACACCAGGTGTTCCTGAATCTTTCCGTGTATTAGTCAAAGAGTTGCAATCTCTTGGATTAGACATGAAAGTATTGGATGCACAAGATGAAGAAATTGAATTACGCGATATGGATGATGACGATGATATCGGAACTGTCGATGCGCTTAGCAAATACGCTGAAGAGCAAGAAAAAGCTAGACAACAAGATTCTGAATAAGAGGTAGTTAGAGTTGATTCCAAAGTAATTGGGATCAGCTCTGCACCTTATTCAATAAAAAGAACGAAACAATTCGAGCAAGTTAGGGCAGCTCAAAAAATAAAGGGAGGTAGGCCCCTTGATAGACGTTAATAATTTTGAAAGCATGCAAATCGGTTTGGCTTCTTCTGATAAAATCCGCAGTTGGTCTTATGGAGAAGTTAAAAAACCTGAAACTATCAACTATCGTACGCTAAAACCTGAACGTGATGGTTTATTCTGTGAACGCATTTTTGGCCCATCAAAAGACTGGGAATGTGCTTGTGGGAAGTACAAACGTATTCGTTATAAAGGAATCGTTTGTGATCGTTGCGGCGTTGAAGTTACTCGTTCAAAAGTACGTCGCGAACGTATGGGTCACATTGAATTAGCAGCACCAGTAACACACATTTGGTACTTTAAAGGTATTCCGAGCCGTATGGGTCTTGTATTGGATATGAGTCCTCGTGCGTTAGAAGAAATCATTTATTTTGCTTCTTATGTAGTTATTGAACCAGGTAACACAACGCTTGAAAAGAAACAATTGTTAACAGAAAGAGAATATCGTGAAAAACGTGCGCAATACGGAAATGAATTCAAAGCCGGTATGGGTGCTGAAGCGATTAAACAATTGTTGGACGATGTAGAATTAGGTAAAGAAGTTGAAGAGTTAAAAGAAGAGTTAACTACTGCAACTGGTCAAAAACGAACTCGTGCGATCCGCCGTTTAGATATTTTGGAAGCATTCCATTTATCTGGCAACCACCCAACTTGGATGGTAATGGACGTAGTTCCGGTTATCCCGCCAGAAATCCGCCCAATGGTTCAATTAGAAGGCGGACGTTTTGCAACAAGTGACTTGAATGACTTATACCGTCGCGTAATCAACCGTAACAACCGTTTGAAACGTTTACTGGACTTGAATGCACCAAACATCATTGTTCAAAATGAAAAACGTATGTTGCAAGAAGCAGTAGATGCATTGATCGATAATGGTCGTCGCGGCCGTCCAGTTACTGGACCAGGTAACCGTCCATTAAAATCTCTTTCTCACATGTTGAAAGGGAAACAAGGTCGTTTCCGTCAAAACTTGCTGGGTAAACGTGTTGACTACTCTGGCCGTTCCGTTATCGTAGTAGGACCGACATTGAAAATGTACCAATGTGGTTTACCGAAAGAAATGGCTGTTGAACTATTCAAGCCGTTTGTAATGAGAGAATTAGTTGAACGTGGTATTGCGAACAACATCAAAAATGCGAAAAGAAAAATCGAACGTTTAGACGAAGATATCTGGGACGTTTTAGAAGAAGTTATTCGTGAACACCCAGTTCTATTGAACCGCGCACCAACATTGCACAGATTAGGTATCCAAGCTTTTGAGCCTATCTTAGTAGAAGGAAAAGCGATTCGTCTGCACCCATTAGTGTGTGAAGCTTACAATGCCGATTTTGATGGTGACCAAATGGCGGTCCACGTACCGTTAAGCGACGCTGCTCAAGCTGAAGCACGTATTTTGATGTTAGGTGCACAAAATATCTTGAACCCTAAAGATGGTAAACCAGTTGTTACACCATCTCAAGATATGGTTTTAGGTAACTACTACCTGACAATGGAAGAAGCTGGACGTGAAGGCGAAGGAATGGTATTCAGCAGTATTGAAGAAGCTGAATTAGCTTACCAACAAGGATACGTTCATTTGCACTCTAGAGTAGGGATCCAAGTTTCAGATATCCGAAACAAACCATTTACTGAATGGCAAAAGGATAAAGTCTTGATCACTACTGTTGGGAAATTGATTTTCAACCAAATCATGCCTACAGAATTCCCTTACTTGAATGAACCGACACAAGTCAACTTGGAAGTTAAAACTCCAGACAGCTACTTTGTTGAATATGGAACAAACATTCCAGAACACATTGCTAAACAAAGTTTAGTAAAACCATTCAAAAAGAAAAACTTAGGAAATATCATTGCAGAAGTCTTCAAACGTTTCAAAGTTGCTGAAACTTCAAAAATGTTGGACAGAATGAAAAACTTAGGTTACAAACATTCTACAAAATCTGGTATCACAGTAGGGATCGCAGATATTGCTGTCTTGAAAGAAAAAGAACAGATCTTGGAAGATGCGCATAAACAAGTTGAAAAAGTTACAAAACAATTCCGTCGTGGTTTGATTACAGATGAAGAACGTTATTCAAATGTTATCGACATTTGGAATGCTGCTAAAGACACGATTCAAGAAAAACTGATGGAAGTATTGGATGACAGAAACTCTATCTTTATGATGAGTGACTCTGGTGCCCGTGGTAACATCTCAAACTTTACTCAGTTAGCTGGTATGCGTGGATTGATGGCTGCTCCGAACGGACAAATCATGGAATTGCCGATCACTTCGAACTTCCGTGAAGGTCTAAGTGTTATGGAAATGTTTATCTCTACCCATGGAGCTCGTAAAGGTATGACCGATACAGCCTTGAAGACAGCCGATTCAGGTTACTTGACTCGTCGTTTGGTTGACGTAGCACAAGATGTTATTATCCGTGAAACAGATTGTCATACAGACCGTGGTTTAGTAGTTCATGCTATCAAGAACGGTAATGAAATTATCGAAACTCTTGAAGAACGTCTATTAGGTCGTTATACGAACAAATCGGTTATCCATCCAGAAACTGGCGAAGTTATCATGGAGAAAAACCAATTGATTACAGAACCATTGTCTAAAACGATTATTGACGCAGGTATTAAAGAAGTTACTATCCGCTCTGCATTTACATGTAATACTCCTCATGGTGTATGTAAATACTGTTATGGACGTAACTTGGCTACTGGTAGCGAAGTTGAAGTTGGGGAAGCAGTTGGAACAATTGCCGCTCAATCAATCGGAGAACCAGGTACTCAATTAACCATGCGTACGTTCCATACAGGTGGGGTTGCCGGAGACGATATTACTCAAGGTCTTCCTCGTATCCAAGAAATTTTTGAAGCTCGTCATCCGAAAGGTCGCGCAACGATCACTGAAGTTACTGGTGAAGTTGTTTCGATTGAAGATAAACAAGCTGAACGTATTAAAGAAGTTACCATCAAAGGTGCTACAGATACACGTAGCTACACTGTTCCTTACACTTCTCGTATGCTAGTAGAAGAAGGGGACTTGATTCACCGTGGAGAAGCATTGATTCAAGGTTCTATTGATCCTAAAGAATTGATCGATATCAGCGATGTATTAACCGTTGAAAACTATATGTTGGGTGAAGTTCAAAAAGTATACCGTATGCAAGGGGTAGAAATCGGAGACAAACATATTGAGGTAATGGTTCGTCAAATGTTGCGTAAAGTACGTATCCTTGACCCAGGTAATACAGATTTATTACCAGGTTCTAAGATCGACATCCATGAATTTACTCAAAAGAACAAAGAAGTTCTTATGTCTGGTGGATTACCTGCTACAAGTCGCCCAGTATTGCTTGGAATCACTAAAGCATCACTTGAAACGAATAGTTTCCTGTCTGCTGCTTCCTTCCAAGAAACTACTCGTGTCTTGACGGATGCTGCTATCCGCGGTAAACGTGATAACTTACTAGGATTGAAAGAAAATGTTATCATCGGTAAAATCATTCCAGCCGGTACAGGAATGCGCAAATACCGTAAAATGGATCCAAAAGGAATTGGCGTCGTAAGCGAAAATGTTTACAGCATCAATGACCAAATGGAGAGCGAAGAGTAAGGCGTTCAGCTCATCGAATATAAGAAAACCCACATCAGTTAGGTGCTTTTCCTAACAGATGCGGGTTGGCTTATAGGCGTATGAGCTGCCTTATGCAGCGCGTCTATGGAGAGTGTAGAGTAAGGCGTTCAGCTCATCGAATATAAACCAACAACCGACAGATGGATATTTTTTCTATCCGTCGGTTGTTGTTTTTTTGCGCATTTTTTAGGTGATTAGGAATTTAGAGATAGCGTCCATCGGGTTGAAGCAGGCAGCCAAAATGTGTATCAGTTTAGACCGTTTAGCATTTATGTTATTTTGAATATAGAATGAAATCTAATAGGAGGCGAATCTATTTGACAACAAGACAATCATTACCAGAAATTCAAACCAATCTGTTTATTGACGGACAGTGGGTAGAAGGCTCAATGGATAAAAAAGCTGTTATCAACCCTGCGACAGGAGAAGAATTAGTACGTGTTTCGCAAGGTGGAAAAGAAGAAACGAATCAAGCTGTCGAAGCAGCTAAAAAGGCTTTTCCGATATGGTCCGGTATGGAACTGAAGGAACGAGTAGCTATTTTACACAAGGTTGCTGATTTAATTGAAGAAAATGCAGATCGCTTGGCTTTAATTATGACGTTAGAACAAGGGAAACCGTTAAAAGAAGCAAAAGGTGAAATCAAAACAGATGTTGAAAATATGCATTGGAATGCGGAAGAAGCAAGACGTGTGTATGGAGAAACTATCCCAGCACCAAATAATCACAAGTTTGAAGTGAAAAAACAACCAGTAGGAGTAATAGGTGCCATTACTCCTTGGAATTTCCCGTCCAATATGATTGTGCGTAAAATATCTCCAGCAATTTCAGCGGGGTGTACTGTTGTACTGAAACCAGCAGGAAATACGCCGTTATCCGCTATTGCCATTTTTGAACTATTTGAAAAAGCCGGTTTACCGAAGGGTGTTGCCAACTTAGTAATGGGTTCAGCGAGTGAGATCGGTGAAGCATTTGCTGAAAGCAGTGATGTACGCAAATTAACGTTTACGGGTTCAACCAAAGTAGGGCAATTGTTGTATAAGCAATCAGGACAAACGCTGAAGAAGATTTCGTTGGAACTGGGTGGACATGCGCCTTTTATCGTCTTTAAAGATGCGCCTATTCAACAAACCATTGATGCCCTCGTAGCAATGAAGTTTAGAAATAACGGTCAAGCTTGTACGGCGCCTAATCGTATTTTCGTAGAAGAGCCTATCAAAAAAGAATTTACCGAAAAACTCGTTAAAGCAGTAGAAAAAGTAACAGTGGGTAACGGACAAGATGATGTAATGGTAGGTCCGCTGATCAATGAAGAAGCACGGGAAACTATTGATGGCCAAATCGCAGATGCTAAAGATAAAGGCGCTGAGGTTTTAATCGGTGGCGGAAGACTGGTTGAAGGGGAATATAAAGATGGATTTTTCTATCAACCAACTGTTATAGATAGAATAACGACTGACATGGATATCTTTTATGAAGAAACATTTGGACCAGTCATTCCAGTGATTTCATTTGATAATGAAGATAAAGTGATTGCATTAGCAAATGATTCTCATTTTGGTTTAGCTTCATATGTGTTTACGAAGGATTTACGCTTAGCGGAAAAAGTGAGTACTGAGTTGGAATATGGTTTAGTAGGCATAAATAATACAGGTGTCTCTCAATCAGAAGCGCCATTTGGCGGGGTAAAATATTCTGGTTTAGGTCGTGAAAACGGGAAATATGGAATTGAAGAATTTCAAGAAGTGAAATTTGTACACACCACTTACTTTACAGAAAACTAAATACCAATGTTTTTTAAGCTGTAGACAGTCGTGTGTCTCAACTGATTGCTCCTTAAATAATAGAAAGAGTACGGCTTTATCACAAACAGAACAGTGGTAAAGCCGTACTCTTTCTATTATACCGTTTCGCATCGTTAAAAAAGGAAATACGAATTTAAATAGGTAAAAAACAAAGGGCTGATGAGGCAACTTATATATGCTCCCAGAAAAATAAAGGGAGCAAAAGGGATTGGGTGGTTTCGGTTGTGCTTTTTAATGAAACGCATTGGTAAATAGAAAGTACATGCTATACTGCAAGCCAACAATAATGCTAGCGCGGTGGTTTGATAGCCTAAAAGAAATCCAAGAATTCCGTAGTACTTTACATCTCCACCACCAATGCCGTATGGAAAGATAAGGAAAAATAAGTAGAAAACAGAAAAAAAGCCTATGCCGCATATTAAATAAGAAAAAAAGATATCTGGACGGGCAAATAATTGATACAAAAAAACGAATATAAAAAACAGCAACATGATTTTGTCTGGGAGGATTTGGGTGGTTAAATCAGAAATGGAAAAAACTATTCCAAAAGAAAGCACTAAAAACAAATTGGTGAACGTTGGCCAATTAGGCTGCGCCCAAAGAAAACCAATCACCAGCAAACAAGCCGTAGTGAGTTCCACTAAAGGGTAGAGTAAAGCTATTGGATGGTTGCAGTGACGGCACTTTCCTTTTTGAAACAAAATCGAAAAGAGTGGAACGAGTTCTTTTGAAGATAAGATATGGTGACAATAGGGACAACGGGATCTCGAACAGACAAAAGGTTGGTTAATAGGGGTCCTAAGACCGACAACTGTTAAAAAAGACCCCCAAATAAGACCGTAAATCATTAAGGGAAGAATAGTTAACAAGGGCATGAGCAATCTACCTTTCCAATTTCATTAGTTTCTATACTATACGCAAGAAAAAGTAAGTTCTGTTGAAAAGAAAAAAACAAAAAAAACGATTTTTTATTGACAGATTTTTTTTTACATGGTATTATTCATAAGGTGCTTTTGTACGCAGATTCCTGTAAATCAGTCGTTCTGACTGTTGCAAAGGCGTATAACCTCCATACCCAGAAGTTGCATGCTATGCAGCAATATTTTTTTAAAAATAAAAGAAACACCTGGATGTGTGGGATTAGATATTTAATAACCGGAAGGGAGGAAACAAAAAATGCCAACAATTAACCAATTGGTTCGTAAATCTCGTAAATCAAAAATCGAAAAATCTGAGTCTCCTGCTTTAAACAAAGGGTACAATAGTAAACAGAAAAAACAAACTATTGTAAATTCTCCACAAAAACGTGGTGTATGTACTCGTGTAGGTACTATGACTCCTAAAAAACCTAACTCTGCTTTACGTAAATATGCTCGTGTTCGTTTGTCTAACTTGATCGAAGTTACAGCATATATCCCGGGTGAAGGTCACAACTTACAAGAACATAGTGTTGTTCTTCTTCGTGGAGGCCGTGTGAAAGATTTACCAGGGGTACGTTACCACATCGTTCGTGGTGCTTTAGATACAGCAGGTGTTACTGATCGTAAACAAAGCCGTTCTAAATACGGTACTAAAAAGCCTAAATAAAAATTCTGATAAATATAAAATAGTCGAAAGGAGGAATTTAAATGCCTCGTAAAGGTCCTGTCGCAAAACGTGACGTGTTACCAGATCCAATTTACAATTCAAAATTAGTTACTCGTTTAATCAACCGTTTGATGGTTGATGGAAAACGTGGTAAAGCAGCAACTATTCTTTATAACGCATTTGATTCAATCAAAGAACAAACTGGAAATGATCCAATGGAAGTCTTTGAAGAAGCAATGAAAAATATCATGCCAGTTCTTGAAGTTAAAGCTCGCCGTGTTGGGGGTTCTAACTACCAAGTGCCAATCGAAGTTCGTCCAGAACGTCGTTCAGCGCTTGCTCTACGTTGGTTAGTAAGCTACTCTCGTTTACGCGGAGAAGATACTATGGATCTTCGTTTAGCTCGTGAAATCATGGATGCTGCTAACAACACTGGTTCAGCAGTTAAAAAACGTGAAGATACACATAAAATGGCAGAAGCGAATAAAGCATTCGCTCATTACCGTTGGTAAGATTCTGCTTTCTATATTCCAACGCTGGGATTTAGCAGCGTTGGAATATAATAGTTTTTAAAATTTACAAAAAAGAGGTGTATATTCAAGATGGCAAAAAGAGAATTTTCTTTAGAAAAAACTCGTAATATCGGAATCATGGCTCATATCGATGCTGGTAAAACAACAACGACTGAACGTATCCTTTATTACACTGGACGTATCCACAAAATTGGTGAAACTCATGAGGGAGCTTCACAAATGGACTGGATGGAACAGGAACAAGAACGTGGTATCACTATCACTTCTGCCGCAACAACAGCAGCTTGGGAGGGTCACCGTGTTAATATCATTGATACACCTGGACACGTGGACTTCACTGTTGAAGTTGAACGTTCATTACGTGTATTAGATGGTGCTGTTGCATTGCTAGATGCTCAATCAGGTGTTGAACCTCAAACTGAAACAGTTTGGCGTCAAGCAACAACTTACGGTGTTCCACGTATTGTATTTGTAAACAAAATGGATAAAACTGGAGCAGACTTCTTATATTCTGTAGGTACAATCCATGATCGTTTACAAGCCAATGCACATCCTATTCAATTGCCAATCGGAGCTGAAGATAACTTTACTGGTATTATCGATTTAGTAGAAATGAAAGCCTTCAATTATGCAAATGATTTAGGAACTGAAATTGAAGAAATCGAAATTCCTGAAGATAAAAAAGATGAAGCTGACGAATGGCGTACAAAATTGTTAGAAGCACTTGCTGAAACAGATGAAGAATTCATGATGAAATATCTTGAAGGTGAAGAATTCTCTGTAGAAGAAATCAAATCAGCTATCCGTAAAGCAACAGTTAAAGTAGAATTCTACCCTGTTCTTTGTGGAACGGCCTTTAAAAATAAAGGGGTTCAATTATTATTGAACGCTGTTATTGATTACCTTCCATCACCACTTGATGTTCCTCCAATCGAAGGACACTCAGTAGATGATCCAGATACAGTAATTGAACACCATGCTGATGACAACGAACCATTTGCTGCTCTTGCATTTAAAGTAGCAACTGACCCTTATGTTGGTCGTTTGACATTCTTCCGTGTTTACTCTGGTACTTTACAATCAGGTTCATACGTTATGAACGCTACAAAAGGTAAACGTGAACGTGTAGGTCGTATCTTACAAATGCACGCGAACTCACGTAGCGAGATTCCTGAAGTATTTTCTGGAGATATCGCTGCTGCAGTTGGGTTGAAAGACACAACTACAGGAGATACTTTATCAGATGAAAAAGAACAAGTTATTTTAGAGTCTATGGACTTCCCAGAACCAGTTATCCAAGTTGCTATTGAACCAAAATCAAAAGCAGACCAAGATAAAATGGGTGTCGCTCTTCAAAAATTAGCTGAAGAAGATCCAACATTCCGTGCTGAAACTGACCACGAAACTGGCGAAACTATTATCGCCGGTATGGGTGAGTTGCACTTAGACATCATCGTTGACCGTATGAGACGTGAATTTAACGTTGAAGCAACTGTAGGAGCTCCTCAAGTCTCTTACCGTGAAACATTTACTAAAGCTACTGAAGCTGAAGGTAAATTTGTGCGTCAATCAGGTGGTAAAGGTCAATACGGACATGTTTGGGTTGAATTCTCACCTAATGAAGAAGGTGGCGGATTTGAATTTGAAGATGCTATCGTTGGGGGATCTGTTCCACGTGAATACATTCCTGCAGTTAAAGCTGGTTTAGAGTCTTCTCTAGAAGGCGGAGTTCTTGCTGGATATCCATTGGTGGATGTTAAAGCGAAACTTTACGATGGATCTTACCATGATGTTGACTCGAATGAAACGGCCTTTAAAGTTGCTGCTTCACTAGCATTGAAAAATGCTGCGAAAAAAGCCGGCCCTGTTATCTTAGAGCCAATGATGGAAGTTGATGTTACAATTCCAGAAGATTACCTAGGTGATGTAATGGGACACATCAGTGCTCGTCGTGGACGCATCGAAGGAAGCGAAGTACGTGGAAACACTACTATCGTTAAAGGAATCGTTCCTCTTTCTGAAATGTTCGGATACGCTACAGCATTGCGTTCATCAACACAAGGTCGCGGTACTTTTACAATGCAATTTGATCATTATGAAGCTGTACCAAAATCTATCTCTGAAGAAATCATCAAGAAAAATGGTGTTTCAGCTGACTAATCATTGATTTCAGCCGAAAACTGTTAAGTATTGCTTTTCTTTCAAAAAATCGTTATAATTTTTACTAAAGAATTGGGTTAGTCTGTTGTTGGTCTAAGTGTCACCACTGGGCCAATATAGACGACTTGATTCAAAAAATAGCAACTCAATTATGAGGAGGAAATTAACAAAATGGCAAAAGAAAAATTCGAACGTACAAAACCACATGCTAATATTGGTACAATTGGACACGTTGACCACGGTAAAACAACTTTAACTGCTGCAATTACTACAGTTTTAGCTAAAAAAGGTTTTGCAAGTACTGCAACTGACTACGCTTCAATCGATGGAGCTCCAGAAGAACGCGAACGTGGAATCACAATCAACACTTCTCACGTTGAATATGAAACTGCAGCTCGTCACTATGCTCACGTTGACTGCCCAGGTCACGCGGACTACGTTAAAAACATGATCACTGGTGCTGCTCAAATGGATGGAGCTATCTTAGTAGTTTCTGCTGCTGATGGCCCAATGCCACAAACTCGCGAACACATCCTATTGTCTCGCCAAGTTGGTGTTCCATACATCGTTGTTTTCTTAAACAAAGTTGATATGGTTGATGACGAAGAATTATTAGAATTAGTTGAAATGGAAGTTCGTGACTTATTATCAGAATACGAATTCCCAGGTGATGACACTCCAGTTATCGCTGGTTCAGCTCTTAAAGCTCTTGAAGGCGTAGCTGAATACGAAGATAAAATCATGGAATTGATGGATGCTGTTGACTCTTACATTCCAAACCCAGAACGCGACACTGACAAACCATTCATGATGCCAGTTGAGGACGTATTCTCAATCACTGGACGTGGTACTGTTGCTACAGGCCGTGTTGAAGCTGGACAAGTTAAAGTCGGAGACGAAGTTGAAATCATCGGTTTACACGATACAGTTAAATCAACTGTTACTGGTGTTGAAATGTTCCGTAAATTATTGGATTACGCTGAAGCTGGAGATAACATCGGTGCTTTATTACGTGGGGTTTCTCGTGAAGACATCCAACGTGGTCAAGTATTAGCTAAACCAGGTTCAATTACTCCACACACAAAATTTACAGGCGAAGTTTATATCTTATCTAAAGAAGAAGGTGGACGTCACACTCCATTCTTCGGTAACTACCGCCCACAATTTTACTTCCGTACAACTGACGTAACTGGTGTTATCGAGTTGCCAGAAGGTACTGAAATGGTTATGCCTGGAGATAACGTTACAATCAACGTTGAATTAATCGCTCCTATCGCTTTAGACCAAGGTACTAAATTCACTATCCGTGAAGGTGGACGTACTGTTGGAGCTGGCGTTGTTGCTTCAATCGAAGCTTAATCAACCTAGTTTAAACTTTAATTAAAACCTTTAAAGAAGCTTTCCTTTCATTAGGAAGGCTTCTTTTTTGCTTCTACCACTATTATGGCTCTTCATCTTCTAACGTTGGTAAAGAAATTTCCTCCGGCCTATGGGGTTGCTTATGGAAAGCCATGGGAACGCCTTGGTGCTGAAAACTACATCTCAAGGCTTGCAAGCGTTGCTGAAGCCGTTGGAGCGATAGCGACGTACGGATATAGTATGCGTAGCGTAGCGGAGAACAAACTTAGCGTAACGGCTAAAGCCTAACGCTAAGTAATTGCCATGATTGTTGCTGCTTCAGCAGCTTACAAGCATGGTACACTTGGGCGTACGCCCACAGTGTTTCCTTTTTTTGCGTCCTTTCCATGGCTATAAGCAACCCCATATTCCTCCAGAAATTTCTAAAACTGAGTTTCTAATAGAGTTAGAATTAAAAAGAAGTGTATTTTCTACTCACCAACGTTAAATATTGTAGAACAACTATTATAGGAGAACGCGTCAGTTCTAAAAGTTGTTTGATGAATTAAAAATTACTCGTTTGCAAAAGTGAGAGTAAAAGAAGTTTCTTTTCAAAAGAGAAACTTCTTTATTTGTTTATATGAAAAAATAGCCATTTCTTTCATTCTTGTGATACACTAAATAACAAATTCAAGTGGGGTGAGAATTATGGGAAAAGAAGTATCGATCGATTGGAACAATTTAGGGTTTAATTATATTAAAACGGACTTGCGCTACTTGTCCTATTGGAAAGATGGCAGTTGGGACGAAGGAACGCTTACCGAAGACAATCAAGTACATATTAGTGAGGGCTCGACAGCACTCCATTATGGGCAAGCTTGTTTTGAAGGATTAAAAGCTTACCGAACAAAAGATGGGGATATTAATTTGTTCAGACCAGATCAAAATGCAGAACGTATGCAACGAAGCTGTCGCCGTTTGTTAATGCCTGAAGTTTCAACAGAGATTTTTATAGATGCTGTAAAACAAGTGGTGAAGGCAAACGAGCATTTCTTGCCGCCGTATGGCACAGGAGGAACCTTGTATCTTCGCCCTTATATCATTGGTGTGGGAGACAATATAGGAGTGAAGCCGGCTGCAGAGTATATTTTTTCTGTTTTTTGTATGCCGGTTGGTCCGTATTTCAAAGGCGGGCTTACACCGACAAACTTTTTAGTTTCTCAATACGATAGAGCCGCAGGACGAGGTACAGGCGCAGCGAAAGTCGGCGGAAATTATGCCGGAAGTCTGCTTCCTGGAGCAGAAGCCCATAAACGAGCATTTAGTGATGCGATTTATTTAGATCCTATTACGCATACAAAAATAGAAGAAGTTGGGGCCGCTAATTTCTTTGGTATTACAAAAGACGATAAATTCATCACACCTGAATCTCCGTCTATTTTGCCTAGCATTACAAAATATTCCTTGCTTTATCTAGCTGAGAAACGTTTAGGATTAGAAGTTGTCCAAGGCGATGTCTACATTGATCAGTTGGATCAGTTTAAAGAAGCAGGAGCTTGTGGTACAGCAGCTGTGATTTCTCCGATCGGCGGAATTCAAAATGGGGATGACTTCCATGTTTTCTATAGTGAAACAGAAGTTGGACCGGTAACGAAAAAATTGTATGACGAACTGATCGGGATTCAATTTGGCGATGTAGCAGCTCCTGAAAATTGGATAGTGAAAGTCTGAGAGAAGCAGAAACAAAACAGTGGATAAAAAAATTTAAAAAAGAAGTTTTACTAGACAAATAATTTGAACTAAGCTACTATCTTAATCATTGCAGATGATAAGAAGTAGCTTTTTTCATCATTTAGAAGACTGATAATGGACAAGATCAATCTCGCAAATGGTAAAACCGTTAATAGTGGATGAAATGTGAAGAAAAAAGCCGACTTATTTTCAAAAAAGTTGAAAAAACCGCGAAAAACACTTGATTTGATAATGTATATTGGTTATACTATTTAAGGTGCTGATTTAAAAGAGAGAAGCACAGACCCCGATTTCATTTGGAATCGATGGCTAAGAAACGGGAGGTTGCGATACACCCGGCCGCTTTGCCACGGCGAGTGTGTCGGAAATTTTCGTGGAGCAATGTCTACTTTATAAGAATAGGCGAAGGAGGGAAAATTATGGCAAAACAAAAAATCCGTATCCGTTTGAAAGCATACGAACACCGTATCTTGGATCAATCAGCGGACAAAATTGTAGAAACAGCAAAGAGAACTGGTGCTAGCGTGTCTGGTCCAATTCCATTACCAACTGAGAGAAGTGTGTACACTGTGATTCGTGCGACTCACAAATACAAAGACTCTCGTGAACAATTTGAAATGCGCACTCACAAACGTGTGATTGATATTGTTAACCCAACACCAAAAACTGTTGATGCTTTAACAAAATTAGATCTACCATCAGGCGTAGATATCGAAATTAAATTATAATCAAACTAAAAAAATAATGGAGGTGTACTCATGACCAAAGGAATCTTAGGAAAAAAAGTAGGAATGACACAAGTCTTTACTGAAGCTGGGGAATTAATTCCTGTAACAGTAATCGAAGCTACTCCAAACGTTGTTTTACAACTTAAAACAATGGAAAACGATGGCTACGAAGCAGTTCAACTTGGTTACCAAGACAAACGTGAAGTATTGTCTAACAAACCTGCTAAAGGTCATGTAGCAAAAGCAAATGCTACTCCTAAGCGCTTCATTCGTGAATTTGACGGTGTTGAGCTAGGGGAATACGAAGTAGGAAAAGAAATTAAAGTTGATATGTTCGCAGCTGGAGACATCGTTGATGTCACGGGGACAACTAAAGGTAAAGGTTTCCAAGGTGTTATCAAACGCCATGGCCAATCTCGTGGACCAATGTCTCACGGATCTCGTTACCACCGTCGTCCTGGTTCAATGGGTCCCGTTGATCCTAATCGCGTATTCAAACGTAAATTATTGCCAGGTCGTATGGGCGGAAACCGCGTAACAATTCAAAATCTTGAAATCGTACGTGTTGACGTTGAAAGAAATGTTATCTTAATTAAAGGTAATGTACCTGGAGCTAAAAAATCCTTAATCCAAATTAGAACTGCTCTTAAAGCAGTTAAATAAAGATCGAAGAAAGGAGGAGCAAAGGAATGGCAAAATTAGTCTTATTTAAACAAGACGGTTCTCAAAATGGCGAAGTTACTTTAAACGATGCTGTTTTCGGAATTGAACCAAATGAAAATGTTGTTTTTGATGCAATCATCATGCAACGTGCTTCATTAAGACAAGGAACACACAAAGTAAAAAACCGTAGTGCAGTAAGAGGCGGTGGCCGTAAACCATGGAGACAAAAAGGTACTGGACGTGCTCGTCAAGGATCTATCCGTTCACCACAATGGCGTGGCGGTGGTGTAGTCTTTGGACCGACACCTCGTTCATACAGCTACAAACTTCCTAAAAAAGTTCGTCGTTTAGCAATCAGATCTGTTCTTTCTTCTAAAGTAGCTGAAGGAAACATGATCGTTGTAGATGCATTGAACTTTGATGCACCAAAAACGAAAGAATTTGCACAAGTGTTAAACAATTTAAATGTTGATACAAAAGTGTTAGTTGTTGTAGAAAACGGAAATGATTTCACAACATTATCAGCTCGTAACCTTCCAGGAGTAACAGTAGTAGCTCCAGATAACGTTACAGTTTTAGATGTTGTATCTCATAACAAATTGATCTTAACGCAAACTGCTCTAACTCAAGTAGAGGAGGCTCTTCAATAATGGAAGCACGCGAAGTTATCTTGCGCCCTATGATTACTGAAAAAGCTATGCTTGCTGAAGACAGCAAAAAATATACTTTTGAAGTAGACGTTCGCGCAAACAAAACTCATATCAAACAAGCAATTGAAGAAATCTTTGGCGTTAAAGTTAAAAACGTGAATGTTATGAACGTACGTGGAAAATTAAAACGTATGGGAAGATATTCTGGTTACACTAAAAAACGTCGTAAAGCAGTTGTTACATTAACAGCTGATTCAAAAGAAATCGAATTTTTCGAAGCTGAATAATTCAAAATATCACTTATAGGAGGGAAAACACGTGGCGATTAAAAAGTACAAACCTACCACTAACGGCCGTCGTAATATGACTGGTTCTGATTTCGCTGAAATCACTTCAACAACGCCTGAAAAGACTTTGTTAGAACCAAACAAAAGAAAAGCTGGCCGTAACAACAATGGTAAAATTACAGTACGTCACCAAGGTGGCGGGCACAAACGTAGTTACCGTATTATCGACTTCAAACGTAACAAAGACGATGTTGTCGGTATCGTAAAAACTGTTGAATATGATCCAAACCGTTCAGCAAACATTGCACTAATCCATTATGTAGATGGAATCAAAACTTACATTCTTGCACCAAAAGGAATTGAAATTGGTCAACATATTCTTTCAGGAGAAAATGCTGATATTAAAGTGGGTAATACTTTACCACTATCAAATATTCCGGTTGGTACTGTTGTTCACAACATCGAATTGAAACCTGGTAAAGGTGGACAATTGGTTCGTTCAGCAGGAACAAGCGCACAAGTTTTAGGTAAAGAAGGAAAATACGTGTTAGTTCGTTTAGGATCAGGCGAAGTTCGTCAAATCTTAGCTACTTGCCGTGCTACAATCGGTGAAGTTGGTAATGAACAACATGAATTGATCAACATTGGTAAAGCTGGACGTTCACGTTGGATGGGTAAACGCCCAACTGTTCGTGGTTCTGTAATGAACCCTAACGATCACCCACACGGTGGTGGTGAAGGTAAAGCTCCAATCGGACATGCTGGTCCATTAACTCCATGGGGTAAACCTGCTCTTGGATTGAAAACACGTAACTCTAAAGCAAGATCTAACAAACGAATCGTACGTCGTCGTAAAACAAAATAAACCAGGCAAGTTGGATAACCAATTTGCTGCATAACTGGAAGGAGGTTCAACTATGGGTCGTAGTATTAAAAAGGGACCTTTTGTCGATGAACACTTAATGAAAAAAGTACAAGCAATGGACGCTAGCGAAAAGAAATCAGTTATTAAAACTTGGTCTCGTCGTTCTACAATTTTTCCAAACTTTGTAGGTCACACAATTGCTGTATATGATGGACGGAAGCATGTCCCAGTTTTTGTACAAGAAGACATGGTCGGACACAAATTAGGTGAATTTGCGCCAACAAGAACTTACCGCGGACACACTGCGGATGACAAAAAAACGAATCGTTAATTATTGAGGGGAGGATTACTCATGTCAGAACAAATTACAGCAGCTAAATCAACTGCAAAAACTGTTCGCATTACCGCTCGTAAGGTTCGTTTAGTTGTCGATCTTATTAGAGGTAAAAGTGTTGGTGAAGCAATTTCAATTTTGAAATTCACTCCTAGAGGAGCATCACCAGTAGTAGAGAAAGTTTTAAAATCTGCTATCGCTAATGCTGAACACAATTATGATTTAGATATTGAAAACTTGGTAGTAAGCGAAGCTTATGTTAACGAAGGACCAACGATGAAACGTTTCCGTCCTCGTGCAAAAGGATCAGCTTCACCAATCATGAAACGCACAAGCCACATTACAATCGTGGTATCAGAGAAAAAGGAGGGCTAATCTGTGGGTCAAAAAATTAATCCAAAAGGTATGCGTGTAGGAATTATTCGCGGCTGGGATTCTAAATGGTATGCAGAAAAAGAATTCGGCGACTACCTACATGAAGATATTGCAATTCGTGAATACATCTTTAAAAATCTTAGTGACGCTTCAATCTCATTAGTAGAAATTGAACGTGCTGCTAATCGTGTAAACATCTCTATTCACACTGCTAAACCAGGAATGGTTATTGGTAAAGGTGGATCTGAAGTAGATGCATTACGCAAAAAATTAAACGACTTAACAGGTAAACGAGTTCACATCAACATCGTTGAAATCAAAAGACCTGATTTAGACGCTAAATTAGTCGGTGAAGGAATTGCACGTCAACTTGAAAATCGTGTAGCTTTCCGCCGTGCTCAAAAACAAGCTATCCAACGCACAATGCGTGCTGGAGCTAAAGGAATCAAAACTCAAGTTTCTGGTCGTTTGAACGGTGCAGATATGGCTCGTACTGAGATCCATTCTGAAGGAACTGTTCCATTGCACACATTACGTGCAGATATCGATTACGCTTGGGAAGAAGCAGATACTACTTATGGTAAACTAGGTGTTAAAGTTTGGATTTACCGTGGAGAAGTTCTTCCTGCTAAAAAGAATGCAGAGAAAGGAGGGAAATAACATGTTAGTACCTAAACGTGTAAAATTCCGTCGTGAATTTAGAGGTAAAATGCGCGGTGAAGCTAAAGGTGGTAAAGAGATCGCTTATGGAGAATTCGGCTTACAAGCTGTAGAATCTCACTGGATCACTAACCGTCAAATTGAAGCTGCTCGTATTGCTATGACTCGTTACATGAAACGTGGTGGGAAAGTATGGATCAAAATTTTCCCTCATAAATCATACACATCAAAAGCAATCGGAGTTCGTATGGGATCTGGTAAAGGTGCTCCTGAAGGATGGGTTTCACCAGTTAAACGTGGAAAAATCATGTTTGAAGTTGGCGGCGTATCTGAAGAAGTAGCTCGTGAAGCATTACGTTTAGCATCACACAAATTACCGATCAAAACGAAATTTGTAAAACGTGAAGAAATTGGTGGTGAATCTAATGAAGGCTAATGAACTTAAAGAATTATCCACTTCAGAAATGATTGAAAAAGAAAAAGAATTTAAAGAAGAATTATTCAATCTAAGATTCCAATTGGCTACTGGCCAGTTAGAGAATACTTCAAGATTGAGCGAAGTTCGCAAATCTATCGCACGCATTAAAACAGCGTTGCGCCAAGCTGAATTACAAAAATAGTTGATCGAAACGAAAAAGGAGGTCGCTAACAAATGACTGAAGAACGTAATCAACGTAAAGTGTACCAAGGACACGTTGTTTCTGACAAAATGGACAAAACTATCGTTGTTCAAATTGATACTCAAAAACGCCACCCAGTATACGGCAAACGTATGAAATATTCTAAAAAATACAAAGCACATGATGAAAACAACAGTGCAAAATTAGGCGATATCGTTAAAATTATGGAAACTCGTCCATTATCAGCTACTAAACATTTCCGTTTAGTTGAAATCGTGGAAGAATCTATCATTATCTAAGCATAAAAACCTGATTTTAAAAATGAAGTTTCTAATTCCGAAAGGAGGATACGAAAGTGATCCAAGCAGAAAGTCGTTTGAAAGTAGCTGACAACTCTGGTGCACGTGAAGTACTTGCAATAAAAGTACTAGGTGGTTCAGGCCGTAAGACTGCTAACATTGGTGATGTTATTGTTTGTACTGTAAAACATGCAACACCAGGTGGCGTTGTCAAAAAAGGTGAAGTTGTTAAAGCTGTAATTGTACGTACCAAAACAGGAGCTCGTCGTGCAGACGGTTCTTATATTAAATTTGATGAAAATGCATGTGTCATTATCCGTGACGATAAGAGCCCAAGAGGAACTCGTATCTTTGGACCTGTTGCACGTGAATTACGTGACAACAGTTTCATGAAAATCGTTTCATTGGCTCCAGAAGTTCTTTAATACCCAACCATCCACGAAGGAGGTGCGAGATAAATATGTTTATTAAAACAGGAGATAAAGTTAAAGTTATCACTGGTAAAGATAAAGGCAAAGAAGGCGTAGTTAAAGCTGTATTTCCTAAGAAAAATCGCGTTACCGTTGAAGGTGTTAACATTATGAAAAAACACCAAAAACCATCAACATTTGAACCAAATGGCGGCATTCTAGAAATCGAAGCCCCAGTTGATGCTTCAAATGTTATGTTGATCGACGCTTCAACTGGCGAACCAACTCGCGTTGGCTACAAAGTTGAAGATGGTAAAAAAGTACGTGTATCTAAAAAAACCGGTGAAGTTTTAAACTAATAGATTAAGGAAGGAGGGACAAACTTCATGAACCGCCTTAAAGAAAAATATACTAAAGAAGTTACTCCAGCTATGATGGAGAAATTCAACTACTCATCAATCATGCAAACACCAAAAGTTGATAAAATCGTTATTAACATGGGTGTGGGTGATGCAGTATCAAACACTAAAAACTTAGACAAAGCAGTTAATGAATTGACAGTTATCGCTGGTCAAAAACCAGTAATTACAAAAGCTAAAAAATCAATCGCTGGCTTCCGTTTACGTGAAGGCATGCCTATTGGTACTAAAGTAACATTACGTGGAGACAGAATGTACGATTTCTTAGACAAATTGGTTTCTGTTTCACTTCCTCGTGTACGCGACTTCCGCGGCGTAAGCAATAAAGCTTTCGACGGACGTGGAAACTACACGTTAGGAATTAAAGAACAACTTATCTTCCCTGAAGTTGAATATGACATGGTTGATAAAGTTCGCGGAATGGACATCGTTATTGTAACTACTGCTAACACTGACGAAGAATCTCGTGAATTGTTAACGCAACTTGGAATGCCATTCCAAAAATAATATAGGAGGCGAAGATAGTGGCTAAAAAATCAATGATTGCTAAAAGTAAACGCCCTGCTAAATTCTCAACTCAAGAATACACTCGTTGTGAACGTTGTGGTCGTCCACATTCAGTTTACCGCAAATTCAAACTTTGCCGTATTTGCTTACGCGAACTAGCCTATAAAGGTGAAATTCCAGGTATGAAAAAAGCAAGCTGGTAAAACGAAACTCGCAAAAAGGAGGCTAAAAAATCATGGTCATGACTGATCCAATCGCAGATTTTCTAACACGTGTTCGTAACGCTAACTCAGCAAAACACGAATCATTAGAAGTACCTGCTTCAAAAGTTAAAAAAGAGATTGCTAACATTTTAAAACGTGAAGGTTTTGTAAAAAATGTTGAATTTGTTGAAGATGACAAACAAGGCGTTATCCGTGTTTTCTTAAAATATGGACAAGACAACGAACGTGTTATCACTGGATTGAAACGTATCTCTAAACCAGGTTTGCGTGTTTACGCTAAAGCTGGCGATGTACCTAAAGTTCTTAACGGACTAGGTATCGCGATCGTATCAACTTCAGAAGGTGTCGTTACAGACAAAGAAGCAAGAACAAAAAATATCGGTGGCGAAATACTCGCTTACGTTTGGTAATAAACAAGAAGAAATAAGGAGGTGCCCTGCTATGAGCCGTATTGGAAATAAAGTTATTACTATTCCTGCTGGAGTAGAAGTTACTCAAAACGGAAATGATGTTACTGTTAAAGGACCTAAAGGTGAATTGAACCTTGCAATCAGTCCTGTCATTACGATGACTGTTTCAGATAATGAAATTACTTTCACTCGTCCTGACGACAGCAAACCTAGCCGTACGATCCACGGTACTACACGCGCCCTTGTTAACAACATGGTCGTTGGAGTTACTGAAGGATTCGAAAAAACTTTAGATTTGATCGGGGTTGGATACCGTGCTCAATTACAAGGAACTAAACTTGTATTGAACGTTGGTCTTTCACATCCAGTTGAATTTGAAGCTAGAGAAGGTATTACTGTTGAAGTTCCTTCAAACACTAAGATTATTGTTAAAGGAATCAACAAAGAACATGTTGGAGAATTAGCAGCCAACATTCGTGGAGTACGTCCTCCTGAGCCTTATAAAGGTAAAGGTATTCGTTACACTGACGAATTCGTACGTCGTAAAGAAGGTAAAACAGGTAAATAATACTTACCTGGCTGCCTGATTGCTAGTAAATAAAATAAAGAGGTGACAATTGTGATTTCAAAACCAGACAAAAATAAACTACGTCTAAAAAGACATGGACGAGTACGCGCTAAAATTTCTGGTACTGCTGAGTGCCCACGTTTGAACGTTTTCCGCTCAAACAAGAATATCTACGCTCAAGTGATTGATGACGTAGCGGGTGTCACGCTCGCAAGTGCATCTACATTAGATAAAGAAGTTTCAGGCGAAACAAGAACAGAACAAGCTACAGCTGTTGGAGCATTAGTTGCTCAACGTGCTGCTGAAAAAGGTATTAAAGAAGTAGTCTTTGACCGTGGTGGATACCTATACCATGGCCGTGTACAAGCTTTAGCTGAAGCTGCTCGCGAAAATGGACTAGACTTTTAGGAAAAGGAGGAAAACCACACATGGTATACATCGATCCAAACACATTGGAATTAGAAGATCGTGTTGTTACAATCAACCGTGTAACTAAAGTAGTAAAAGGTGGACGTAACTTGCGTTTTGCTGCATTAGTTGTTGTCGGAGACAAAAATGGACACGTTGGCTTTGGTACAGGTAAAGCTAAAGAAGTGCCTGAAGCTATTCGTAAAGCGATTGAAAGTGCTAAGAAAAATCTTATTGAAGTACCGAGAGATGGTTCAACTGTACCTCATGAAGTTATTGGACGTTACAGCGGTGGAAATGTTTTAATCAAACCTGCTATTGAAGGTTCTGGGGTTTCTGCTGGTGGTCCGGTTCGTGCCGTATTGGAACTAGCTGGTGTCGCTGACGTAACAAGTAAATCATTAGGTTCAAGCACTCCAATCAACATGGTTCGTGCGACAATCGACGGATTAACTCAATTAAAACGCGTTGAAGAAGTTGCAAGACTTCGCGGTAAAACTGTAGAAGAAATTATCGGATAAAAGGAGGACTATAAGAAATGGCTAATTTAGAAATTACTTTAAAACGTAGCGTTATCGGACGTCCTCAAAATCAACGTGATACAGTTAAAGCTTTAGGTCTTAAAAAGACTAACAGTACTGTAGTTAAACCTGCTAATGAAGCAATCAAAGGTATGGTTAACACAATTTCACATTTAGTGGACGTTAAAGAAGTTTAATGTAAACTTTGTAAGATTCAAATTGAAGGAGGTGCCCAAACAATGAAACTTCATGAATTAAAACCTGCAGAAGGTTCTCGTAAAGTTCGTAACCGTGTAGGACGCGGAACTTCTTCTGGTAACGGTAAAACATCAGGTCGTGGACAAAAAGGTCAAAAATCACGTTCAGGTGGTGGCGTACGTTTAGGATTCGAAGGTGGACAAACACCTTTATTCCGTACTTTACCAAAACGTGGTTTCACGAACATCAACCGCAAGGAATACGCTGTTGTAAATCTTGAAACTTTAAACCGTTTTGAAGATGGAACAGAAGTAACCCCTGCATTACTAGTTGAAACAGGAGTCATCAAAGACGAAAAATCTGGAATTAAAGTGCTAGGTAACGGATCAATTGAACGTAAATTGACTGTTAAAGCAAATAAATTCTCCCAAGCAGCTAAAGAAGCAATTGAAGCTGCTGGCGGTTCAGTTGAGGTGATTTAATGTTAAAGGTCCTAAAAGATGCATTTAAAGATAAGGACATCAGAGGAAGAATACTCTTCACTCTAGGAATCTTGATTCTCTTTCGTTTAGGAACCCATATTACGGTTCCTGGCGTTAATGCAAATGCATTGGGAGATTTATCTTCGTCTGGACTATTTAGCTTATTGAATACCTTTGGTGGTGGAGCACTTAGCAGCTATTCTATATTTGCGCTTGGTGTTTCTCCGTATATCACCGCTTCGATCGTTGTCCAATTACTGCAAATGGATATTATTCCAAAATTTGCAGAATGGGCTGATCAAGGTGAGGTTGGACGACGTAAATTGAATCAAGTGACTCGTTACTTGACGATCGGTTTAGCGTTTGTTCAAGCCGTGGGGATATCTTATGGGTTCAATGCCCTAACAAACTTGGGACTGGTTAATAATCCAACCGTTGCAACATATCTTTCCATTGCACTTATTCTTACTGCAGGAACAATGATGGTTTTATGGTTAGCTGAGCTCATAACTGTTAATGGTTTTGGGAACGGCACTTCAATGATCATCTTCTCAGGTATCATTGCCCGTGTTCCTTCAGACCTTTACAATTTTTACAATACTCAAATCAGAAATGCTGGAGACGAAATGACCAAAGCTATTCTGTTCTCAATTGCTATTGCTATCGGGTTCATCTTGATTGTGATCTTAGTTGTGTATATGGAAAATGCTAGACGCAAAATTCCTGTTCAGTATTCGAAACGTGTTTCGTCAAATGATCAAAGTGCTCACATTCCATTAAAAGTAAATTCAGCTGGAGTTATTCCGGTTATTTTTGCGAGTTCCTTTATTATGACTCCTCAAACCATTTTAGGTTTCTTTAGTCAAAATTCAGCGAATGAAACATGGTATCAAGTGCTTAATCAAGTTTTCAATTTGGAAGAACCAATAGGAGCTGTATTGTACACGTTATTGATCGTTGTCTTTACGTTCTTCTATGCTTTCATCCAAGTGAATCCGGAAAAAGTTTCTGAGAACTTGCAAAAACAGGGTGGTTATATCGCAAGTGTACGCCCCGGACAACCTACTCAAGATTATTTATCGAAAGTTCTTGCCCGTCTAAGTACATTAGGTGCACTATATTTAGGTATTATTGCTTTAATACCGATTCTTGCTTCTAATTTGTGGAATTTACCTTCATCCGTTGCTCTTGGAGGAACAAGCTTACTGATTGTTGTCGGGGTAGCATTAGACTCAATGAGACAGCTGGAAGGACAAACTGTTAAAAGAAGTTATCGAGGCTTTATCCAATAAGAAGACTGTGTTGAGGAATTTCCTCAGCACTGATTCTTACATTTAAGGAGGAAAAATGATGAATCTCATTTTAATGGGGCTTCCTGGTGCAGGAAAAGGAACGCAAGCAGAACAAATTGTAGATGCTTATCAAATACCTCATATTTCAACGGGAGATATGTTCCGGGCTGCAGTTGAAAAACAAACCGAATTAGGAATCAAAGCAAAATCCTTTATGGATTCTGGTAACTTAGTTCCTGATGAAGTGACTAATGGAATTGTCAAAGAACGTTTGGCTGAATCCGATACGGACAACGGATTTCTTTTAGATGGTTTCCCTCGAACTTTGAATCAAGCGGAAGCGTTGGAAGAAATTACAAAAGGCTTAAATAAACCAATCGATGCTGTTTTTTACATTGAAGTGAACAAAGACATTTTAATGCAAAGACTTACTGGTCGTTTTATATGCAGCAATTGTGGAGCTACTTACCACAAACTGAATAAACCGACAAAAGTTGAAGGTACGTGTGATCGTTGCGGAGGACATGAGTTCTATCAAAGAGAAGACGACAAACCTGAAACAGTCGAGAATCGTATAAACGTAAACGTTGAATTAACAGAACCTCTTTTAAACTTCTATAAAGAGCGCGATGTTTTGTATACCGTAAACGGTGAAGATGATGTTAAAGATGTATTTAACTCAATCAAAGAAGTTATTGATAAAACCAAATAATCTCTTCATATAAAACAAAAAAACCATCTTGCTTTTTTCGTTCTTTAAAAAAGAAGAATCTTCACAATTGTTCACAGAAATTGATTTGTTCGTTTTTCAAAACCTTGTAGAAGAAAAGGGATTATGCTATAATATTAAAGGTATTGACTTTAAAATGCTTTTTTGTTGTGTTATAATCTATAAGTTAAGATGAAAACAGGTGAGGGCTTGTAATGCGCTCACTGTTTATCGCGTAATAGAAGCGAAAAAATTAAGGGAGGTACTAGGCGTGGCGAAAGACGATGTCATAGAAATTGAAGGTACAGTCGTTGAAACTTTGCCAAATGCAAGTTTTAAAGTTGAACTTGAAAATGGCCATATAGTATTGGCGCATGTTTCCGGAAAAATTCGCATGAATTACATTCGAATTTTACCAGGGGATAAAGTTACAGTTGAGTTATCTCCATATGATTTATCACGTGGACGTATAACTTACCGCTTTAAATAATTGCACTCCGTCACTAAAATAGGAGGGTTAGTTCATGAAAGTAAGACCATCAGTTAAAAAAATGTGTGATAAATGTAAAGTTATCCGTCGTAATGGTCGGGTAATGGTTATTTGTGAAAATCCAAAACATAAACAACGTCAAGGATAATAAAAATTAGGAGGTGTAATTGTAATGGCTCGTATTGCAGGTGTAGATATTCCACGTGACAAACGTGTAGTAATTTCTCTAACTTATATATATGGAATCGGTAAAAATACAGCTAGCGAGGTTTTAAAAGCAGCTGATGTATCAGAAGATATTCGTGTTCGTGATCTTAGCAATGATCAATTAGACGCTATCCGTGTGGAAGTGGATAAATTGAAAGTTGAAGGAGATTTACGTCGTGAAGTAAGCCAAAATATCAAACGTTTGATTGATATTGGTTCATACCGAGGCATGCGTCATCGTCGTGGATTACCAGTTCGTGGACAAAACACGAAAAATAATGCACGTACTCGTAAAGGCCCAGCTAAGGCAATTGCAGGTAAGAAAAAATAATTTAATTGTTAGGAGGTAAACCTTAATGGCAAGAAAAGTTCAACGCAAACGTCGTGTGAAAAAAAATATCGAGAGCGGAGTAGCTCATATCCGTTCTACATTTAACAACACTATTGTAATGATTACTGATACTCATGGTAACGCAATTTCATGGTCATCAGCTGGATCACTAGGTTTCCGCGGATCAAAAAAATCAACTCCATTTGCAGCTCAATTAGCAGCTGAAGCAGCAGCTAAAGTAAGTATGGAAAATGGAATGAAAACAGTCGAAGTTGCAGTTAAAGGTCCTGGTTCAGGTCGTGAAGCAGCAATTCGTTCTTTGCAAGCAACAGGTTTAGAAGTTACAGCTATTCGTGACGTAACTCCAATTCCTCATAATGGATGCCGCCCTCCAAAACGCCGTCGTGTTTAATTGAGAGCTGCTTCATTTTTTGTAGGTTTGCACTCGATAACATGAACTTAACGTTTTGAAAGGGGTAAATAGCAGAATGATCGAAATTGAAAAGCCAAGAATTGAAACGATTGAGATCAGCGATGATGCCAAGTTTGGTAAATTCGTTGTAGAGCCACTTGAACGTGGATATGGAACAACGTTGGGTAATTCCCTACGTCGTATTTTATTGTCTTCTCTTCCGGGAGCAGCTGTAACAAATATTCAAATTGACAGTGTTTTACATGAATTTTCTACTATTGACGGTGTTGTTGAGGATGTTACAGCAATCATCTTAAATATTAAAAAGTTGGCACTCAAATTATACTCTGAAGAGGACAAGACAATTGAAATCGATGTGAAAGGCCCTGCAGTGGTTACAGCAGCAGACATCATTTTTGATAGTGATGTTGAAATCTTGAACCCTGACTTGTATATCTGTACTGTAGCTGAAGGCGGACACTTCCATGTTCGTATGACAGCTAGAAAAGGTAGAGGTTACGCAAGAGCTGAACACAATAAAAAAGACGATATGCCTATCGGTGTATTGCCAGTCGATTCAATCTACACCCCAGTTAGTCGTGTGAACTATCAAGTTGAAAACACTCGAGTGGGTCAAAAAGACGCTTTTGACAAGTTAACACTTGATGTATGGACAGACGGTTCAATTAGCCCTGAAGAGGCAGTTAGTTTAGCCGCTCGAATTCTAACCGAACACTTGAATATCTTCGTAAATCTAACAGATGAAACACGTAAAGTGGAAATCATGGTGGAAAAAGAAGAGACTCAAAAAGAGAAAAAACTTGAAATGACAATAGAAGAACTTGATTTGTCTGTACGTTCATACAACTGTTTGAAACGTGCTGGAATCAACACTGTACAAGAGTTGACTGACAAATCAGAAGCTGAAATGATTAAGGTACGTAATCTTGGACGTAAATCACTTGAAGAAGTTAAATTCAAACTGAATGAACTTGAATTGGGATTGCGCCACGAAGACTAGTAGTACTGTATCAAGGGAGGATAATATACAATGGGTTACCGTAAATTAGGACGTACAAGCTCTCAACGTAAAGCTATGTTGCGTGATTTAACTTCTGATCTAATCATTAACGAACGTATTGTGACTACTGAAGCTCGCGCTAAAGAAGTTCGCAAAACAACAGAAAAAATGATTACTTTAGGTAAAAAAGGCGATTTAGCTGCTCGTCGTCGTGCTGCTGCATTCGTTCGTAACGAAGTTGCAACAGTTAAAGAAGAAGAAGATGCAATCATCGTTGAATCAGCTTTACAAAAATTATTCGGGGACATTGCACCACGTTATGCTGAACGTCAAGGTGGATACACTCGTATTTTGAAAACTGAAAACCGTCGCGGTGATGGTGCACCAATGGTCGTTATTGAATTAGTATAATTCATTCAACCAGCACTTCATATTTCAGCCAGTTGTTGCAACAATTCTGTTGAGACAACTGGTTGAATAATAAGGAAACAAAATGACGTTCACTTTTTTAGATGTATGATCGGAGTGTTATGATGATGAATAGATAGCAATATCTTTCGAGTCTAGCTCTAAACTTCTCTTAGAGAATCTGTTCTCTAAGAGAGGTACATTCATCAATTAAAGTGATTTTTTTTATTTTAAAGCAGCTGAAAACTGGAATCACTCCTTTTTTCAGTTACTTTAAAGTAAAAAGAAGCAAGTACAGGTACACTAAATTTTCTGAAAAACAAGATGGTCTGTATAGTAGAATAGTGTATAATAATTACGTAATGGACCATGACAGGTGTCAAGACTGATGACGAGTGAAAGGTCTGAGCAACATTATCTGCCTAACAACGTGATCCGTGATGACGTTGTAATCCTAATAGAAGACTTGGGGAGTTAGCCATGAATAAAATCATTACACTAAATAATTTAATATACCAATACAATGAAACGGATCTGCGACCTGCTCTGAACGGAGTATCTTTAGAAATCGAAGAAGGCGAATGGATCGCGATCATTGGACCAAATGGATCAGGAAAATCTACGCTGGCAAAAACGATCAATGGCTTGATTGCTCCAGACAGTGGAGAAGTTTTTGTGGATCAATTAGCGTTATCAGAAGAAAATATTTGGGGAATCCGTGAAAAAGTGGGCATGGTTTTTCAAAATCCGGACAATCAATTTGTAGGATCAACAGTGCAAGATGATGTGGCCTTTGGTTTAGAAAATCAAGCTGTTCCAAGAGACGAAATGCTGCAAAGAGTCGAATCGGCTCTAGGGCAAGTTAAGATGCTGGACTTTAAAGAGCGAGAACCGGCGCGTCTATCTGGAGGACAAAAGCAGCGCGTAGCTATTGCAGGTGTGGTGGCAATAGCGCCTAAAATTATTATTTTAGATGAAGCTACAAGTATGCTGGACCCTCAAGGACGTCAAGAAGTGATTGAAACTGTACAACAGATCAAAGAAAAAGAAAATTTGACCGTTATCTCCATCACGCATGATATTGACGAAGCAGCCAATGCGAACCGTATCTTAGTGATGCAAGAAGGAAAATTAGTGAGAGAAGGCACTCCGCAAGAAATCTTTTCTAACGGAGACCAATTGATCGATATGGGATTGGATTTGCCATTTCCGGAGAAATTGAAAGTGGCTTTGGAAGAAAGAGGCTTAAAAGTTCCCGAAACATACTTAACAGAAGAAGGGATGGTGGAATGGTTATGGACATTACTTTCGAAAAAGTAGGGTACACATACCAAAAAGGCACACCATTCGAAAGCCGAGCGTTATATGATATTGATTTTGCTATTAAAGATGGCAGTTATACTGCTCTCGTTGGACATACTGGAAGCGGAAAATCCACGATATTGCGTCATTTGAACGCATTGAACAAACCGACTGAAGGTAAAGTCGTTATTGGAGACCGTGAAATCATCTCAACGACCAATAATAAAAATCTCAAAAGCATCCGTAAAAAGGTTGGAATCGTCTTTCAATTTCCTGAATCGCAATTGTTTGAAGAAACGATTGCCAAAGATATTGCTTTTGGACCAAAAAACTTTGGTGCTACTGAAGAAGAAGGTATCGAAATTGCTAAGCGTATGCTGCCGTTAGTGGGATTGGATGAGACTTACATGGAACGTTCACCATTCGACTTGTCAGGCGGACAAATGCGCCGTGTAGCGATAGCTGGTGTGTTGGCAATGGAACCGGAAGTATTGGTGTTGGACGAGCCGACTGCTGGATTAGATCCAAAAGGGCGCAAAGAAATGATGGACATGTTCTATCGACTGTATCAAGAACAAGGTATGACTATTGTCTTAGTGACTCACCAAATGGAAGATGTAGCCAATTACGCCAATCACGTCATCATTTTAGAACAAGGTACCGTTGTGAAAGAAGGTCCTCCTCGTGAGATCTTTCAAAATGAAGCATGGTTGGAAAGCAAACAATTGGATGTTCCGGCAACTGTATCTTTTGCAAGTCGTTTAGAAGAGCGTCTGGGGCTGAAGTTAGAGGAAATACCGTTGACTACAGATGAATTGGCAGATCAATTAGTAGCCCAATTAGCCGCCCAGTTAGCCGTTGATGCATTCGAAGGCGGTGATGCCAAATGATGGAGAAATTGATTTTTGGACGTTACATTCCCGGAAATTCCTGGATACACCGATTGGATCCTAGAGCGAAACTGATCAGCACGATCCTGTTTATTTTCGTGATCTTTTTGGCTAACAATTGGCAAACGTATTTGCTCTTATTCATTTTTGTATTGACCGCTGTCTTATTATCGAAAATCAAATTCAGCTTCTTTATCAATGGGATCAAACCCATGATTTGGCTGATCCTGTTTACCGTGATTTTACAGGTGTTCTTCACTGGAGGGGGAGAAGTTTACTTCCAGTGGTGGATTTTGATGCTGACTTCTCAAGGATTGCTGAACGGGGTCTTTATTTTCTGTCGTTTCGTGTTGATCATCTTCATGTCGACACTGTTAACACTGACTACAATGCCACTGTCCTTAACAGACGCTTTAGAGTACCTGATGCGTCCGCTGACCGCTTTGAAGGTTCCAGTGTATGAGATTGCTTTGATGCTCTCTATAGCGCTTCGTTTCGTTCCTACGTTGATGGATGAAACGGAGAAGATCATGAACGCCCAACGAGCTAGAGGGGTAGATTTTGGGGAAGGAAATGTCTTCCAGCAAATGAAATCCATCGTTCCGCTGCTGATTCCTTTATTCGTAAGCTCATTCAATCGTGCTGAGGATTTAGCAACTGCTATGGAAGCCAGAGGATACAGCGGCGGCGAAGGTCGTACGAAATTCCGTAAGTTGGACTGGAGTGCTTCAGATACTCTAGTGATGCTCACTTTTGCAGTGTTGACCGCTGCTTTAGTCTTTTTAAGAAATTAATAAGTAGTGACCGCAACAAAAATTGCCCGACTCATGAGACGCTTCCAACGCTGTTTGTTGTATGAGGCGTCTTTTTTAATGAGTAAAGCGTCTTTAGTCTTTAGTGCAGAGAGACAGCACAGACAAATCTTGCTCTGCTTAAAGAGCTTGACGTTTTTACGTTACTAAATAAGCCTTAAAATCTGGAAAAAGGAACGCAAAAATAGTTTGTGTTCCTTTTTAAATAAAAACGCCTAGAAAAAGGCACATAAATACTTGTTGCGTGACCTTTATAAGCTAAAACATCTAAAAAGGGCACGCAAATCAAATCAGTCAATATATAGCGTACTTTTTATATAGAAAAAAGAGTCACTAAAAGATATCAAGGAGGCAGCACATGGAAAGCTATCGTTACAAAGTATTATTGCAATATGATGGAAGCCAATTTGTAGGATTCCAAATACAACCAAATGGTCGTACAGTCCAAGGGGACATTGAGAAAGCTTTGAACATCATGACTAAAGGACAAACGATCAGACTGCGCAGCGCTGGACGTACCGACTCGGGTGTCCATGCTAAAGGACAAGTGATTCATTTTGATTACCCGTTTTATTTGCCGCCTAAAAATATGCTGCGAGCCTTAAACAGTCTAACCACAGATGAACTGACTTTTTATTCTGCGGAAATTGTGGACACTGACTTTCATGCTCAATACTCGACAGCAGGGAAGAAGTATCAATACCGTGTGGATATCAATCAGGTCATGAGTCCATTTAAACGCTTATATGCCTTACATCACCCTTATCGTATTGATATGGAAGCTTTAGAGGTTGCTCTAAACGACCTTGTCGGAGAGCATGATTTTACGAGTTTTTGTGCCAGCAATAGTGGCAAAGAAGATAAAGTACGTACCGTTTATGAAGCGAAAGTCGAAAAAGATGAGCTGAATGGCGAATTGATTTTTACCTTTAGAGGCAATGGATTCTTGTACAACATGGTGCGAATCTTTATCGGCACGTTGTTGCAAATTGCTGACGGGTTGCGCCCTGCTGATGATATCAAGCGTCTTCTAGAAGTCAAAGACCGCAATCAAGCTGGTCCTACTGCTGCTGCTCATGGGTTGTACATGATGGAGACTTTTTATGACAAGCAGGAAGCGACTAAAGGAACGATCTTTGAGGCTGTAGAGGAAGAAGTTAAATAGTCGAAAACGAAGCGTTATTTTGCTAAAATAGGCTCAATGGACGGAAATCAAGTCCATTATAACGGATTAAAGGAGTTCTTAAGATGAAATGGATCGCACTGATTTTAACGGCATTTCTATTTGCCGGATGCAGTACGCAGGAAGAAACTGGTTCAACGGACAGTACAGCCTCTCAAGTAGCGTCAAGTTCTCCAGCAGCGGAAGAAGACTTGGCACCAGTACCTGAAGAGGAACTGGATTCTGCAGACTCTATCCAATCACCAGACTATCCTGAACTTACTGTCATTCAAGAAAAGATTGATCTGGAGACTGTAGAAAGTTATTTGATGACGGATAATCAAGGAACCAGAGTCATGATTTTTGTGGAAGACGGCGAACAAGCGTATAAAAGTATCTACATTAAATCGGATAATCGGTTGAAGTTAGTGAATCTCAAATCCGATGAATTGATGATAGATGAAGAATGGATGGAGTAAAATACTCTAATGTGGAGCAGTGCAATCGTTCTTCATCCTCCAGCATCGGTAAAGAAAGATATTTTTACTCATCAACATCAAATGGTTAATTAAATGGTCTGTGCCGCTGATTGGCTGGTAAGTATCCGGTAAATAACTGGATTCATACCAGTCAGCTTTTTTTGATTCGCTCATAAAAGGAAGTACTGAGACCTTGTCAGTACCTCATAAAAGACGTAGACTGTTTAGAAAGGAAGTGAGTGCGTATATGCGCTACATCAAAGAAGAATTATTAACGTTTCGCCGACCGGAAAAAGACGATTGGGCGCAGATTATTGCTCCTATGGCAGGAATGGCATTCTGTTTGCTGTTCGGCTACTTTATTGGGAAAGTTTCCTTAGGGGGATTGATGACTCTAGGGTTATTTGTCTTTTTTTACTATGAACAGATGCCATTGCGTCTGCTATTAAAGAGGCTGGTTTTAGTTGGTCTTTTGCTGCTGTTTGTGATGTTTGTCTCCTTACTGTGTTGGCATTTCCAATGGACTGCTCCTATGGTTATAGGTAGCTTAGCTTTTCTTTGCCGTCTCTTTTTTCGGCTTTATGGGATGCAAAAACCAGGGGCCCTTTTTGTCATCTTATTATCAGCTGTTGGGGTAGGAATCGAATCCAATTTTCAATCCATGGTAGGAATTATGGGAGCCATGTCACTAGGCGTTACCTTAGGGATTATCCTAGCTGTCGTCGTGCACTTCACAGAAAGGAATAGTTCAGACTACCAAATAGACAAATCGAATCTTAAAGAAAGAATTAACCGAGATCCAGGTGCCTTGATGGATGCCCTGTTCTACGCCGGCACGCTCTTTTTTGCTGTTTATTTAAGTATGGGAATCGGACTGGATAAACCTTCTTGGATGATTTTCTCCTGTGCAGGAATTTTACAGGTGAAAAACATACGAGCTATGATGAACCGCAACATCCAGCGGATTTCTGGAACCGTTCTAGGCTTGATCGTTGCCAGTATGATTACTGCTTTCCCAATGTCTCAACTCATGCAAATTTTCATTGTGGTTGCTCTTTATGGGACGCTGCAATATTGTATGCGTGTTAACTATGCTTTAGGAATATTTGTTTCCACCCCTATGGCTATCCTGCTGACGACTATGATCTCTAATAAACTGACAGTCACTTCAGCTATCTCCAACCGACTGATCGGCATTGTATTCGGCTGTATTTTAGGTGTCACAGCTGCTTGGATAATGGTGACCACGCTAAAATTTTATAACCGAAAATGGGACTTGGATCTTGAAAAATCAGAAGAAAATGAAAATCAATAAGTGTATTAAAAAATAGTGCAGAGCGTGAACTGTAATGAATTCTAAAAATTAGAGTAGTTCAATTAAATAAGTTAAGCAGTTGCTTGGCTGGAATGTTTTCGGAAATTGACCGGATTCATTCCGGCCAATTTTGTTTTAATCCAATCATTATGGTAATCATCGGTATAGTTTTTATTTTAAAAGGTCATTTTTTTGTATACCGATTCCGTTTAAAGCAATAAATAAAACAAAGTTGTCTTTATGGAGGGCAGAAATTGAAGGATTAAATAGAAAAAAATTGCACTTAAACGTTTATATACCAAACTTTCTGTAAGCAAATTTAAAACATACGGAAGAAACTTCTAAGGATTCATCTCGGAAAATTACAAAATACCTTTGTGAGAATTGGATAATTGACTTACAATAAATACGTTGTTATCGAACGGGCCTGTTCATAATTCAACTAGAAACCCCTATTGCTGAAAAAGTGAAGGTGGTTATTTAGGAGGAAATTATGCATTTATTAAATAAAAAATTACTGGTGCTGACATTTGCAAGTACGTTGATACTAACAGCGTGTAGGACAAATGAAGCTACCAGCCAAGACGCTTCTGAAAGTACGACAGAAACTTCTGCGAATGAATCTGCAGAAGCGGCTTTTCCATTAGCTACGACCAATGAGGAAGAAGCAATTGATGGAGGCGTATTAAACTATGCCTTAGTCACAGATACGCCATTCCAAGGAATCATGAGTCCTGAATTCAAAGCGAATGCGTATGATGCTCAATTACTCAGCTTCAATATGGAACCCATGTTTTCAATCGATGAAAGCTTCCGCTTGAGCAATGACGGATATGCGACTTATGAATTTGATGAAGCGAATAATCAAGTAACAATCCGGTTGACTGAAGAGCTCAATTGGTCTGACGGCGAACCGATTACTTCGGAGGATTTGGTATTTCCTTATGCAGTGCTAGGCCACCCTGACTATCCTGGAACGAACTTTGGAGAAGCTTATTTGAACATTGCGGGAATGGAAGCTTACAACAAGGGAGAAGCAGAGACGATTTCAGGCATTACCGTGGTGGACGATTTGACCATTGAAATCGAGTACTTAAAAACGACGCCATCTCTCTTACAGTCTGGTGGGGGAATCTGGGAGTATCCGATGCCGAAACATCACTTGGAAGGCATCGAAGTAGCGGATATGCCGTCTGCTCCTGAAATTCGGGAAAATCCCGTTGGAACAGGTCCTTTCAAAGTTGAAAGCATCGTTCCAGGCGAATCCGTCCATTATGTGGTCAATGAGCACTATTGGAAAGGTGAACCGGGAGTTGCCGAAGTAGTGGCCGAAACCGTACCAACCTCTACGATTTCCATTGCGATGGAAAATGGGGAATACGACATTGCCAGCATGCCAGCCGGTGAGTATGATGCCTACAAAGATTTAGAAAACATCGCTTTGTTGGGGCAACCGGACACTCAATATTCTTATTTAGGCTTTAAAATGGGTAAATGGAATGAAGAAGAAGGCATCAACGTTCTTGACCCGGATGCAAAACTAGCTGATAAAGAATTGCGACAAGCCATCGCTTATGCGATTGACAACGATGCCGTCGGAGAACAATTCTACAACGGCTTACAAATGAGAGCCACTTCACCTATTGCACCAGCTTATGAGGAATACCATAATGCTGAATTGACAGGCTACTCGTACAATCCTGAGAAAGCGATGGAACTACTGGATGAAGCCGGTTATGTGGATACCAATGATGACGGCTTTAGAGAAACTCCAGTAGGCGAAGAACTCGTTATTAATTACGCAGGAATGTCTGGTAGCGAGGAAGCAGAACCGATTACCGACTACTACATCCAACAATGGGAAGCGGTCGGCTTGAATGTCGATTTAGTCGATGGTCGATTGATGGAATTTCAAGATTTCTATAACCGCGTGCATGTAGACGATGAAGCTATTGATATGTACAAAGGAGCTTGGAGTACAGGTTCTGACCCTAACCCAAGTGGTTTATACGGACCAAGAGAAATTTACAACTATCCACGTTGGGCAACAGAAGAAAATACTCAATTGCTGGACAATATCTCTTCTCAAGAAGCCTTTGACCATGAGTACCAAATTAATGCCTATCACGAGTGGCAAGCTTATTTCATGGAAGAAGTCCCTGCATTGCCATTACTAAACCCTACAGAGCTGATTGCGGTGAATAATCGTGTGAAAAACTACGATATCACTCGAGGCAATCCAAACGGTTGGGAAGTAGTAGAATTAACGGCGGTGGAACCCGCTCAATAGAAATAATAAAAACAGGAGCTGATACCAGATCAGTTCCTGTTTTTTTACATAAAAAAATAAAAAACGAACAAAATGTTTCGTCTTTTATTTTAAAGATATTCTTTTGTCGTAAAATTTTAAAAACTTGTATAATTACCCCCAATCCAAATAGTGTCATCAGCAGAAAAACATCAATGATTCGGCTGATGACTTTGTTCGCAATATTATCAAAAACATCTAAATAAGATCCAGCATTATAATGACTTCCGAGATCTAATAGTATCATTCCAACAAAAGCGAATAAAGCAGTTGCTACAACAGCACCAACAATTCCCCACAGTCCAAAACTAGTAAAATATTGGATAATTTCTTGACCTGAGGCGAAACCGGCTCCGACGAAAACACCCATAAACGCCATCACGATTCTGAAAACTTTTTTCTGATTTTTCAAAATACACGCCTCCTTTTAGAGTCTATCGTATACTATTATTTTTTCTAATTCCATTTTTTTGATTGAAGAAAGAAGGAAGCGGAAGCTTCTAGAGTTGAAAAAAAGAGGGGAGACTCACACGGCTAAGTTGTTCAAAAAAAAGACTTAAAGAATCACTTTTTTATCTTTCAAATCATTGACATTTGACTTGAAAAAAGTTAAGATATTATATGGTATTGTTTGCCCCATGATGAGCCCCGGAAACTTATTATGCATTCAAACAAACAGAAGAATATGGAGGAAATTAACGTGCGTACAACTTATATGGCTAAACCAAGCGAAGTAGAACGTAACTGGTATGTAATCGATGCTACTGATATCCCATTAGGTCGCTTATCTACTGTCGTTGCATCTATCTTACGTGGAAAAAATAAACCAACTTACACTCCTCATGTTGATACAGGGGACTTTGTAATTGTAATCAATGCAGATCAAGTAAAATTAACAGGTAAAAAAGCAACTGACAAAATTTACTCTCGTAACATCGATGGTAACCCAGGTGGATTGAAACAAATCTCTGCTGGTGCATTACGTGCTAAAGACTCTCGTAAATTAGTTGAATTGTCTGTAAAAGGTATGCTTCCTAAAAACACTTTGGGACGTAAACAAGGCATGAAATTACACGTTTACGGCGGCTCAGAACACAGCCACCAAGCACAACAACCAAAAACTTTAGACATTACAGACTTAATTTAAGGAGGGAATTTCATTGGCACAAGTACAATATACTGCAACAGGACGTCGTAAAAACTCAACTGCACGTGTACGCCTAGTACCAGGTACAGGTAAAATCATGTTCAACAAAAAAGATATCGCTGAATATCTTCCATACGAAAGTTTACATGTTATTGTAAAACAACCTTTAGAAGTAACTGAAACTACAGGTAACTACGATATCATCATCAACGTTAATGGTGGTGGATACGCTGGACAAGCTGGAGCAGCTCGTCACGGTATCGCTCGCGCATTGTTAGAAGTAGATCCTTCTTTCCGTGCACCATTAAAATCAGCTGGTCTATTAACACGTGACCCTCGTATGAAAGAACGTAAAAAACCAGGTCTTAAGAAAGCTCGTAAAGCTTCTCAATTCTCAAAACGTTAATTCGTTACTATATCAACGTTTCAAGACACTTTCCATTTTTTGGAAGGTGTCTTTTTTTTGTAGTGACTGAAAACATGACTGAATGGACTAAAAATTGACCTGTTGTGCAAACTTCTCAGCGGTGTTTTCCAGTGCTCTTTTAGTCATATGTCCGTATACGTCCATGGTGATTTGGACAGTAGAATGACCCAAACGTTCTTGGATTTCTTTCATGCTCGCCCCACTTTCAATTAATATAGAGGCATGTGTATGACGAAAGCCGTGTACTGTAATTTTGTGCAACATGGGATTAAACTTTAGAACTTTCTCCACAATAGTATCAGGATACTTCATGTATAAAGGCTCATTAAAGGCATAATTGGAAAAGCGATTGAAAACAGGCTGAGTTTTTTGAAATTGATTTATACCAAGTTGCAACAACTCTTGTGCTTGAGCATTTTTCCATCTTTTCAAGATAGAGACCGTTTTACCATCGAGAGATATAGTTCGGATGGATTTTTTTGTTTTTACTTCACTCAACTGTTGTTTTCCATCCAAGTAAGATATATTTCGCTTTACGCTCAATGTCTTCCGTTCAAAATCTATGTCTGACCAGTTAAGAGCGATTAACTCACCCTTTCTTAAACCGGAAAAAGCTAAAACCCTAAATATGGCTAATTCTTTGAGCCCAAAATGTTTGGTTAACGTACCAAAAAAAGATTGGAGTTCGTTGGTATCATAGAAGTTTTTGTCAACTTGGTCTAATAGTTGGTCCTTGGTCACTTTTTTCCGAGGCATCTGTACAAATCGGATAGGGTTGTCTGATGTATATTTTAATCGTACGGAATAGTCAAGAACTCTTTGTACACATGATTTCAATACTTTAAAATTTGTATAGTAGGTGCTCCATTCATTGACTACTTGCTGGCAGTAACCTAATGTAATGGAATCAACTGACTTATCTCCAAATTTCGGCAAAATATATTTGTCGAATTGCTGCATAGTCCTATCCAATGTTATTGGACGGACTGTGTTTTGATACCCAATTTTCCATTCATTAAATACATCAAAAAAAGTAGCTGTTTCTTTTTTTGAAAATGTTCCTTTTGATAGTTCTAATCTTAATTTCGCCAGTTCAAATTCGGCTTCAGCTTCAGAAGAGAACCCTCTTTTTGTGATGGACTCTCTTTTTCCGGTGGAAGGATTTATACCGATATAATGAGAAAACCAATATGTTGTTTTGCCTGTTCTTTTTCCCTTGTATTCTTTTACCTTTGTCATAATGATGACCCCTTTTCTAATGTAATGGAATTCTGACCACGCCTTTTGGTTGAATTCGCTTATCATAGATAAAAGGATTCAAAAATATAACACTTCGATGTTCGACCACAGTTCTATGTTCATCCACCGGTAGAATTTTTACTAATATTTCCCCCTTTCAAAGTACATTATATAACATCTATTACTATATAACCTATGCTACATCAAATATTTATCGTTACAGAAGCAAAGGTCATCGTGATATTATAGAATTTCTTTTTGCTTGAACAGGGCTCGAACAGGTTAAGTTAAAATTTGGGGCATATTTTTCCAACTCTATGAATAGAATAGGAAAAACTAAAAGGAGAAATGCCCAATGAATGATTTTGGAAAAGTGATGGATACATATTTGAAAGAAATGGAACAACGAATTACGGAGAAATTAACTCAACAATTGGAGAATACTTCTCATAAAAAAGCTGAAAAAATGTGGATGAATAAAACAGAATGTGCGAAGTATTTAGGAGTTTCCTTTAAAACATTAGATAAATTTATGAAAGAACATTCCAATTTTCCGTCTACGAACATATCGGGAGCTATTCGATTTAATGCCAAACGAGTGGATGAATGGTTTGAAATACATGACGAGATGATTAAAATGAGAAATAGAAAGCGTGCATCTTAATTTCATGAAATTAAATAAGGAGAAAAAGAGGGGACGCTATGGAGTGATTCAGCCTTTTTTAATATCTACAATTTTACAGAGAAGAGAGTCGCCCTCAAAGCACGCGTACATCGCATGATGTATACCTGCATAGTATTGCTATTAAGTTAAGGTGGATATAGCATAGGGTGGCTCATCAGATGTGTTTTTTTGTGTAGGATTTAATGAAGCTGTCGTATAATAAAGGTAGAAAAGAAACGAGGAGCGGTGGATGATGACAAATAAACTGAAAAGAATCGGAAAAAGCCTAATGGTCGAAGTTCCTGACGGAATCGTAGAGCATTTGGGATTGGAGGAAGGAGATATATTAAACTTCTCCGTGCACGGAGACAGCATGCTGGTTGCTAAGAAAGGGCAATCCGAAATGAAAGACTTCATGGATTTAGTCCGGAAGATTACCGACGAGAACGATGAAGTGTTTAGAGCATTGAAGGATAGATGAAGAAAGGAGGGAAGGACATGAGAGAGAAACCGTACAGGTCATTTGGACCGGACACGAAACGGAAAAGGCCTCGAAGCAGGAATAAGTATGAGTGGCTCAAAAAAATGGAGATAAAGAGGGGGTACCCTATCGGGGAAGTTGGTAACCGTGTGTGGCTGGATGTTGAGGACCATTCGAAAGGCTTCTACGAACTGAATGAGGAGGGGAATGAAATCCAGTGGTATCCAGACCCTGAACCAGTCAGAGATGAAAAGAAAGAGGATGAAGTTTAACTATAACAATACGACGGTCCTTGATACGAATAGATAATTGTAAGATATAGACCGTCTTACATGGCATAACTGATTGGCTTTGCTGCTTGATTAAGATGAATAGTGAAGAGAGAACCGAGTATGGGTTCTTTTTTATTTGGTGATGGATAAAAAAAAATTTTGCTACTTGCGTTGACGTGATTAGCTTAGTAAAAGAAAGGATGATTACATGCTGATTTTAGACAACGGCTGTTATTGGTTCAAAGTTGAGAGGATAGATATTAAGCAAGGTGTGTACGAAGTTGTTCCTGTCAATATGTGTGGGGCCTCAGATGGTGGTCGCCTCTATAGAAACCCCGCTATGAAGAAAAGCAAGAGTTCACGCTTCGCCAGGTAAGGGTATGTGAGGTTTATCAAGAAACGGAAGACCGGCTCATCTAAAGAAGGAATCGCAATTCGGGGAAATAGTCCGAAAGAAAGCATAAGAGTATCTGTTATTGAACAGGTACTCTTTTTCCGTTTTAGTAATTATATTTTACTTGAAGGTAGGTGTGTTGATAGTTTTCTTTTAACTATATAGAAAAAGAACTCAAGCGTTATACTTCCATAAATAACGGTCACTATTATTCTATGAGATTCAATATGATTTGAATAAAAGTCTATAGAACTCCATACAATTACTTTAAGGAGGTGATAGGATGGAAAAAGGTTTGGAAGAACAAGTCCCTGAATGGATTGAAAACGTAATTTCTGCTCAAGTTGAAAAGTACTATAATGAACTCATTATTCAAAATAAGAAGTACTTGAACAAAAAAGAAACGTGTGTGTATCTTGGAATATCATATGCTACTGCAGAAAAGTATATTTTTCCAATTACACCGCACCTTAAATTTGGTAAGACGATTAAATATGACAAGGTAGATATTGACCAGTGGGTGAAAGAAAATAAATTATTTCAAATATAAGCATGAAAAGAGCATGGGACTTTAAAGGTCTCATGCTTTTATTTGTTGTTTGTAGATTAGATGGACAACTTGTGTATATATAATCAAGAAGTTCCTAAGAGAACAATTTCTACTTTTTTGTGAGTTGAATATGTCTCTGTATAAGCGCAAAGTGCGTATTGAATAATTTGAAGGAAGCATCATAATTCTTAAAATGAGATATTTGGTAGAGACGCTTGCATTCCGCAAGAGTCATATATCTTTTGAGTGGTTTCTTGATATTCTTTGAAGAAGAGTAGATTCTGAATTGCATGGGATATAGACCAAGGCGTGCATTCTTCATCATATTTTTTGTTGTCATAGTTGAATAATCAACCATGATGGAATCTTCTCCATCTTCGTCAATAATAAGATGAGTGAGATGTGAAGTAAGATATGCGGCTAATTTGTTAACTTGGATAATAGTCTGTGTATGTACTGTCCCATTCTTCCATTTCTTTATAAGAACTGATTCAATGTCAGCGGTTATTTCTTTGTTGCAACGGAGCAACACATGCATGTGCCAGGAACCTGACAAATGTGGTTCCCTAACCACGATGTAGTCAAAGGAACAATTGCTTTTTAATTGATTACTAATACGCTTCATGTAATTACGAAAATCAGACGATAATCCATCTGGATTCAGAAAAGGATTTGCATAAGTAAGGGTCAAAAAAAGTTCCTGATTATCACCAGAAAAGTTATTCAATATCAGCCAATTCAATTCTCTACGAGTACGATAAAAGGTTGATTCATTTTGTGTTCGTTCTGTATTATGAATGTATTCTTTTTTTTCGTTCCCCGTGGGGTCAAGGTAAGTGTCCTTGTCGATTCTTTTTACTTTTTCTATCGGTTGCACATATGTTTGTTCTTTTTTGTGTGTTGCATTGTTCTCTGGGTATTTTGTATATCGGATGTCCACATTGTTCAAGGTGGGTATTACCTTTACAAAATCTTTGTCCAGTATGGTCAGTTGCTTAATATTTTCTTTATTTAACATTCCATTCACCCTTTGCTTTATTAGATAACTTAATATAGACAAGAGGTGTTAATAAAATTCCGTATGAATGCTCGAGAATGGTTCGAGCACTTGAGAATCAATTTAGCCTATTTTTAATTATGTAATGTCTACTGAATAATAAACTATGCTTATTCTGCTGCCTTTTACAACTAATGATTGATATAATAGATGCAAGGGTTTTTATAGGATGTTAAACAAAACCTTGCACTTTTACTGAAATGAGGATAG
>NZ_JBGQQT010000018.1:0-58883 GCF_045528345.1 Desemzia sp. FAM 23989 | reverse complement strand
CCAGTGTGGCCGATCACCCTCTCAGGTCGGCTACGCATCATCGTCTTGGTGAGCCATTACCTCACCAACTAACTAATGCGCCGCGGGTCCATCTACAAGTGACAGCCGAAGCCGTCTTTCTTCCCAACACCAGGAGGCATTAAGATCTATGCGGTATTAGCATCCGTTTCCGAATGTTATCCCCCGCTTGTAGGTAGGTTACCCACGTGTTACTCACCCGTCCGCCACTCTTTTCCTTCGGTGGGTGCAAGCACCCGGTGAAGAAAAAGCGTTCGACTTGCATGTATTAGGCACGCCGCCAGCGTTCGTCCTGAGCCAGGATCAAACTCTCATAAAAGTTGTAAACCGAAGTTCACTTGTTTTAATGATGCTTGTAGCTCATTAATTGATTGCTAGCGAATAAATATTCACTAATTTGTTTGTTTTGGTACTTGCCAAAACTTCCTTACACGTTTGGTTCGTCTTACTTTGTTTAGTTTTCAAAGGTCTAATTTCTCGCCTCATCGCTTCGAGCGACAACTTCTAAATAATATCAAGATCCAAAGTGTTTGTCAACACTTTTTTAACATTTAATTTACTAGAATTTGTTGTTTTTTTTACATATGTCTCAGCGACATGTATTAATATACCACCATATCATGGGCTCGTCAAACATTTTCTTCCTTTTTTCGAACTTTTTTTATTTTGCTGAACATTTACTTTTCAGATAATTCTTTTCTCCATTTTTTGTTTAATAACCCGAATATTATAATACTTATTTTATTTAATCATTCCTGTTTTAAAAGTAACGTTCTCTCTAGTATAACTTTACACTTATTAAGAGTAACTATCCATTAAGATGAATTTTTACTCATCTCCTTTATTGTTAGCCATTACTTCCTCTTTCTACTATAGTAATTATTCAATAAAATAGTAAGCATAATAAAAGGGAGGTGACTAACGTCACATCCCTTTGTCAACTTACTCTGTCCCTATAATTGTTTCAATAGTTATAGTTAAGGATAGTTTTTATTTTTTCTCATCCACTTGATAAGTGTCTGGTGTAAACTCGACATTTTCATATTCGCCTGCTTCACTTGCATAAAAGCGATTGTAGCGGTGTTTGAATTTGCGGAATGCAAAAGTCACGATTACCTTACTGATCGCATAAATTGGTACTCCAAGTATCAATCCTACTAATCCTAAGAGCTCACCCAGCACAAGCAGGACGATGATGATTGTTAATGGATGGATTTTTAAATTTTTTCCCATAACATTTGGTTCCACAAGATTTCCGTCTAAGAATTGGACAACCAACCAAACAATGATCAACTTGACCAGCATAAACCACGATGTAGTCAAGGCGATAATAATTGCCGGTATCATTGCCAGTGTGGCGCCAATATAGGGAATAATACTAGTAACACTGGCTACAATAGCTAAAATTCCTGCATAATTCAGACCGATAATGGAGAATCCGATAAACATCATAATACCTAAAAATAACGAAATCGTTAATTGGCCTTTGACATAAGAACCAACTTGATCTGCAATGATTACAGCTAAAGAGCGTGTATCTTTTCTAAATTTTGGAGGAATGATCTTCATCACATAATTAACGAACTTTTTATCATCCTTCAATAAAAAGAATAGGATAATAGGGAAAGTTACCATTATAACGATAAAGCTGGATACCGTAGAAACGACACTTGAAATCCCTGTGACAGCAGTTGTCAGATAATTTACGATATTGCTTGGCAATTCTCCTATCCAACCATTGAACCATTCGATTACGTTATTCGTCGTTTCTTCAAAGACTGAGTTCTCCGTCCATCCCATAATAGCAGCACCGATGCTGTCTACATACCCAGGAAAGGCTTCTACGAATTGAGTCACTTGTTCACTGATATATGGAACAACTAAGAATATCAACCCCACTAAAGCACCTAGTAAAACAACAAACAAGAGAATGACTCCCCAAATACGTTTCAACCGATGTTTTTCCAGCCAGTCGATTAAAGGGTTAAACAAGAAATAGGTTAATATAGCTAAAATAACCGGCGCTATAATCGATGAAAAGAAAACAAGAAGCGGTTCAAAAATGAAGGCAATTTGATCATAAATGAAGATCAATATCCCTACCATAATGAATATGCCTAATGTATATAATAAATTCTTCCCGCCAAGAAACGAGATATATTTTGAATCTTTCATAAGTAGAAACACTCCTAGTATTTAATTCTGTTTTTTTACAAAAAGCGAAGTCTTAAGGAATCAAAATAATCGTTATTTCATTTATCCTTTCTATTCATCCGGATCGGGTTGGAATAGAGAAGAAAAACGTATAACGCACCTAATAAAGAAAAAATGGCTATATAATTACGTTTATACCAAAGGTGCTTATGTTCTGTCCTTAACTCCCCTCCTTTAGATACATTATACTAGTTTTTTTTCATTTCTGTGAACGATTCACTTTGATTAGCGAAATAATCAAAAAAAGATCAGGAAATGATCCTGATCTTTTGATTTTTTTATTTTGTGTTTCATGAGAAATCCTCTTCTAGCCAATGAACGGGGTCAAAGCGATCTGTTCCAATCTCTATAGGTTTCTCATAGTTGGGAACAATAGTACGTCTCGGATAGATTGTGCGTCTGTTAATAACATAACCAAACGATCGATTCCGATTCCTAGTCCACCTGTTGGCGGCATACCGTATTCTAATGATTCAAGGAAATCTTCATCGATTTGATGAGCTTCGTCGTTTCCTTGTTCACGTTCTTTCATCTGTTGTTCAAACCGTTCTCTTTGATCGATTGGGTCGTTCAACTCACTGAACGCATTGCCGTATTCGTGTTGCACGATAAATACTTCAAAACGATCTGTGAAACGTGGGTCTTTAAGATTTTTCTTCGCTAATGGAGAAATTTCCACGGGATGTCCACAAACAAATGTTGGTTGGATCAATGTTTCTTCCACAAACATTTCAAAGAATTCATTGACCACATGACCAAATTGGCTATGTGCTTCTACAGGAACATTGTGTTGTTTAGCAATTTCGCGCGCTTCTTCATCAGTCATCTTTTGCCAGAAGTCAACACCTGTTTGTTCTTTGATCGCATCCACCATATGGATTCTCTTCCAAGGGGTTTCCAGATCAATGTCTATTTCGTTGTAAGTGATTTTGCCGGTACCCAAAACATTTTGAGCAACCGTGCGAATCAAGCCTTCAGTTAAGTCCATCACATCTTCATAATCTGTGTAAGCTGTATAAACTTCTAACATAGTGAATTCTGGGTTGTGAGTTGTGTCGACCCCTTCATTACGAAATACACGTCCGATTTCGTAAACGCGTTCCATTCCACCGACAACCAATCGTTTCAAATGCAATTCTAGAGCGATACGCAGATACAGTTCCATATCCAATGCATTGTGGTGAGTTGTAAATGGACGAGCCGCAGCTCCGCCAGCAATATTATGAAGCGTTGGTGTTTCTACTTCGATATAGTCTTGGTTATTTAAATATTTACGAACTTCCGCAATGATTTGGCTGCGTTTTACAAAACGGTCATAGCTTTCTGGATTACTAATCAAGTCTAAGTAACGTTGACGGTAACGTTGTTCTACATTCGTCAAACCATGGTATTTGTCCGGTAATGGACGTAAAGCTTTAGACAATTGAGTAAGCGAAGTCGGTTTTACTGTAACTTCTCCCGTGTTGGTTTTCATTAGAGTTCCCGTAACTCCAACAAAGTCTCCTAAATCGGCATTTTTAAACGTTTCATAATCGTCTTCTCCAACAGCATCTTTACGAACATAAATTTGGATTTGGCCTTTACGGTCTTGTAAGTGAGCGAATCCTACTTTCCCTTTACCACGTTTCGTCATGATACGACCAGCAACGGTTACCTCGATGTTTTTTTCTTCAATTTCTTCTTTCGTTAATGCATCATATGTTTCATGTAGCTCTTTAGACAAATGGGTACGGTTAAATTTGCCACCGAACGGTTCAATATCGCGATCACGCAATGTTTGTAGTTTTTCACGGCGTACTTGCAATTGATCATTCAATTCTTCTACATGCGAATTTTCATTGCTCATTAGTTTCTCTCCATTCTTCTTAGCTTCTCAATTCACCCTTTATAATGCCAAGAGCACGCAAAAAAAGCAAGGCAATTAGCACATTCTCGACTAACGCCCTCAAACGATTTTCATATGCTCTATCATACCATATTTTAAACCGGTTTGAAAAGACAGTGAAAATCGTTGAAAAAGTGTCAAAATCTGGATTCGATTGTCTCATCGCAACTAAAAAAGGAACCTGATGAAGAACACACTCTTCTGATGCAGCTTCCTTTGGCTCTTCATCTTCTAACGTTGGCAAAGAAATTTCCTCCAGCCTATGGGGTGGCTTATGGAAAGCCATGGGAACGCCTTGAGCCGAAAATCACGTCTCAAGGCTTGCAAGCGTCAAACTTAGTGTAACGGCTAAAGCCTAACACTAAGTAATTGCCATGATTGTTGCTGCTTCAGGAGCTTACAAGCATGGTACACTGAGGCTACGCCCACAGTGTTTCCTTTTTTTGCATCCTTTTCATGGCTATAAGCCACCCCATATTCCTCCGAAAATTTCTAGGAGTGAGTTTCTAAAAGGTTTAGAATTAAAAAGAAATCTATTTTTTACTTACCAACATCAAATGTTGAAGAACCGATTAAATTGCGCTTTTTTAGTGGTTGAAAGCAAAAAAGCAAGCACCCCACTTTTAGGGTGCTTGCTTTTGGTTAAACTCATTATTGTTCTACGTCAAAAACACCTGTCGACAAGTAACGTTCTCCATTGTCAGGAGCAACTGTTACTACGCGTTCATTGCTTTTCATTGTTTTAGCTACATCGATAGCAGCTTTGATCGCCGCACCAGAAGATGGTCCGACCAACAATCCTTCTTCTTTCGCTAAACGTCTTGCCATATCAGCCGCATCGGAACTGGTTACTTGAAGCACTTTATCGTATAAAATAGTATCTAATACCGTTGGCACAAATCCTGTTCCGATACCTTGGATCTTGTGAGACCCAGGATCGCCACCACTTAACACTGGAGATTCAGCTGGTTCTACAGCATAGATCGTAATATCAGGATCTACATTTTTCAATACTTTACCGGCACCGGTCAGTGTACCACCCGTTCCAACACCAGCCACAAATGCATCTGGCGCTTCTCCATTGAAAGCTGCCAAAATTTCTGGACCAGTTGTCGCAGCATGAACTGCCGGGTTGGCTAAGTTTTCAAATTGCATCGGCATAAAGAAACCGTCTTGCTCAGCCAATTCTGTTGCTTTAGCAATGGAAGCTTTGATCCCGTCAGCACCAGGAGTCAGCAGTATTTCAGCTCCATAAGCTTGCGCTAATTGGCGGCGTTCCATACTCATCGTGTCAGGCATGACAATCAGCACTTTATACCCTTTAGCAGCACCGATCATAGCTAAACCAACACCTGTATTCCCACTTGTCGGTTCTACAATAGTATCGCCTTTTTTCAATTTACCTTCTTGTTCAGCTACTTCGATCATGTTTAACGCAATACGGTCCTTAACACTTCCACCTGGGTTAAAGGATTCCAATTTAACGTATACTTCTGCTGCATCTGGCGGAACGACTTTCGTCAATCTTAAGAGCGGTGTTTCTCCGATCAGATCTGAAACTGAATGTACAACTTTTCCCATATACTTAAAGCCTCCTATTTTTTCAACTCTTCTTACTTTTAGTGGGTTCTTCCTCCTTAGTCTACCGTTCTTTCTTTGCAAATGCAACCATTTACATTTGCTGAAAAAAATCAGGCGTTTTTCTTTTGTGTGACGAATTTGAGTGAACTTTCTTCAAAAAGGAACGCAAATCGGTTCTTCACCATTCCTGTACTCCTACTAAAACAAAAAGACTGCTGAAAAAGTTCCAAATTACTAGGGGAATTTTTCAGCAGCCAGTGTCAAGCAGCCGCAGCTCTTAACAAGGATTCTATTTGCATGATGAGCGTTTTTACGCGTTAGCTTTTAATTCTTCCAAATCTTCTACTGAGAAGTGGTACTTGTTGCCACAGAAGTGACAAACTGCTTCAGCACCATGGTCTTCAGTGATCATGTCGTCGATTTCTTTATTACCTAGCGACACGATAGCTCCGGCAAAACGTTCTTTTGAACAATCACATTCGAAAGCGATCGGCATTTTTTCTAAGATTTTTGCATTGCCTTCACCCATTAGACGGTTCAGGATTTCTTCAGGAGTTTCGCCATTTTCCATTAATCTAGAAACCATCGGGATTTCTGCAACAGCTTTTTCGACAGCTGCAATTGTTTCTTCTGTTGCACCTGGCATAACTTGGATCATAAATCCGCCAGCAGCTTTGATAGACTCATCTGTATCTACTAAAACACTCAATCCAATTGCAGAAGGTGTTTGTTCACTTGTTGCCATGTAATACGTAAAGTCTTCTGCTAATTCTCCACTGATCAACGGAACTTGTCCAGCAAATGGTTCTTTCAAACCTAAGTCCTTGGTTACCGTTAATGTACCTTCTGTTCCAACAGCTCCACGAACATCGATTTTACCTTTTTCGTTCAACGGTAAACTTACTTTAGGATTGGCAATATATCCTTTTACAGTTCCTCTACCATTACTGTCCGCAATAATATGGCCAGCTGGCCCATTACCTTCTACTTTGACAGTTACCTTTTCATCACCTTTTACCATTACACCTAATAGCAATGCTCCAACCATTGTACGCCCTAGTGCTGCTGAAGATGCACTCCAAGTGTCATGTCTGCGTTGTGCTTCTGCAATTGTATCTGTAGCATCAATCGTAAACACACGGATTTGTCCATCGTAACAAACACTTTTCAATAAATAATCTGACATTCATTTCCCTACTTTCTGATTCTTTCGTACATTCATATCGTATGAAAGAGGGTTGCGGATTTTGCCGCAACCCTCTTTCATTTTGTTATTCAGTATACAATCTTACTAACTTTTTGTCTACTCTTTATGTGAGTCTGAATCTGTTTCTTCATTGTCAGATTCGTTTCCTTGAGGTGTCAATGCAGTATCGTCACCTTGTGAAGGCTGATCTTCATCAGTACCTAATTCTTTTTTAGCTTCTTCAACTATTTCCTCAGGGTTTTCTGTTGCTTGCTGACCTTGAGCTTTAGCTTGTTGTTCACGTTCGCGTTCTTTTTGTTCACGAGCTCGTTTAATTTCTTCAAAAGATAAGCCTTCTCCTTCACGTTTTTCACGTGGGAACTCTTCCTCTTCTGTCACTGGAGGCATTTCTCCTGTTTCAAATAAACTCTTGATTGTGCGTTCGTCTAACGTTTCAAGTTCAAGCAATTTCTCAGCAATCAATTTGTGCGCTTCTTTATGTTCTTCTAGAATTCTGCGAGCTTCATCATGTGCTTTATTCATGATCGCCAATACTTCTTGGTCGATTTGGTAAGCAATTTGCTCAGAAAAGCCTTTCGTATTTCCGTAGTCGCGACCAACGAATACTTGACTGTTTCCTTCATATTGTACTGGACCAAGTTTCTCACTCATTCCGTACTCAGTTACCATACTACGTGCCAATTGTGTCGCTTGTTGGAAGTCATTGCTGGCTCCAGAAGATTGAGAATCAAAGACCATTTCTTCAGCCACACGTCCGCCAAGTAATCCAACAATTTGTTCAGTCATTTCTTTTTTCGTCATTAGGAAGCGATCTTCTTTAGGAAGCATGATCGCATATCCGCCTGCGCGTCCACGAGGTACAATTGTAACTTTGTGAACAACACGAGCATCATTTAATACCATACCGACAATTGTATGTCCAGATTCATGGTAAGCCACCATAGCTCGTTCCGTTTTACTAATTACACGATCTTTTTTAGCTGGACCTGCAATCACGCGGTCTTGAGCTTCATCGATATCTGAAGCATCAATCGTCTTCTTGCTTCTTCGTGCAGCTACTAGAGCTGATTCATTCAATAAGTTTTCTAGATCTGCACCGGCAAAACCAGGTGTTTGTCTAGCCACTACGCCTAAATCTACATTCGCAGCAAGCGGTTTGTTTTTCGCATGTACTTTTAAGATTGCTTCACGTTCTTTAACGTCTGGACGGCCAACCATGATTTGGCGGTCAAAACGACCTGGACGAAGCAACGCTGGGTCTAATACGTCAGCACGGTTTGTTGCTGCAATAACGATGATTCCTTCATTTCCTGAGAAACCATCCATTTCAACCAGCAATTGGTTCAATGTTTGTTCACGCTCATCGTGTCCGCCACCCATACCGGCTCCACGTTGACGACCAACTGCATCGATTTCATCAATAAAAATGATCGCTGGTGCATTTTTCTTAGCTGTTTCAAACAAATCCCGTACACGGCTTGCTCCGACCCCAACAAACATTTCCACAAATTCAGAACCTGAGATGGAGTAGAACGGTACTGCTGCTTCACCGGCAACGGCTTTAGCAAGCAAGGTTTTCCCTGTACCTGGAGGTCCTTCTAATAAAACTCCAGCAGGAATACGAGCACCTAAGTTGGCAAAACGTCTTGGATCTTTTAAGAACTCAACCACTTCGACAAGTTCTTCTTTTTCTTCTTCCGCTCCGGCAACATCTGAGAAGCGTACTTTACTTGCTTTTGTATCGGCTTCTTTGGCTTTTGATTTACCAAAGTTCATTACTCCACGACCGCCTTGTCCGCCGCCGCCTTGACCACTTTGTCCCATCATCATATAAATAAAGAAGATGAAGATGACTAAAGGTAAGACAGATATCAATAATGTAACCCATACACCTGATGACTCTTCTTGCATTGGAGTCACTTCAGTATTGTTTTCTTTTGATACTTCCCATATTTCAGAAACGATTGGATCATTTTGTAAAATTGATGTCGTAAAGTTTGTTACTTCTGAATCAGTTGTTCCAATAATCGGAATACTGCTGCTTTCTTCCGATTCTTGTGCAGGTTGTTCCTCTCGGTATTTACCTGAAATCGAGTAGACACCAGCACTTGGTTGCATGGTAAATGATTCGATCTCATTATTTTCCAATTGCGTTACAAAATCACTAGCTGAAATACCTTGGCTTTGTTCATCAGAGTTTCCTCCGGTCGCCCAAGATACGATTCCGATGATCCCGATAAACACAATGGCATAAAAAATCCCATTTTTTAAGAATCCCTTTTTCACACAGTCGACCTCCCTTACTTTCATTCAAACTTTTCATTTATTTATATTTTTATTGCGACTGAATCCACTTAATCATAACATATTTGACCATAATTGACCAAACATTTTTACTCGTAAATTTTAGGTTTTAACACACCAATGTAAGGAAGATTACGGTAATGTTCAATAAAGTCTAGACCATATCCTACTACAAATTCATTTGGCACTAAGAAACCTACATAATCAGCTTCTAATGGCACCACACGACCTTCTGGTTTATCAAGCAAAGTAACGATTTTGATGGATTTTGCTTTGCGGTATTTAAACATATCGATGATGTAAGATAACGTACGCCCGCTATCGATGATATCCTCTACGATTAAAATATTGCGGCCTTCCACATTCGTGTCTAAATCTTTTAAAATTTTTACTTCTCCTGAAGAAACCATTGCATTTCCGTAACTTGACACATCCATGAAATCCATTTCTAAATAAGTATCCATAGCTTTCGTCAAATCAGATAAAAATGGGATAGCTCCTTTCAAGATTCCAACTACTAAAGGATCTTTCCCCTCATATTCTGCGCTTAATTCTTTCCCTAATTCTCGAGTTCGTTTTTGGATCTCAGCTTCAGTTACTAAAATTTTTTCGATATCATTTTGCATAAATTTAAGTTCTCCTTTTTAGCTTTCATCACCGTTTGGGTCATGAATTAGTATGTACTGTATTGTATCAGTTTCCCGCTCAATAGACAATCTTGAATCTTTGAACCCAAGGAAACAAATCACGTCTCCCGTAGCATCACAGACAATTCTAAACTCATCCCGCTGTTCCAAAGGGACCTTTCGATCAATCAAAATATCTTTGATCTTTTTTGTTCCGGTACTGCCTTTCAGCGACATTCGATCTCCCGCTTGGCGGCGACGAATCGTTAATGGCAACTGAACGCTGGCTGCATCCAGCCAGATTGCTCTCTGACCGCGGCTCTTTTGATCCATTTCTGCAGGGAACAAGCCAACTTTTCCGACTTGTGGCAAATGCACCCACTCACCCAATTCCAATTTCCTATCTGGTTCAAAAACAACTTTGCTTTCAACAAACGGGGAAAAAGTAAGTGTATCATAACTTCTCTTGGCTAGCCACTTCCCTGGCAAATCAATCTGCCCATTCGGTTTGTCGCTGTTCACTAAACCATGCAGGTCTTTGATGTGCTGCCGTTGAAATTGTTGATCTCCGCCCTTATAAACTTCCATCAATAACTGTTGTAGCACCAATCGCTGCAAACCGGCTTCCAAATGGAGATAGGGTTTGCGATCCATCACCCAGTTTCCATCGGGCAGCTTCTTGCTGATGATCGCTAGTTGTCGGTTGATTTCTATCTGCGCCACAGCTAACGCATCTTGTAAGTCATTTGAAAAGTTGGCAAAATGAGGCACCAATTGAGGAGTTTCTTGTTTCAATAACGGAATCACTTGATTGCGGTACCGATTCCGAGTATACGCTAAGCTATGATTGCTTTCATCTTCAAAATACTGCAGTCCATGTTCAGTACTGTATTGATACAATTGTTCTTTCGTATACGACAGTAACGGTCTGATCAACTCGCCTGTTAAAAAAGGACGAGCTGCTTTGATACCAGCCATACTCTCTAATGAACCTCCACGTACCAACCGCATCAAGATGGTTTCGATTTGATCATCTCCATGATGTGCCGTCAGCAAATGCGTGGCCTGCTGTTCAGCAAATACATCCCGGAAAAAAGCATAACGGAATTTCCGAGCCGCTTCTTCCACATTAGCTTTTGGCTGCTGATACTTGTCCCATTTGGCCATAAAAAACGGAATGTTTTTCTTGCAACACAATTGTTCCAAAAATTCTGCTTCTTGAATGGAAACTTCTCTTAATTGGTGGTTGACGTGAACGACTCCGAACCAAGGCTTTATATCATCTGGCAGTTGCTGCATCATATCCAGCAACACTATAGAGTCTACGCCTCCAGATACCGCCACCAGTACGCGGGAACTGTTATTCCAGTACAATTGTTTTTGACACTGCTTTAAAAAATCCGCCAACAAATCCATGGAAATAAGCTCCTTTAACCTGTCATATTTCTATTATACCTATAGAATACGAAGAATTTAAGAACATTCTACAGAATTTTATAATAAATTAAGAAATATACACTCTTTGACACAACTGTACGCTAAAAAGATACGCACTTAATCTTCATCCTCTTCTTCATAAAATTGCACCGCAACGCCCGAAGAATACAAGTTTTCTACCGGCTCACCTTGCATCTCCGCGATTTCGACCAGCGAATGCCCATTGTTTTGCCATAATCGCATACAATAGAACATTTCCTCGACCAACTTATGGATGTACAATACTTGTTCTTCCGTTTTCAATCTCACACCCATTCGTTGTAACTCAGTGAATGTATTACTGGTATTTCCATCTAAATGAATCGTATCGTAGATCTGTTCGCATACTTCTTGGGTATAATCTTCTTCACCATGAAAATAATCCTTCATATAATCGAAAAACGCTTGGTAAGCTGTTGTTTTCTCAAAATAGTAATGATCTTGATAACAAAGCAGCTCTTCTTTTTTTGGAATGTAATGAGGCTTGTCTGCTTTTTCTGCTAGTAACTTTGGAATGTCTGTTTCGAACAACACTAATGAATCATCTACAAAATAGTCTTCCATGGAGATCACAAAGTGTTGGGCAAGGTCTGCCGTTGAAGCCTCCACTTCTTTTTCTAAGTCTTCTTTAGTTACTCGTTTCTGATTTTGTGTATTGTATGTCTCTAGAACAACGTCTTTTGGTGCGATACCATACAAATTAGTCAGTGCTACAACATACGTAATGAGCAGTTTCATATCTATCGTCCTTTCTCCTAAATATCAAATGGGTTTCCGCGAAACTTCTTTGTCTTGTTTCGTGATTTCCCTCATTGGTCGGCACGGGTTGCCTATAGCCACTACATTTGCCGGAATATCTTTCGTCACTACGCTTCCTGCTCCTATGACAGCATTCTCTCCGATTGTTACGCCGGGTAAAATTTGCGCTCCGGATCCGATCCAGACATTGTTTCCGATCCGTACGGGTAGATTATACTGGAACCCTTTTTCTCTCAACTCTGGAGCTACTGGATGGGTTCCCGCAGAGATAGTCACATTCGGTCCAAACATAACATGATCTCCTACATAGATATGTGTGTCATCCACTAATGTCAAATTAAAGTTTGCATAGACGCCTTTTCCAAAATGGACATGGTGTCCTCCCAAATTTGCATGTAAAGGAGGTTCGATGTAACAACCTTCCTTTATCTTAGCAAACATTTCCTTCAATAGTTACCGTTCGCTCTCTCATTTGCGAAGGGCGGGTGGCATTAAAGTCGTACAGTTTTCCCAAGCATTCCCTTTGTTCTGCCAAGACATCCTCGTCATTTGGATCGTACAGTTCTCCACTATGTATTTTTTCGTAATGATTCACAACTGCTCCTCCTCTTTTTTAGGTACCATTCTCATTTAGTGGTCTTAAAAACAAAAGTTCCCCATGCTTATCTTAAAAATCATCCCAGTCATCACCTGAAAAGGCAGTTTCTTCATCATACAAATTATCTCTCTGAGAATTGCAGTTATATGAGTGATTTTGTTCGCTGCTTTTCGAGTAGTAGCTATCTCCATAAAAGGAGTCCGTTGCTGGACCAAATCGATTAAACCCTTGCGTTCCCGGCAAAACAAACAAAAACAATAGGATAAAAGTCCCGATTCCAGGAATAAAAGCTGCCAACATCACCCATGCTGAAAGATTACGGTCGTGTAATCGGCGGGCAAGCAGACTAATGGAAGGAATCAGATTCACAACGAACCACAAAGTCAATAGTGCATTAACAAAGAAAATCCAAGAAAACAACGTCAGAACAACTGTCCCCATGAATAAAAACAGTACAGTCCGCCAATACTCTCGTCTACTGATTCGACCCGTAAAATTAAAATAATGGCTATAATACACTTGGATTGATTCTCTCATCACATCTCCACCTTCTACCTGAATTAAACTCTTCCTTCTTATGTATTATACAGGATACTCTTCGTGAATGTTTCTTTTTATCCATTAAATACGCACTATTACTCACGCTGAATCATTTATAGCTTTAGGAAGGTATGTTTTTTCAGATAATTTTTTGGTCTTAGTGGAAGATTGACTCTATTTAGTAATGGAAAATCAGGATTGATTCATCAAGCCTCAAAGAATAAGCCGTGTTGATGAATAACAGGATTTAAACATCAATGGTAAAACCTCTTTGATGAAGAATGCAGTTTGAACACCAAGAATCAATTCTCCTTGATGTTAAACGCAGACCAGAACTCCCCTGTTTTTTTCAAATGAAGACCTTGCATGGATTAAATCAGCTAGCCAGAAACCAAGCTACTCAGTAGTACGTTCCAAAAAAACACGCTTAAAAAATCGTTAACGCCTATTCCAGCGCTAACGATTCTTTTTCAGTGTACTTTTCCACATTATTCAGCAGGTGTTCCGGGTTCGATATCATAGGCTTTTTGAACCATTTCATGACGTTGGCCTAATTTATCATCTGTCTTTTTCTCCCATAGTTGCGCCATTTGCTCTTTGATCTGCGGAACCATCTTTTCAGGAACGACATTCCGGTATGTTTTTGTTTCCCCAAGAATGACTTTGACAGCTGGATCGATGACTTCTTTTGGATCATACTGTTCGTAAGGGAATGCCAATTTGCTGTAATCAAAAACGCGTTCAGAATCATCTGGCCAATTTTTCCAAGTCTCAAATTCGCGATCATTAAATCCTGTCAGGTAAGGTCCCGGATTCACAGTGGCTACTTCTACATTGAACTCTTGCAATTCTTTGCTTAACGCATCTGCAAACGCTTCTACTGCATGCTTCGAACCCGCATAAGGGCCTGAAAACGGATTAACGGTCAATCCAGAGATCGAAGAAATAAATACAATACGCCCTCTTTGCTTCTTCACCATCTCACGCGCAAATTCTTTCGTCAGGATGATTGGACTGATCGCATTCACTTCAAATTGACTCCGCAAATTTTCTTCCGGAATATCCATCAATGAGCCGCCCTCTTTGATAGCTGCATTATTGACGAGGATATCAATATCCCATTTCCAAGCTTTCGCACGATCTTTCTCATTCGTAACATCCAGCTTTTCAATTTGCATGGAAAGGCCTTTAGCTTGCGCTTCCTTTTCTAATGAAGAAACTTGCGACATTGCTTCAACACTCGCGATCACGTTTTTACCCATTTCAGCCAATTTGAATGCGATGTCTTTTCCGAATCCTGTCCCTGCACCGGTTATGAGTATCGTTTCTTCGTTCACTAAAATTCCTCCTTCATGAATGCTGTTTCTATTTGTAGAGTACCAGTAATAAAAGAGTTGATTCAACTATTTTGGTTCAAGCACAAAAAAGAGTTATTGATGAGATTCGGAACCTCGTCAATAACTCTTTAGTCACTCCTTATTCTACATAAGCTCGGCTTAAATCAAATTCATTTCCAACAGATTGGAACACAATCCCTTTCAATGAAGGATCACGCAATTGTGTTTCTGCTTCTTGATACAACGGAATAACTCCCACATCACTGGTTAAAATATTATGTGCTTCAACCAAATCATTCCAACGCTCTTCAGGATTATTTGCATTCGTTGTTTTAGCAGCATCAATCAAGGCATCAAACTCTGGATTCACATAACTTCCTTCATTATAAGCAGAGGTACTGTACATGAGATCCATAAAGTTGATTGGATCCGCAAAGTCAGCTCCCCAACCCGTTTGCAGCAAGTCAAATTCATCATTATCAGCTAAAGCCAACCGGTTCTTTTTCGGTACGTTTCGAATCTCGATCGAAACTCCCGGCAAATTGTTTTCGACTTGTCCTTGGATATATTGACTGATTTTTTTGTTCTTTTCATCATCATCCGCCACTAAAGACAACTCAATCGTCTCCACACCTAGTTCTTCTTTTGCTTGGTTCCATAATTCTTGTGCTGCTGCAATATCATAGTTTAATGGGTTTTCTGCTGCTTCTGTAAAATCTGTTCCATCAATTGGACTGTTTACAAAATCAACCGGTAAAAAGCCAGTAATCTCTGTTGAACCGTCAGCCAATACCGTATTAACTAACTCCTCTGTATTGATGACCATTCCCAAAGCTTCTCTTAAGCTTGCATTTTGCAGGTTTTCATTTGCCCAGTTAAATTCCAAGTAAGCAGTACGGGCTTTATTTTGAACGACCACATTCTCATTACCGGCATATTGTTTCACCATTTCACCGGTTAATTGAGCATTGTCGATCTGTCCACTTTCAAATAAGTTCACAGCTGTGCTAGTCTCTTTGATAACTTGAACATTCACTTCATCCAACTGAATTTCATCGGCCGCATAGTAGTCTTCATTCTTCACTAAATCCCAAGTTAAACCAGTGCCATCCCAATTCTCCAAGGTAAATGGTCCATTTGCTAAAAGAGTATCACTGGAAGTTCCATATTCGCTTCCTTGTTCTTCAACAAACGTTTGATTTTGTGGGAAGAACGGTGTAAAAGCTAATAAATTCTCGAAATAAGGTGTCGGCTGAGTCAATTCAAATGTTACTTCATAATCACTGACAGCTGTGACCCCTAATTCGCTAGGATCCACTTCTCCAGCCATGATTTCAGGAGCGTTCACAATCGTATCTGCTAAGTAACTGTATGCAGCTCCTGTATTCGGATCTACTAAACGTTGGATCGCAAATACAAAATCATTAGCCGTAACGGGTTCTCCATTTGACCACGTAGCATCTTCACGTAGTTTGTATGTGTAAGTCAAACCATCTTCAGAAATGGTTCCTTCTTCTGAGGCAATCGCTGGGACAGGTTTCCCATTCTCATCAATTCGCAATAATCCTTCTACTACATGCCCAATGTAGTTGGCACTGTTGATATCTGTAATCAAGCTTGCATCCATAGTAGCTATTTCAGTAGGAGCCGTGTATTGAGCAACTTGTTCACTACCGCTTGAACTTTCTGTCGATTCTGCGCTTCCTCCTCCACAAGCTGATAATACCAGAGCTGCTCCAAGTGTTGTAAATAACCATTTTCTAATTCTCATTTAATTGACTCCCTTTTCTAATCTTTTTTAGCGATTTCTAATATAGTAACACATAAAAAAGGAAAAGTAAGGCCCATTTGCAAAAAAGTGATAAAATATTCAGAATATTCGGATGATGCGTCTTTGTTCAACCTATAACTAAGGATTATGGAAATCAGCATTTACATCCCCTTTCTTCTCTATATAGATTCCTGTACAATAGGAAAAGGCAAAAACGGGGTGCTAGTTTAAATAGACGCGTTGCCATTACTGAGTTGAATTAGAACTTTGATACCACAAGATAAAGGCGGAGAGCTTTATGAAAGAAACCACTAAAGGTTTAAAAAAAGAAATATCCTTTTTTACAGCATTAACTATTGTCATGGGAACCGTCATCGGTTCAGGAGTGTTTTTCAAACCGGAAGCTGTTTATTTAGCTACTGAAACGGCGGGGCTAGGTCTGGCAGCTTGGGTCTTAGGGGGGTTAATCACTATTTGCGGCGGACTGACAACAGCAGAATTGTCCGCTGCTATTCCGGAAACGGGTGGGATGGTAGTTTACTTACGCCGTGCCTATGGTCCTTTGATCAGTTACCTCTTAGGATGGGCACAGACAATTGTTTATTTTCCAGCCAATATCGCTGCCTTATCAATTATTTTCGCGACACAAGCAGTCAATTTGTTGGGATTGACACAGTCATACGTGATTCCTATCGCGATTACGGCAGCTTGTGCCATCATACTGACTAATTTGATGGGAACTCAAAAAGCTGGTCGCCTGCAATCCATAGCGACAGTAGCAAAGATGGTCCCGCTTTTTGTGATCATTGTGTTTGGTCTGCTGCATCAAGGAGATGTTCAGTTCCAATTACTGCCTGACTTTATGACTCCTACCTCCACGATTTCCAAATTAGGTACAGGATTGGTCGCGACATTATTTGCCTATGACGGGTGGATCAACGTTGGTACGATTGCCGGCGAAATGAAAGACCCTAAAAAAGATTTGCCAAAAGCTATCGTAGCTGGATTAACAGCCGTGATGGGGATTTATGTATTGATCAATTTGGCTTATCTGCAAGTGATGCCGGCTGCTGCACTCGGGGCTACGCCGATACCTGCCGCAGAAGTGGCTCATTTGCTGTTTGGAAATTCTGGAGGGAAACTGGTGACAATCGGTATTTTAATTTCTGTTTTTGGGACGATCAACGGCTACACGATGACGGGGATTCGTGTTCCTTATGCCATGGCTTTAAACAATGAATTGCCTTTCAGCAACCGGTTGAAAAAGTTAAACAGCCAGCAGGTTCCAGCCAACAGTGCTCTCTTACTTTTGTTGATCGCTATCGTAATGATTTTTACCGGTCAATACAACCAGCTGACGGATTTGCTGGTCTTCGTAATTTGGATTTTCTACACGTTGGTCTTTGTCGCTGTGTTTATCTTGCGCAAAAAAGAACCAGAACTTGTGCGCCCTTATAAAGTCCCTTTTTATCCTGTAATTCCTCTGATTGCTATCATTGGAGGCTGTTTCATAGTTGTGAATACTTTATTGACACAGCCTACAAACACCGCATTAGGAATTTTCTTGACCATTATCGGATTGCCTGTTTACTTTTATAAACGCAGGAAAACGGTATAAAAAAAGGTGCAGCCTCCACATTGAGGGCTGCACCTTTTTCTATTTGTCTAACTTAATAATTTGCCGCCGACAGCGTAATCGGTCTTTTTCATCTCTTCAATAATAACGTGCACGCGATCTGCTGGCACTTCAGCATTTTTTACTATTGCTTCTGTGATATCTTTGACTAGACCTGCTTTTTGTTCTGCAGTCCGTCCTTCAACTAATTCAACATGTACAAATGGCATAACGATCATCCTTTCTGTTTCTTTTTATTTTAGCTGTTCATGGCGAATAATCAACTGATTTTTTATTATTTGTAACATCGCCATCTGCCAGTACCTTCAGCTTTTAAATGCTTGTTTAAAGCATACCTGATTCTGCTAGCAGATAACTGAAAGTCGCACCATTTGAGAAGAACAGAAACAGTGATCTTTTGATCAGGAAACAGCAGCCTACATTCTTTTGCGAGACGAATGATAGCATGTGACACCAATTCTTCTTTGCCGCAATGACTACACACACAACTTCTTTTTTTAGTAAATTGGTTTATGAACTTACCGCATTGAACACAAGTCACCCCTTTTTTCAAAAGGTTGTCATCATAATAAGGCACATTTCGCAAAGAAAAATCTACTTTGTGCAGCTCTTTGATCTCCTCAGCAAATTGATGATGGTGTGGATTCAAATGACCCGTTATTTCATTTAACGTTGTAAAATGAGCATCTATCATACTCGGTAAGATCAACCCGCTATTTCTCGGCGCTCCAAATAAGGTAAAATTTGGATTTACAAAGACGATATACTTTTGGATTGCAAAATGATATCCCATCTGATCCAGTAATTGACGCAAGACAGATTCTGCATTCCGGATTTGGTAAGTCGGGTCGTACACCTCTTTTTCATATCGTCCATGATACATTTTGTCGTTTTGGTAATAATACTCGCCTGCAAAATTTTTCACTTCGTGTATAGATAGTCCTTTTGCCGTAATCACTAAATTGTCTATTTGACAACTTTTTCCTTTTACTTCTAAATATAGGTCATTCAAAATTAAACAGTCGCGTGTTAATCGTGTCGTCGTTAATGAAATAAAGGTGATTTCTCCTTCATCGCCTTTTTCCCAATTGCTGTACTTATTGCGGTCATCCCGAGATAAAATCATCCGATTTGCCAGAGATCTCATCACTAATAGACGATGAGGGGTCTCCCTTTCTTTAACGATCATCCTATCACTCCTCTTTTTCACTTCATAAATCCATATACGCATTTTTAAGGAGTATTTTTTAATCGCTAAAAATTTTTGCTTATCTGACAAGCTATTTCACACTTCTCAATCTAGTTTAGCTGTAATTGTTAGGTAAACTGCTGCTATCTACTAATCTAGACTAATTTTCAGCTTGAATGATTAGATAGACCAACGCTACCTAATCATTCAAGCCATTTTTTCTTGTCATTTGTGAGCTATAACTCCTCTACCTCATAAAAGACTCGTGTTTTTCTATGAAATGCTTCGGTAGCGCTCCTCTAGATTATGATTAACAACTTTTTATCTTGCTAATTATGAAGTAGCACCCCTCTACCTAATCATTGACCCACTTATTTCTCGCAAATCAGGAAGTAGAGCGTCTATAGCTCACCATTCGTCTTTAATAAAGTTCCTAATTATGAGCTATCCGGTCAATCACTTCCACAAAGCAGCTTTTCGCTTGAGCGAAAACTCTCCTAATGAAAAGTTCTTCATTACTTGACGACCTACTTCACACTTCTCGATCTGATTCAGCTGCAATTATGAAGTATGAGACATCTAGTTCATAAAACAAACGTATTTTTCTCTAGAATCATTAGGTAACGGCTCTCTATTTACTGATATACGCCCTTCAATCCTACCAATCGTTAGATAGAACCTCTCTACCTAATAATCACCTCGCTTTCTTCTGCCAAATTGTGAAGCAGAACGTCTATATCTTACAATTTACTAAGAAAAACAGTCCTAATTATAAAATAGCACTACTCTGCAGCCTTTCATTAAAGAATCTTTTCGCCTACGCGGAAATTAATCTATCAAAAACAGCGCAAGCACCTAATAAGGGGCGCTTGCGCTGTTTCAAATTCATTCTAAATTAGTATTTCATATCAAACAAACGAGCATTCTTCACGTCTTCGATCGTTTGCGTTCCTGCTAATTGCATCACACGTTGCAAATCTTTTTCAAAGTAGTCTAACACAGATTTAACACCTTTCCAACCGCCTAAAGCTAGTCCATATAATACTGGACGACCTACAGCAACGATGTCTGCACCGCTTGCCAATGCTTTAAAGATGTGTTCTCCACGACGAACTCCACTATCAAATACAATCGGAACGCGACCAGCAACAGCCTTAGAAATCTCTTCCAATGTATCAAATGAACCAGGAGCTTCATCTAATTGACGGCCTCCATGGTTGGAAACCCAAACACCAGCTGCTCCGGCACCAATAGCTAATACAGCATCTTCAGGAGTTTGAATCCCTTTAACAAAAACTGGCAATCCTGAATATTCAGAGATGAATTTAACATCTTCGGGACAGATTTTTTGTTTCGATTGAGCATAAATGTTGTTTAGAGACATGTTTTTACCTGATCCAGTCAAGTAACGAGACACAATCGGCATACCAAACGGATACACGAATTTATTCAGCATATCTTTTTCGCGGTTACCACTTAAAGTAGCATCAGCCGTTAAAATGATAGCTGTAGCGCCATCCGCTTTTGCTTCATCCAAAATATTTTTATTCATGTCATCATCTTTACTCATGTAGATTTGGAACCAACGCGGGTTGCCATTCAATCCTTTTTCGATTTCTTCAAATGTAGCCCCAGAATAAGCACTGATTGACATAATTGTTCCGCCAAATTCAGAAATCCCTCTAGCTGTTCCCGCTTCTTTTGTTTCATGAGCCAACCCATGAGCTGCGATTGGCGCCATAATGAATGGTACTTTGATATCGTGCCCCAAAATAGACGTTGATGTATCTGGATTTTCTACATCTGCTAGTACACGAGGTAAAATCCCTTTGCGTTTCCATGATTCATTGTTTTGTTTTAGCGTGTATTCTTCTCCTGAAGCACCTGAGATGTAATCAAATCCACCTTTAGGAACTACAGCACGAGCTTCATCTTCTAAACGATACGTGCTGACAACATCGATTTCTTGTTCTACTGTTGGTGCGTCATATTTAATTGTTTGTTCAGCCATAATTTTTCAACCATCCTTTTTGAGTATTGTTTTTTAAGAGTATAACCTAAATTAAATTAAAATAATAAATTTGTGATCGGTACTGTTAGCGGAGCTAGAATAACCACTATGATTCCGGTAACCACAATCGATAAACCTGACATTGCGCCTTGGACATCACCTAACTCGATCGCTTTTGTTGTTCCCATAGCGTGAGAAGAACTTCCAAGAGCCACCCCTTGCGCCACTGGATCGTCAATTTTGAAGATCTTGAAGACCGTTTGACCAACGACCGCTCCAATAACTCCGGTGAACACAACTACCGCAACCGTTAAAGAAACAATACCCCCTAAGGAGTCAGAAACACCGACTGCGATTGCTGTAGTAATCGATTTAGGCAGCAAAGTTGCCACCATATTCCGATCAAATTTGAACAACAATGCAAAAGAATAAATCATAACCGTATGGAAAATCACTCCGGAAACGATTCCCGATAAAATTGCTGCATAATATTTCTTTAAGTATACAAGATTCTTTTTCAGCTTAATAGACAAAGCCACTGTAGCTGGAGTTACAAATAAACTGAAGAAGCGTCCGCCAGTATTATAAGTCTCTAACGGGATATCTGTTGCGAGCAAGAATAAAATAATGACAATGATCGCAAATACCAACGGAGTAAACAAAGGATTCTTAGGCCATTTGGCTTTTAATTTCCCAGCTATTAGATATAGGCCAATAGTTATTGTGATCCACAACATTGGATTATTTAAAATACTCTCAAGCATGCGAATCTTCTCCTTTCTCAACTAATTTATTTTTCTTCACTATACCTTTGACACTTTGTACTATTTTGCCAACAAATCCCATCATCAAAATAGTCGTTACTGCCATAATGATCAGTAGTTGCCACCAAGTATTTGCTAAGACACCAAAGTTTGACATCAGCCCCACACCTGCTGGGACGAAGAAAATCCCCATATTATCTGTCAGCCATGTACCGACCTCATCTACTTGCTCAACGCGAACCCAGTTAAATTGCAGCGCTAAGAACAGCAAGATCATCCCGATAACGCTACCGGGTATTGCTATAAATGAAGCGATCAAAGCGGAAATAATTTCCCCTATAAAAGAGAATAAAAAAATCCAAAAGAGCTGTTTGATTATTTTCAAAAGACCACACCTTCCACCAGCGTTTTGTAAACGCTTCAAGATGTATAGTATATCATGCTATCATTTAGTTCGAAAATACTGTTTTTTTATGGTACTATAAACATTATTTATGAAAATAAACACTATCATATCTTTTGTTTATGTTTGTGTTTTCACAATCTTTCGAAGGAGCCTTATATGAATTTACAAGATTTAGTCTATTTTAACCATTTAGCAAAAACACTAAATTTCACTGCTACCGCCGAACATTTCTATATCTCTCAACCGTCTATTTCCATGTCTTTGAAACGTCTCGAAAAAGAGCTGGATACTACTCTGATTGATAGGAAAAGACTTCACAAGAACTTGCATTTGACCGAGACTGGTGAAATACTGCTCAAACACTCCCAGCAAATTTTAAATACTATTGATACAGCTAAAGAAGAAATCCATGATTTAAAGAATCAAGTTGTCTACTTCGGTTTCCTGCCCACGATCGGCGGCCACTTTATGTCCAAACTGATGCCTCATTTAGGCAAATTCACCAATTCTTTAAAGCTGATTGAAGAAGAAAGTTCAGATGTCATGCTTGACCTAGTGAGCAGTGGACAAGTTCCTTTGGCGATCATTGGAAGTGATCAGTCTGTATTCAAGGACAAAAACCTGATACAGATTCCTTTAGTGACACAAGATTTGGCTCTTTGGGCATCTCCTGATAACCCTTTAGCTGCAAGAGAGTTCGTCCGTGTGGAAGATGTCCAGCAAGAAGTCTTTATTTCCTTGGCGCAAGGTTACACTCATCAACGTGTATTTGAACAATGGGCTAAAACTCATCTGATCAAACAACCAAAAACCCTTTTTACCAAAGAAATTCAAACGGCCTTGTCGATTGCTTCTTCTACCAACATGGTTGCCTTCATGATTGACATCTTGGTAAAAGACCACTACGATCTCGTCAAAATCCCTATTGAAGATGCACCAAAATTTTACATCAGCTTGATCGTCAATAAGGAAAGCAATGTCACTTATTTCCAAAAAGAGTTCAATAATACGATGATCCAACTAACACAATCCCGTGCGAAATAAAAAAACTGCCGCCCGCTACCTAAATGAATAAGTACCGAGCGGCAATTTTTTATCTTCAACTATGCTCACCATAATTTTTTACGACATTGACCCCGCCTTTGTCGAAACGATGCCGGGTCCTTGAATATTCAAAAGGCGTTCCATCTATCAAATGAACCACTTGTTCCACCTGTAAAACAGGATCTTCCTTTGTACAAAATAGGTACTCTTGATCCAATTCATCCGGTCTTTCAGCCGTTATACGTCTGTTCAATCCACCTATCTTCAATCCCAGCGTATGTTGAATGTAACTATAAATCGAACCGGCAAGGACTTTCTTCGTCACATCCGGAATAACTTCCACAGGCATGAGAGTGTGTTCGATCAAGTACTCTTCACCGTCTACGTATCGCACCCGCTGAATATCATAAATGAAATCTTCTTCCGTCAACAACAATTTGTCTGCTTCATCTTCTGCAGGATTGCGAATGACAAATTGAATCACTTTACTTGTAACGATTTGGTCAGAAAGTTGGTCTGTTAAGCCCGTGTACACATCAAACCGGGAATCCAGCTCATTCTTAGCAAGTGCATTTTTCATTACGTAGGTCCCAGAGCCTTGTCTGCTGTAAAGATAACCTTCCTCAATCAACAAGTTCAAGGCGCGCTTAATCGTTATCCGGCTCGCCCCAAATTCTTTACACAACTGCATTTGATCGGGCAAAGCACTCTTTAGTGTGTATGTCCCATTTTGGATCCTATCTCGTATCGCTTGAGCAACCTGTTCGTATTTATGCATGGTTCTATCTCCTCTTTATCTGCTATTTAAATTATACGAAACACCTCACAAAAGTAAAACTGTTCTTCATCATTCAGACGGATTAATTGATGTTAATACCCTAGTTTCATTGTTCAGGCTGGCTTATTGATGATAAAGCTCCTAACTTCATCATTCAGAACACATCATTGATGATCAAACGTCAATTCTTTCTCATCATGGTTAAGTCTCATGACTCTACACGTATCCCATACTCCTGCAGAAGTTTCTATAAGGTTTAGAATTAAGAGGCAGTTCGTTTTTATTCGCCAACATAAAAAGTTGAAGAACCAGTAAAACTAGATGTTATAGATAAAAAGACTGAGAGACGAGTCACAGCCTTTTTGTCTTTTATTCAATTTGTCAAAAAATCAGGTATTTTTCTCTGCAGCAATCTGTGCGGAACGTTCACTGATTTTCATAAATGGCAAATACAACGCTACTCCTATTACGATAATAATAAGTTGTACCACAATGGCTCGCCAATCTCCCGCAGTTGCCAGAAAAGCACTCAGAAGAGGCGGTGTCGTCCAAGGAATATTGGCCACTGTATAATTCATCCATCCCCAAGATGTCGCTAAATAACCAATCACAATCCCAATAGCCGGCTGCAATACGAAAGGAATCATCATCGGCAAATTAAAGACGATCGGATAACCGAAAATGACAGGTTCATTAATATTGAACACCCCAGGCGCCAGCGCTAGTTTACCCAAATCTTTAGGGGCTTTTTGCTTACTAAAGATGAAAATAGCGATCAGCAGGCAGAGTGTACTCCCTGTCCCTCCGATCATTCCAAATGTAGGAACAAAGGCGCTAGTCATGATATTTGGAATTTCTTCTCCATTTGCGAAAGCTAACGTGTTTTCATTCATATTTGTCAGCAGTAAGGGATCTAGCAGGGTTCCGTTGATTACGCTTTGGTGAATCCCCAAGGTAAACAAGAAATTTCCAGTGCTGTAAATCAACAATGTCCCCAACAAGCTCGTGTTAACAGCTCTCAATGGTTCTTGAATAGCTACTGAGATCAAGTTGATCAGGTCAGTGTCAAAGAATACATGTAAAACCAATGCCACGATACCAAACAACGAAAGCACTAAAATAACAGGAATCATAGTACTAAACGATTTTCCTACTTGAGGCGGCACATTTTCACCTAGATTGATCTGCAATCTTTTAATATTGGACAGTCTGATAAACAATTCTGTGGCAGCTAAACCAATAATAATTCCTGCGAACATCCCCGTCGTACCCAGATTTCCATAGGTCATGACGCCTGAAGTGAGTATTTGTTCTTCTGAGCCCACCGGTGTAACGAAAAGATTTACAGGCATCATGATAACCAGAGAAGCAATCCCAACTGCCGCGGAAGCAATCGGATTCATAAAGCCTTTGTTCACAGATAAGTTGTACCCGATCATGGGTGCAATCAATAACCCAGCAATATTCAATGTTCCATTGATAATAACTGTTCCCCAAATCTGTGCACTTTCCAAGGTACTCCCTTCAAAGACCCAAGGAAAGACAACATTGTTAATCAGAACGGCTACCCCAGCTAGAATGAATAGCGGCATCAATACAGCAAAAGCATCACGCAATGAGCGTAAATGAACTTGGTTTCCTAATTTTGCAGCAAATTCAGCAAATTTATCTAAAAAGTTCGAACCTTTTTTTGTAGTTTGAGCCATCGATCTTCCTCCATTTCAGTCTCTAGCCTAAGTTTTCGCCATTGCTTTGAATCACTTGTTGAAGCCAAGCAAAACTTTTCTTCGGAACCCGCTTTAAGTCTTTCAAGTCGTGGTTCTCACGATTGACGTAAACCACACCGTATCGTTTGCGCATATCCCCTTGGGAACTGAGAATATCGATCAAGCCCCATCCGAGGTAACCGATACAGTCTACACCGTCTAGGAAAATAGCATCTTTCATCGCTTGAAGATGGTCTCTGTGGTAAGAAATTCGGTAATCATCTTGGATAAGTCCTTCTTCAGGCAACTCTTCGATTACACCGATCCCATTTTCAATTGGGAATATGGGCAAATGATAGCGGCTATGCATATCCAGTAATATCGAACGGAAACCAAGCGGATCGATTTGCCAATCCCATTCTGTAGCTTCTAAATAAGCGTTCGCTATTTTCCCTACTTCCAAATAACGGTAAACAGGCGTTGTCTCCGTGATATTTTCTGCACTGACCACATGGCTGGCGTAGTAACTGAATGACAACCAGTCACTCGTCAACTTCGCTAGTACTTCCAAGTCATCTTCTCTCATTTCAGGAGTTAAGTCATGATTTTCTAGATACGTCGTCATAAAGGCAGGGTATTTGCCATAAGTAAAGACTTCTAAGAAAAATTGATTGAAGAAATCATCCAATTTTTGAGCCGCGAAAACATCTTCGGGTTTAGGTGTGGCTGGATAGACTTTTGAGTAAGCGACCATTCCGCCAATTTCACAACCTGGAGCTGTTTCGTGAATGTAATTGGCTATCTCAGCATGTGCCATCATGGTATTGTGCTGCAATTGATACAACTCTTTTTCAGTATTCTCCCCTGTCATTACTCCGCCGATAGGAAACGCGCCAGAAAAACCAAAAATATTTTGCTCATTGAAGGTGATCCAGTATTTCACTTTCCCTTTAAAACGGTCTACCATAGCTTTCCCATAACGGACAAATGCATCCACAACTTCACGAGATAAAAATCCGTTATACGATTCTGCTAAATGAAGCGGCATATCAAAATGGTACAAGCAAATCATCGGCTCAATGCCTCTTTCGAGCAATGCATCAATAAAGCGTTCATAAAAGGCTACACCCTCTTCATTGATTTCGCCATCCCCATTGGGAAACACACGCGACCAAGAAATCTGGAATCGGTAGCAGTTCATGCCCAACTCGTTCATCCAATCGAAGTCTTCTTCGTAACGGTGGTAGCTGTCTGTTGCCACCTTCCAGTCAGAAGCAAATTCCGAAGCTTCACGTATATCATAAACGGATTTTCCTTTTCCACCTTCATTCCAAGCTCCTTCAGTCTGCATACTCGATACCGAATTCCCCCATAAAAAATCGTCTCTCAGTTTCTTGCCCATGCAAATACCTCCTCTTTTTTATGAGTTTATTGTAAGCGTTTTTATTTTTGTTGTCAATACAAATATACATATATTAAATAATTTGGTATATCAAATTATCTTTAAGTGTCATCTGAGTAAACAAAAGAACTCCCCTTAGAGTAAACAGTTTTTGTTTATTAACAGTCTAGTATAGAGGGAGAATATCACTATTGCTTTGAGTGTATTTTATTTATTCAGCCAATATGTTAACGCTGAAGAAAAACTATTTTAAAAAAACAAATTCAGAGAATGAGTCAGTAATTAGTTTAGAAAATAATGCTTTACTTAATAAAGCACTTAGTTTAGATAGTGAGAACAAATCGTATATTGATTCTATAATTGACTCTTACATTATAGAAAAAGGTTCTACTTTAAAAAGTTATGATACAATGATGAGTGAAGCTGTAATTAGTCTTATTGCTATGATTTTGTTGTTGGGTCTAGAAATAATTATTGTCTTACAAAGCAGACTTTGGGATTAATTAAACCGTTTAATATTTCTATATCATACACAATGTAATTGGGTTAAAATTGATTTAGGAGTGAATTGTGATGAAAAAAAAACTAATTATCGTAGGTACTATTCTAACTATTGTTAGCGGAAGTATCATTCTATTTCTTGGATATAAATGGGTTTCTCCACGATTTTTTCCACCAGATAGTATATATCGATCTCCGACTGCAAGTGCAGCTGGGCATACAATAAAAATTGATAATCATTATCGTATCGTAACAACTAGTGCCACGACTTCATATTTGTGGTTTGTTGAAGAAGGAGAAAACCCAATAACTTTAATTGAATATGTAGAAAAATTAAATTATAACGACAATTATATTATTGTTCAATCGGTTACTAAAAATAATGATAGTTTCTTTTTTAAAGAATACGAATATTTTATTGTAGATAAAGAAGCTCAGAAGGTTGATTCTTTTTCAAAAAAAAATTATTTTTTAGATGAATGTCAGAAGAAAAATATAGATTTAGATTTAAAGATTAAAGAAGAGTTTGATTGGTATTAATAATGCTCACTGTACAAAGTTTAAATTTCAAAAAATAAAAAGGTAGCAATAAAAAATAAGAATTCTTAATCCCCAGATTTTGGGAACTAAGAATTCTTATTTTCTATTAGGATAATTTCAAAAACTTGTTAGATGCCACCAATTTTTACCATTCCGCAATTGTCCCATCATAATTTTTCCATTGAGGATTGGTCCATACTAATCCTTCTTGAGAAATATCATGAATCAAATCTTCATTTAATTCAAGTCCTAGCCCTGGTTTACTTGGCAAATCAACAAATCCATCTTTGTATTGGAAGACTTCCTTATTCTTCACAAAATCCAATAAATCGAACCCTTTGTTGTAATGAATTCCTAAGCTTTGTTCTTGGATAAATACGTTAGGTGTACATGCATCTACTTGCAACGTTGCTGCTAAAGCAATCGGTCCATAGGGTGCATGTGGAGCAACTGCCATATCATAAGCCTCAGCCATAGCTGCAATTTTTCTTGTCTCTAGAATTCCTCCAACAAGAGCAACATCGGGTTGAATAATATCAATGACGCCCGCTTTGAAAATGTTCTTAAATTGCCATCTTGAATTTAATCTTTCTCCTGTGGCTAGCGGTGTAGCTACGTGTTGAGCAACTTCAGCAAAAGCTTCCTCATTTTCGGGAAGTACCACTTCTTCTAAGAACATCGGTTTAAATTGCTCAAGTTCCTTCGCTAAAACTTTAGCCATAGGTTTGTGTACACGTCCATGGAAATCAACAGCTATTTCCATATCAAAACCAAGCTCGTCTCTAATTGAGCCTACTCTGTCTATAACAGATTGAATTTTTTTAAACGAATCAATGTAATGCAACTCTTCTGTTCCATTCATCTTAATCGCATTAAACCCTCTATTTTTTCTATCCAAAGCTTGTTCTACCACTTCATTAGGTCTGTCCCCGCCAATCCAAGAATAAACTTTGATTTTATCCCGTGCAGCTCCTCCAAGAAGTTCATACACTGGTGTATTAAAATACTTCCCTTTAATATCCCAAAGTGCCATCTCAATTCCAGATACAATCGTACTGTTGATGGGACCACCTCGGAAAAATGAGCGGTGCAATTCTTGCCAAATGCGTTCAATTTCAAATGGATTACGACCTATTATGCGTTTTCCCATTTCGTAGGCACCAGCGACAACTGTTTCAGTCTTTGTTCCCGAAATCATTTCTCCCCAACCATCAATACCTTCATCCGTACTGATTTTAATAAAAATCCATCTTGGCTTAATTTTATAAACTGTTACATCTGAAATTTTCATGCTCAGCCTCCTATATAAATTGTCTTTACATGTGATAAACTAATTGGTCTGTTCAATAGGTTTATCTACTGAATTTTCAGCTAATTTAGTAGCTGCTTTTCTAGGTTTAATGACTTCAAAGAAATACCATGTAACAGCAATGACAACAATCATAACCGGCATAGTGAAGAATAGATTTCCTGTAAAAGCCAAGAATACTAAGAAGCTATGCGTCAAACTAGTTGCCGCAAATGAAGAAATCAGTAGCGCTCCTCCTGCAATAGCAATATCGATACCTACATTTTCAGCTATAGCTGTTAAAGCTGGAGCTGTAATAGAACCTGCATATAGTAAAGCAGCAGTAGTTGCTAAACCAATGATTAAATTTTTAAATAGATTTCCTTTAGTCAATGCAACAACTAATGCTACACGGAAAGGAATAACAGCTAAGTCAGCAAACGGTAACATTCGATTTCCTGGTAACATAACAGCTAATGCAATTGTTAGAGGAATAATAATTAAAGCTGTGGTAATAACATCTTGATTTCCTACAACAACAGCTGCATCTAAACCAATAAATAATTTTCTGTCTTTAAATTTCTTTTGGCTCCATTTTTGAGCGGCATCTGAAATTGGCATCAACCCTTCCATAAACATTGAAGTCATTTTAGGAATCAATACTAAAACAGCCGACATACTTACACCTAATTGAAGAATCGACGTTAAGTCATATCCAGCAAGTACTCCAATTCCAGAACCTAAGATAAGACCCATAATCATTTGATCTCCGAAGAAACCTAAATATTTTTGTGTATCTTTTAATGAAAAATTGATTTTGTTCATCCCTGGAATTCGATCTAACAACCAGTTCAACGGCCATGCAATCAAGAGGGATGATGTTGCTGAAACTGTAGGTAGTGAAACTCCTGGAATTCCAAAGAATTTCTCAATCATCGGTTGTGACCAATCAGCAATTTTGAATGTTGTGATAGCCATAACCACTGATGCACCAATACCTAACAGTACATTTCCTGTAACAAAGTGAACCATGATACCAACAATCGCCATATGATGATAATTCCAAATATCAACATCCAATGTATCGGTCCATTTAAAAATCAACATAATAATGTTTGTTGCTAAAATACCAAAAATTAAAATTGCAATAATCGGTGATGACCAAGTAACTGCTGCAATCGATCCCCAGCCGACATCCAGAACATCTAGCTCTACTCCGATATTTTCAACCATTGCTTTAGCAGCTGGTCCAATATTGGCCGTCATATAATCTAAGATAAGACGAATTCCTGCAAATCCAATCCCTAGTGTTAATCCAGACTTAAAGGCTTTTGACAGCTTGAGTCCAAATATCAACCCAATTATAGTAATGATAACTGGCAACATCACTGTTGCCCCTGCTTCTATGAGCCAATTAAACCCTGCCATAACTGCATTCCACATAATATTGTTCTCCTTTATATATAATTATTTTAAATGCCCTACTATTTCTTCTAACGTTTCTTCTTGTCCGATACCTGTTAATAAAGATAACGCTCTGACAACTGGTGTGCCTGATTTCCCATCAAATTGTCCAGTTGTAACGACCAAATCATAATCCTCAGCTTTTCCAGGAACTTCCATTAATTTACATTGTGTTGTTGTGGCACTTATTCCTTTTTCTTCTACATAATCTCTAATTTTTGACGCTACCACTGTTGATGTTGCAATTCCATTTCCACAAGCTACTAATATTCTTTTCATAATTAAAATCCCCTTTTTTATTGGTTTTGAGTTTCGTAAAAATATGGTTTTAGCATGTCTAATATGTCTGTTTTTGATTTACTGTCTACAATTTTTCGTGTTAATTCTTCGTCTTGAATAATCGATACTACTCGTTGCAGCATTTCAATTTGTCCATGAGGCTCGCTAATTGCCAGCATAATGACAATTTCAATATCTAATGGCGCTTCAACATCTTCCATTGAAAAAAAGGTCACTGGTTTATTCAGCACTGCCATAGCTATGGTTGTTTTATTTACTAAGTCGTGATTGGCATGAGGTATCGCAATTTTTGCACCAAGCGACGGCAGTCCTGTCGGGTATACTTTTTCTCTTTCCAATACAGCTTCCTTAAAGGCTGCTTGAACATATCCTTGTTTTGTTAATTCTTCAGTGAGAAATATCAAAACATCTTCTTTCTTTTCAAATTCTAAGTCAATAAATATATTTTTTTCGCTAAAGTCTAAATCTAAACTCATCGCGCAACCTCCTTTGTAGTACCGAATACTGTCTCTTCAAATACTGCTAGAGATTTCTTCACTGCTTCTTTATCATTGTTTAAGACATCCTCTTTTTCAAAGATTCCAGATCCAATTCCCACATAACTTGCGCCTTTATTTAAAAAATCATTTGCGTTTCCAGCATTTATTCCTCCAACTGCCATCAAAGAAAGCTCTCCTAACGGTCCCTGCATTGCTTTAAAGTGGCCTCTATCTAGAGAGGTCGCTGGAAATAACTTGACGACATCTGCTCCATTTTGAAATAACGTGTACACTTCTGTTGGTGTCATTCCAGCTGGAACACTCATAACATTTTTCTGTTTACAGTAATCCAAAACTTCCTTAGACAACATGACTGGCGACAAGATAAATTGCGCTCCAGCTTCTACTGCATCTTTAGCATTTTGTAAATTCAGTACTGTTCCTGCACCTATCCAGAATTTCTCTCCATATTGTTTAATGATTTTTTGAAGCGTTTCGAAAACATCAGGAGAGTTTAATGTAATTTCAATGGCAAATTGCTCTTCTTTACCTTCGAGAGTTTCCATAATCAAATTTACTTGTTGATAATTGTAGCCTCGCATAATAATTGTTACTTTAGGAAATGTCTTTTTGTTCATGCTATCGTCTCCTGACTTTCATTTTTTATGACTTGTAAGGCTTCAACTGAGTCCTTTGCAGACAATAATTGAGCTATTCTTTCGTTATCTTCAGCTAAATTAGCCAATTGATTAACCGCTTTCAAATGAAGTGTTTGATTATATATCGCTAATGGAGTAATGATACTCACTTTTTTATTGTTTTTGAACAAAACCGGCTGCTTTAATATCAACATTGCAAAACTGTCAGAAATGACACCTTGTTCAGTAGCCGCATGAGGTATAGCCATTTCATTTCCTAAAAAACTATATGTTTCACTGGTATCATTTTGCTCAATCAAAGCGTCTATATAATCTGTCGTTATTGCATTTTTGTCTAATAAAGGCTGACAAGCTATTCGAATAGCTTCTTTCCAATCTGCTACTTGATCTACAATTTGAATCACATCGTCTGAGAAATACTGTTCTAAATTTGGTAGTGTTGCATCTATATTATTTCGACCGTTTTCTGTTTGGATCTGATGAGTAATCATTTTCTCTAAAGCTTTTCTTAATGCTTCTTCATCGGTCACTGTAGTATGATTTTTAACAACTTTCATAACTTCTTCAATAGAAAATTGATTATCCTTTAAACCTAATTCCTTTAGTACTTGATGACTTAAACTGTTCTTCTCAGCATCCGTCATTAAAGCATTTACTAAAAAGACTGGCTTATCAGAATTTATAGGGACTGTAGTAAACACAATGTCATATTTCTTTTGGTATTTTCTGAATTCTCGAGTAGACAAAGCCGGCAAGAATACAAAGTTTGGAAAGAGTTTGCTTAATGTCAGTCTTAAGATTTTGGAAATGGATATACCATTTGTACAAACAACTAATGCATATATTTTATTATCTAAAGTAATTCCCTGTCTCATCAATTCGGCGCCAAAAAAGAATGAAATTAAGCTGAGTTCGTTTTTAGGTATCTTCTCATGGATCAACTTTTCTATAGGAATGACTACTTCTTTGACTAAATTGAACAATAATGAATAACTTTCATTTCCTTCAATAAAATGATGATAAGTATCTGAATCGAATGTTAAGTGATACTTTAATCGATAATAAGCAGGTCTCAAATGAAGTAAGAGTTTATTGATGAAAGTTTTTTTATCCTCTATCGTGATATAAGATTTTTCTTCGAACAGCCTGACCATATCAGTAATTGCAGCCACTAACGTATCGTCTTCCATTTCTTCAACATTGGTGTATTGAAGACTTGCAGTAAGAAACTGAAGTACAAGCCATTCTTTCTCTTGTTGCGGCCAATCACTGTATTTTCCCAACAATTCGCACGTTATACGAAACTCTTTGGTTCTGTTCATTTCCAAAAGACCATTATGAAAATTCTGTCCTAGCAAGTGGCCTTGTTCGATACGTCTCTCATTTAGTAAAATAACATAAGACATTACTTCAAAACTTTGATCTGTATAATGCAAGTTCAGCTTTTGTTCGATACTTTTAATTTCATCCTGCGCTTTATTTATATCGATATCCGTAATACGGGCTATAGAATCATTCCCTTGGTACACATTCAAAAGTTTGGAAATGATTACGCGTATTAACTTGCGGATCTTAATTTCTTCACCTATGATGTTGTATCCATTGACTCTAGAGTACAAAATTTCTAAATTATATTCTTTTAATGTTTCATTAGCCAGTTTCAAATCATTTAAAGCCGTATTTTTACTGACTTCAAGTACTTCTGCGAGATGAGTAAGCGAAATATCCTCCGCCTTAGAAAGTAAATATAGAACCAAATAAAGCGTTCTCTCTCGTTCAGTTGGAATATAATAAGTTTGTTCAGTCGCTATTGAAAGACTAGACTTGGTCAAATAATCGGTAATTTGCTTATCCACAATGAAATGCCCGTTTTGGCTTCTTAATATCTTCGGCAACTGAAGAGTTTCCAAAGAGTCGTTAATTTTCTGTACAGAGTAGTTTATCTGCCTCCTTGTTAAGGATAATAGTAATTCCAAATCTTTACTTTTTATCTGAGGATTCTGTATCAAGGTTTTCATAATATCTAGACCACGTTTATCTAAAAACATTTTATCCTCCTCCTGATGACTTTATTATACAATGGAAAAACCCCTTACTGAAATCGTTTTCGCAACAGCTTTTGTCATGCTTGACCAATAAAATTGTTACACATTGGGATCTGCATCATCTTACTTGAGAGTGTTAAGTTTCTATAAGTGTACGTGTCTTTTTTATGCAGACTAAGAAGAAACCATTTTTATTTCACCCTCATTTCTAAAGAATAAATAATTTTTCAATTACTTCTATAATACTAAAATCATTGCCCCTAAAGATAGAAAAATAAGGCTTTGATTTCTCTATAAAAGAAGTATCAAAGCCTTATTTTTAATTTATTTTCTATAATTAAATTAGATTATATATAGTATAGACATAATACATATTTTTAATTTGCTAAAGCCGACTTTACTTCTTCTAAACTCGGCAAGGCTGGAATCGCACCATATTTTGTACATGTTAACGCTCCAACCACATTGGCCACTTCTAAAAAGTCTAACAGTTTAGCAAAGCTTAATTCTGCAGTTCCTGCTTTTTGAATTTGATACAGTAGACCTCCTGTAAAAGCATCGCCTGCTCCAGTTGAATCCACTTGTTTGATTGCAATCGAACTCACTACTTGCTGGGCCTTTGAATTCTGTAAGTAAGTTCCATATTTTCCTAAAGTTACAGCCACATATTTGGCACCTAATGCACAAATCTTCTGAGCACCCCGGCTGACCTCTGTTTCACCAGTAATCAAAGTTAATTCTTCCTCACTCAATTTCACAAAATCTGCTATAGCAATAAAAGACCGGACTTTTTCTAAGTAACTTGCTAACTCATCTGGCGCAATCAAAGTATCCCGATAATTCGGGTCAAAACTAATGAATGCTCCTTTGGAAGTTGCCTCGTCTCTTAAGCAAAAATAACTATCTTCTAACGCTCCACCAGAAAAACCTAACGCAGCTCCAAAGTGAACAATATCTTTTTGGTCTAGATCAGATAAAGGCAAATTAGCTGAATCGTAATTACCGTCCGCGCCACGAACAAACGAAAAACTTCTTTCTCCAGTTTGATCGATCCCTACAAATGCTAAGGTAGTTGTTCCTTTTTGGATCACTCCTTGCGTCTGAACACCATGTTTTTCTAGAGTATCCTTTAAATGGTCTCCAAAATCATCTTTACCCACTTGACCTAAGAAACTAGTTTCTCCTCCTAATTTTGCAATAGCTGCTGAAACATTGGCCGGTGCTCCTCCAGCATTTTTTTCAAACTGTTTTCCATGAAACAGCCCTAATGAATCAGTACAAACAAAGTCGATTAAAGCTTCACCAATACAGTATATATGTCCCATCATAAGGTTGCCTCCTTTGCTAAATTTCCCATTGTGTTGCTGTTATGAACGCTTGACCGTCTGCAAAAAATTGTATTTGATTGTGGTCTAATTTCGAATAAATACGGGCTGTAAAAACTTCTAAACCATCGTTCACAAAAATTTCCACTGAAGATTCATCCACAAATAAGTGAATCTCCAATTCTTCCTCAGAAAAATCGCATTTTCGTAGCGTGCCGTAATCATTCGTAGCAGAAATTCCAGATTGGCTACGGTCAAATACTAATTTTTTAGCTGACCGATCATAGTAGAAATAAGTTGCTTCCTCTGCGCCCATACGAAAAGCTACACCAACACGCGAACCTTTTATCTTTGTAAACGTTGCTTTAAGTTCATATATACGAGCTGTAAAGTCAGAAACTATTACCATTTCATTTTCTAGCTTCATTTCTTTAGTAACTTCTTTGCCACGCAATACTTCCAGTTCTGGAACTGGTTTCTGATAAAGTTTTCCATTACGCAAACTGAGTTCACGAGGAATCGTCAGACAGTGAGCCCAGCCAAAGTCATCAGTAACACAATCTACACCCGGAAGTCCTAGCCATCCAACTAATAGTTGGCGTCCCTGTGGATCAGTCATTGTTTGCGGCGCATAAAAGTCAAAACCGCGATCCAATTCATTAAACATTTCTGTTATCTGAAATTCACCTGTAGCAAAATCAAGTGGTTCTCCTACTAAGCAACCAGATTGATAAATATTTTGATATTTATCACCCTTGGACTCCATTCCTTGAGGTGAGAATAATAAAACTCCTTGATCAGCCAATTCAAAATAATCTGGACATTCCCACATAAAGCCTTGATTCTTTGAATCTATATTCCCTTTTAATTTTACTGCTTGTTGGTACTTCCAGTCTTTTAAATCCTCTGAAACATAGTAAGCGATTGCTCCTTGATGATCTGTCGTTTCAGCTCCAATAATACAATAATAGCGCCCTGCCTGTTCAATGATTTTAGGGTCTCTAAAGTTATCTGTATATCCTATCGGTGAATCTATAATCAATGGTTTTGCGTCTTTTTTAATTTGATTGTCGCTTCCCATTATCGCATGACACTGATAAGGTATCCGTGTCCAATCTTCCGTTCGAGTATTGCCTGTATAGAATAAATGAAGCTGATCATTTTTCACAAATCCAGTTCCTGAGAATACGCCATGGCTATCATATTTTGTATCCGGTTCCATTGCAACACCCAAGTCTTGCCAATCAACCAAATTGTCCGAAGCTACATGATACCAAAATTTCACCCCATGAACTGGCCCTAAAGGGAACCATTGATAAAACAGGTGGTATTGGCCATTATAATAGCTAAAGCCATTAGGATCATTTAACAATCCTGTCTTAGGCTGAACATGAAACTTTTGACGATAGGGACCTTCGCTGACTTTTTTTGTCAATTCTGAAATATATGTCTCAGAAACATCCTCAACTCTTTTATAACGTTCTTCTCTTGACCATTCCATTCTAAAAAACCTCGCATTTTCTCATTTCTTTAATAAACTTAAGCTACTTTACTTTTATCTCGACTCATCTTAGCAAATAGTATAGTGACAACAAAGGTTACGGCAAAAGCAATTCCTAAGGAAACCATATATTGAACCATTGATTGCGGTCGTATAACGATTACGCCTGGTAATCCAGCAGGACCTTGAGATAAAGAAAGAACTTCCATCAAAGTAGCATAAGCTGATCCAACTGCGGACCCAATCAGCGCTGCAACAAATGGATATTTCAGTTTTAAATTAACTCCAAAGACAGCTGATTCAGTAATCCCTAATAAAGCCGATATTCCAGCTGCTGAAGCAATAGCTTTCATTTTAACATCTTTTTTGAACAGGAAAAAAACAGCTAGTGCTGCGGCACCTTGCGCTACATTTGAGGCAGCTACTACTGCAAAAGTAGGTGAACCTCCAAGTGTTTCGATATTCGCCAAGATTTGCATTTCAGATGTAACCAAACTATGGTGCATGCCCGTAATAACGAGTAATGGATAAACAACACCATAGATAGCTCCACCTAAAGGCCCTAATTCAAAGAATAACCACATCACACCGTTCGTCATCCAATCGCCGACCACTCGCATGATAGGTCCGATAGCTATAAATGTAAAGCTGGCTGTAAATAAAACAGCTATTAATGGCGTAATAATGTTATCTAACATCATTGGGACAAACTTGCGTAATACTTTTTCCGTTTTAGCTAAGACAAAAGCAGCTCCAATGACTGGTAAAACAGTTCCTTGATAACCGACTTTAGCGATTTCAAAGCCAAAAACATTCCAAACTGGCACAGCATTATCTAACAGTGCTTGTCCATAGTCATAACCGTTCAATAAATCTGGGTGAATCATAATTGCTCCGATAACTGCACCTAAAACAGGTGTCCCTCCAAAAATCTTCGCTGCATAAAAACCAATTAAAACTGGTAAGAAAACAAAAGCAGTATTAGCAAAAATATTTATCATTTCCGCTAAATCCGCAAATTGCGGATAGGCTCCAATTAACGTTTCACCAGAAACAAATAACCCTTCCGCTGTTAATAAGTTATTTAAACCCATTAATAATCCTGAAGCTACTAAAGCTGGCAAGATCGGCACAAAAACGTCTGCCAACGCTTTCAATATTCGTTGAACAATATTTAATTTAGTCGTAGCGAGTTCTTTTAATTCTTCTTTATCTACTTCAGATAAATTAGTTTGAGCTAAAAATTCCTGATAGACTTGATTCACTAAACCCGTACCTAAAATAATTTGAAACTGCCCACCATTGTTGAAAGAACCTTTAACACCATCAATTTCAGCTATAGCTTCTGTATCTATTAGACTGTCTTCTTTCAAAACTATTCTTAATCGAGTCGAACAATGAGCGGCTGAAACAATATTATCTTTCCCACCAACTCCCTCAATGATTTCTTTTGTTATTTGTTTTACATCTAACTTACTCATGGTACACCTCCGTATTATATTAAAAATGAAACGTTTCATTTTTAATATAAACATATAACTTCAAGTTGTCAACTCTTTTTAGAAAAGGGTTGCATCTTGAAGTTACTCATTGTTTTATGACAAATGTTTTAATCCCTAGTAGTTGTACCAGGTTGATAGGTTACCGGTAAGATTGTTTTTAATGATGTTTCTTTTTTTTCAATAATGTTGATCAAACACTTTACTGCTTCAGCCGCAATCGCTGGAATCGGTTGGCGAATACTGGAAAGAACAGATGGAATATTAGTAGATTGTTGGCTTCCATCAAAGCCAATCACTTGAATGTCTTCAGGTACTCGAACGTTATTTTTCTGAAGTAGAGCCAGCACTTCAAAGGCTTGCTCATCATTTACCACAAAAATTCCATTGACATCTTTACTTATAATAGTCTCTCGCACGAATTCAGGCAATTTTTCATTAAATTCGCGGTGATGCCCTTCATAATAAATGATCTCTGATTCAAGTCCATGAGTTTGACAATAAGCTTGAAATCCTCGATAACGATCTCTTGTTGAATTATCATAAATAGAACCATATCCTATAAACGCCAATTTATTTGCCCCTGCTTGCTTTAACTTTTCAGCCGCGAGTTCTCCCCCAGCAAAATTATCACTCATAATCGTTGGGATTTTTTCAGAAAAATAGCGGTCAATGCTAACAATCGGCAACTCACTAGAAATATATTCATCCACATTACTGTAAGTTAAAGCAATCAAACCATCAACTTTATTTTGACGAGCCATTGAGATATACGCAACCTCATTTTCATAATTATTTTGAGTATTGCATAAGATTAATTTAGTTTGATAGCTCCTCAACTCTGCTTCAATATAAAAAGCTAATTCACTAAAAAATGGATGCCAGATAGTTGGGATAATTAAAGCTATTGTATGAGTTCGATTAGTCCTTAATCCCGTAGCGTATGCGTTTTTTTCATAATCCAATGATTTGATTGCTTGCTCAATCGCTATCGTCGTTTTTTCTTTTAGCTTGCCGCCGTTCAAATATTTTGAAACACTTCCCACTGATACCTTAGCTAATTTTGCAACATCTTTAATTGAAGCCATCTTTTTTTCTCCTTCGTCCTAATCTGATACAACTAAGAATACCATTGCTGCGCAGATTGCTCAAATCAAGTTAGGAAATAAAAAGAAGTATACTAGCTAGAAAAACAGGTACTCCCTAACGCAAGAGACTATATCAATACTGCTTTTTTGCTAAGCGTAGCACTATTGTGTAGCATCAGAACAAAAAAGAAATCTTTTCCTATTCCACATTACTAAACGCTCAACTACCAAGCCGGTACCAAAGCTCCTTTAAACTCGTCTTCGATAAACTGCTTGATTTCATCCGTTTTATAATACTCCACGAACTGAGCTAAAGTCTCATCGTCTTTGTCTTCTGTTCGCGACACGATGTAGTTCACTTGCACCAAGTCCTCCACATTTTCCATCAATAAACTATACTCTTCGGGATTCATGCCTGCATCTAGCACAAAATTCGAATTGATGCCTGCAGCGCCAACATCTTGTAATTGAGACGGCAGCTGAGCAGCTTCAGAAGTCACAAAATCTAAGTTCAACGGATTTTCCACAATATCGCTAGTGGTCACTTCTACGCCAGAGCCCTCTGGCAATGTGATCAAGCCGGCTTCTTCAAATAATTGCAGCGCGCGTCCTTCTTGAGTAGGTGAATTCGGGATTCCGATGGTGTCACCTTCTTGGATATCACTGATATCTTCATACTTTTCAGAATAGATGCCCATCGGAATGGTGATTGTCGGTTCGATTTTGGCTAAGTCATAGCCGCTTTCTTCTACGACCGTGTCTAAAAAGATGCCTGTTTGGAAGGAGTTGACGTCTAAGTCACCTTCCGCCAGTGCGGTATTTGGCTGCACAAAGTCGCTAAATGACACGACTTTAATTTCCAATCCGTCTTCTGCGGCCAATTTTTTCACTTCATTCACGATGTCTTCGTGCGGGCCAGCGGTTACTCCCACTGTCAACACGCCATCACTCAATAATCCTTCTGTTTCAGCAGAGTCGGCTTTCTCGCCGCCGCATCCTGATAATACTGCTCCTATGGCTAAAGTCGTTAGTAATCCCCATTTTTTTTGCATTTCTATTCCCCCTATTTTTTAGTAACTCAACACTTTGTCGCTTACCGGTGTGCTAAACGGCGCCAAACCCGCGATTCTTTTCGCGGCTTCCAGCAACAACTCGTCTGATTGCGACAATCCAATACGCACATACCCTTCCCCTAATGTGCCGAATCCGTCTCCTGGTGCCACCAGTACTCGGGCTTCATTTGCCAAGAAGTCCATGAAGCTTTCTGAGGTGAACTCGCCGGGTGCTTTGATCCAGACGTAAAAGGAGCCTTTTGGTTTGTTGATCTCGAGTCCGGTCGCTTCCAACTCTGCCAAAAACAAGTTCCGACGGCGTTCGTAGGTTGCTGTCAATTCTCTTACAGACGTTTGGTCTCCCGTTAAGGCTTTCGCTGCTGCGCGTTGGATTCCACCGTAAAAACCGCATCCTGTATGGTCTTGCATCAAATTGATCCCTTCGATAACAGACGCATTCCCCACTGCAAATCCCATTCGCCAACCAGCCATGTTATGTGATTTCGATAAGGTGAAAAATTCTACGCCGACCTCTTTAGCGCCAGGCGTTTGCAAGAAGCTCAATGGTTTGTCGCCATCAAACCCAATCGTTCCATAAGCAAAATCATGCGCTACACACACTTGATTCTTTTCCGCAAAAGCCTCCGTCTCGGCGAAAAATTCAGCCGATGCTACAGCAGATGTTGGATTATTCGGATAATTCAAAAACATCAACTTAGCTGCTGCAGCTGTTTCCGCATCCATCAAGTCATACCGCGGCAAGAACTGATTCTCCGCCAACAATGGCAATTCAGCAATCTTCGCAGCCGCCAACGCAATCCCGGATAAATAATCTGGGTAAGACGGATTTGGCAACAGCACCGTATCTCCTGGATTCAATAAGCATTGGCTAATTTCCACGATGCCGGCTTTCGACCCATGCAAAACAGCGACTTCCGTTTCCGGATCCAGAGTTACTCCATACTCTCGTAAATAATAGTCCGCCACAGCTTCTCTTAAGTAATCGAATCCTCGATCCGGACCATAACGGTCATTCGCCAAATCGTCGGCTGCTTCTTTCAATTCATCCACAATAAACTTCGGTGTTGGTAAATCCGGATTGCCTATCCCCAAATCAATGACGTCATCCCATTGTGCTTTAATCTGGTCGGTCTTTTCCGCTAAATAAGTAAAGTACTGTCTCGGTAGACGTTTCATCGTATCCGAAAGTTCAAATGTTGCCACACTGCATTCCTCCATTTTATATTGCTTTTGCTACTACATATTCTTCTAAAGACACGATGGCTTGGTACAATTCTTCTTTTGAAGCTGGATAGCCCGATTCCACTAAGTTCTCGTCTCCTGCCACCTCGCCAGCAAACACCACCAGTTGCTCATCCGTCAAAGAACTCAGCCGCAAGTCCGCTAACGACTTCGGCAAATGCAACCCGTCATAGAAAGCAGCCAACTGGTCGATTTCAGTCCATTTGCCCTCAAATGCCAACTGCACCAATATCCCGTAAGCAACTTTTTCACCGTGCAAAAACGCGTGCATCTCAGGAAAGACGGTGATTTTATCGTGAACCGCGTGCCCAATCGTTGTTCGTGCATAGCCGTCTCCTAAACCACCGACCAATCCGCTGACCGCAATAATGGTTTCCGCTACTTGGATAAACGCCGACGTCAACGATTGCGCTTCGATATCGGCTACGGCTTGCTGTCCGTATTGAACGATGTTGTTTTTGCAATTCAACGCTGCTGCTCGAGCCATCAGTAAGAACGCATTGGTTTGGTGCTCAGGTTGAGACAAGATGACGTCCGATTCATACCATTTCGCCAACGTGTCCGCTACTCCTGCCACAAAATAATTGACCGGTGAATTCAACACTAAATTCGGTTCAATCAACAATATTCCCACTTGTTTCGTGTGCAAATCAAACCCCAAACAAACACCGTCTGCGGTATACATCACGCTCAAAGGAGTCCATGGGGCACAGTTGCTCGCTAAAGTTGGGATCAAAACCGACTCCACCCCCGAAGATTTAGCAGCTGCATATTTGACCGTATCCATCAACTTCCCGCCACCTACCCCAATAATAGCGTCGGCTTTTATTTGAGTGGCAACTGTGGCAATACGTTCGACTTCTTCATAAGTACATTCTCCATTAAAGGCTACAAATTCCAACTCGATATTGCTTTCCAGTAAACCAGCCACATACGAGCGCGCTTTTTCCCAAGAGGTTGTTCCGTGAACGATGACGGCTTTTCGGATACCTCGCACTTCTAACTTATGTATTAAGGAATCCAATACTCCCACGTTACATTCATATTCTTGCGGCCCTGTTCTCACAACTAATGACATATCCTTATCCCTCCGTTTCAATACTGGGTAAAACAAAATCCGCCCCCGCACAAAAAAACTTTGTGCAAGGACGGAAAATTCATTTCTCTCGTGTTACCACCTTGATTTGCAACAACTTTACAGTCGCTGCCTTAGCCAGTGCGTTCGGTTAAACAACGACCTACTGATACTGTGGCACTGTAACGGGTGCACCCGTAGCCGTGTCTAATGTTCCAAGAACCTTCGACCGTTCCACTCCAAGACCATCTTCCATTTCCATTCCGCTGCCTCTTCTCACCAACCGAGGCTCTCTTATCAGCTTCCTTGAAATGTACTCTTCTCTTCACCGTGTTATCTGATAACGATTTAATCTTTCTATCATCATCGTTTAATTTTAACTACTATATCAATCCCAACTTTTTTTGTCAAACAAAATTTAGTCAAAAGGATTAAAGAAACGTCCTTCGTTCACTGCAAATAATCCTATTCCCACAATGGTAATCAACACAACGACCAGTATGGTGAAGTAATCAGATGGACTAAACGCTTTTGCTGCATACCAAGTCCGCTTTTTATTGGTTCCAAAACGCCGCAACTCCATGGCGTTCGTGATAGTATCGATTCGGTCTAGGCTAGAAAAAATCAACGGCATCACGATTCCAGCAGTCCCTTTAATGCGGTCGCTGATTTTACCTTTGCGAGACATTTCCAATCCACGTGCTTGTTGGGACTGGCCAATTTGATGAAACGATTCTTGAATGTCTGGAATATAGCGCAAGGCTAATGCTACCGAATAACTGATTTTATAATGGACGCCGATTTTGTTTAAACTGGCCGCAAATTCACTTGGATTTGTCGTCAGGATAAAAATCAACGCCAAGGGAATCGTCGCCGTGTACTTCAAGACTAAATTCAACTCATAGAATAACTGCTCTTGCGTTAAGGTGTAACGACCTATCCCTTCCCAAATCACATGCCGGGAGCCATAAAGTTGAACACCGTATTCCGGTTCGAATAAGTAGACGGTCACTAGGTTCAGTATCGAAAAGACGGCAATGAACTTCACCACAAACGAAATCTGGTGCCATTTGATGTCTGCCATTTTGAACAACACTACTGACAACAACGAAATAAACAGTAAAAAACGGGTATCGTACCCCACCATGACAATGACTGACAGCAACATAAAGCAAATCAATTTTGCTGCTCCGCTTAACCGATGCAGAAACGTTTGGTTCGGGATATAGCCTAAAATTTGATGGTCATCCATTCTCCCGCACCTCCCGATCATAGGCGATAAACTGCTCTGTAAAAGCATAAGGATCTTCTAGCCCCAACCGTTTCGCAAATATAAACAGGGAGGTCTCTTTTAGGGAAGCTTTGGCTGTCAACTCTGTGTTCGTTAAAACATATACCGGGCTTGTGTCTGCAACTATTTGTCCCTTTGAAAAGACTAAGACTCGTGTCGAATATTCCAGCATCAAGTGCATGTCATGAGTAATCATAACAATCGTGACCCCTTGCTTTTTCAAGGTTTCCAATAAGCTCAAGAATTCCGTATAATGCTTGAAGTCTTGTCCAGCAGTCGGCTCGTCTAGGATAATCATTTCCGGGTCCAACGCTAAGATAGCAGCGATCGTCACGCGTTTCTTCTGTCCATAACTCAGCGCACTGATTGGCCATTCCCGAAATGGATAAAGGCCACAGACCTTCAAAATTTCTTCTACCCGCTCGCGGATGATGTTTTTGGAAACGCCACGCAACTCCAATCCCAATGCCACTTCATCGTAAATGAGTGTTTTGGAAATCATTTCATTTGGATTTTGCAACACGTAACCAATTTTATCGGCCCGTTCTTTCACACTATACTTGGTAAAATCAGTTCCTCTCCAAGTCATCTTACCGTCTTTTGGTAATAAGAATCCACAAATCGCTTTTGCCAACGTTGATTTCCCAGCACCATTCTGCCCAACAATACTGATCATCTCGCCTTTTTTAAAGGTTGTCGAGACATCCGTTAAAACGTTTGGAGACTGTCTAGTGTAGCGATAAGAAAGATTTTCAATATCCAATAAGGTTTCTGCTGGGAGCACTTCTTGACTGTAAGCTGCTGACAGCGCCCAGTTTTCCATCCGCTCTCTTAAATCTGGAGCCGAAACTTTTTGCACATCTGCTAAAAAGGCGGTCTTTTCCAATGGTACGCCTGCATATTTCATCGCCGTTACATATAATGGCTCGCGAATACCGGCTTCATGGAGTAGAGTCGTTTTCAACAACTCATCTGCTGGTCCATCGTAACTAATTTGCCCATCTTGAAAAAGCAACACACGATCTACTGGACGATGCAATACTTCCTCTAACCGATGCTCAATAATGACTACCGTTGTTTGTGTCGTTTGATGCAGCTCATCAATCAGTTCAATCGTTTTTTGACCAGTAGCCGGGTCTAGATTGGCTAACGGTTCATCAAACAACATCAACGGTACTTCATTGATCAGAACTCCTGCCATAGATACTCGCTGCTTTTGGCCACCGGATAGATCCTGTGGCCGATAATGGAGATGATCCCTCAGTCCGACCACTTCCGTAAAATATTGAACTCGTTCCATCATCTCTGATTGAGGGACTGCATCATTTTCGAGTGAAAAAGCGATGTCTTCCGCTACTGTCAAACCAATAAACTGACTATCCGTGTCCTGTAACACCGTCCCTACATCAAAGGAGAGCTCTGTTAAAGAAGAATCCACCAGCTCTTTCCCTTTAACCGTCACGGATCCTGTAATTTCGCCTGTGTAAGAATGGGGAATCAATCCATTCAAACAATGCGCAAACGTTGACTTGCCAGAACCACTTGGACCAACCACCAGGACTTTTTCACCTTCATAAAGAGTGATATTCAAGTTTTTCAAAGTCGGTTCCGCTTGACTCGTGTATTGAAAACTAAATCCTTTAAACTCTACTATTGCTTTTTTGACCATGTTATTCCCTGTCTTTCTACTGTATTACCCTTTTTTCAAACTTCCTTTAGGTGTTCTGGTTTTAGCATACGCCGTCATCAAAAGAGTTGCAATGATTCCTACAGAAACAATATTTGCACCAGCCGCAACTAAACCTTGCACAAACACTTTATTCGCGGGCTCACTGTAAATCAGTACATCCAAAAGAGGAGCGATTCCAGCCCACACGACTAAGTTTCCAATTACTTGCCAGATATTGAACGCAATGATTTCTTTTTTGCCAAATACCCCATCTTCCAGATTGATCTTGCGGCCGGCTACTCCAAAAATCACTCCAATAATCCCAGAAGAAATAATCCAACTCCACCAAGCACCATAAGTCGTCACGTCTTTAATCGTATGACCAATCAACCCAATCAATCCACCCGCAACTGGTCCAAATAAAACAGACATCAACGCTAAAAACGGATACGCTGTTTCTAAATTCGTATTTGGAATTCCAGTTGGAATCACCGCAAACCTCCCCAATATAACAAACACCGCTGCCCCAATCCCAACAGCTACAATCGTCTTAACAGAAAACTTTTCTTTCATCTTAACTTCCTCCTCTAATGGCTAAACTACTCCAACCTTTTTGATTTGAATAATCCAATCTTTTCCTATTCCAATATCATACATTTGCGAAAATGAGGCTTGATTGACGGCAACTCCAATGTTGACCAATGAATTCACATACATCAAAGCTTGCCCAATTTCCACTTCTGCAAATGAACGGACAAATGTAAGGCTATTCTGATAGATTTTCACTTGTTTGTTGTAAATCGTGACTTGTACAGTGTCATTCGGATGAATGTCTGCTTCCTTAACGACTTCTAATGGTATATTAGTCCACAGCGATCCAAAACGAATATCCAAAATATCGATACTGCCTGTTACCGCATCTTCCTTAACTTCTATCGGAACAGTTTCCAAAACCGTTAAGCTGGTCGTTTCGACCACGGACCCTAACTCTTCAAATGTCACTTCGCCAGAAGCCAGTCTCGCTCCGTTATATGCGTAAACATCTCTTCCATGAAAGGTATGACTATCTTCCGAATGAGGCAAACGGCTCTTGACTTCATCAATCTGACGCACTTCTTCAATCCCTAAATTCAATTCTAAATGAGTCAGAGATCCGTTATCCGGCGTGATTACATAATGACCAGATGTTGTTTTCACCGCGACACTTCTTCGTTCACTACCTACTCCGGGATCCACAACCGATACAAAGACGGTTCCTCCTGGCCAATAAGGTACTGTCTGCAACAAACGATAAGATGCAGACCAAATGTCATACGGAGGAATATCATGTGTCAAATCCTCCACTACAATTTCTTGACTCACCGTATGGGCAACTCCATACATCGCACTAACTGCCCCGTCCCCTAAACCGAAATCAGTTTGCAATACTAGATACTTCTTCACTGTCGTTCCTCCCTAAAATAAGTCGCTAACCTCTATAAATTATACTTCCTCTTTCACCAGTTTCTCATTAGCAATTTTTTGGAAAGCTTGTTCCAAGTCAGCAATAATGTCATCAATATGTTCAATCCCAACAGAGAGACGGATTTGTTCTTCTGTAACACCGGCTTTCAGCAATTCATCACCATGGAGCTGAGAATGTGTTGTACTTGCAGGATGGATAACTAAGGATTTCGCATCCCCGACATTCGCCAAATGAGAGAATAGATTTAGGGAATCGATGAAACCAACCCCAGATTCTCGCCCGCCTTTAATCCCAAATGTAAAGATCGAACTGACTCCTTTAGGAAAATAATTGTCTGCCAATTCTTTGTATTTGCTGTCTTCCAACTCAGGGTAATTTACCCAATCCACTTGCGGATGATTTTTTAAATAGTCAACCACTTTTCGAGCATTCTCTACATGACGCTCGATTCGAAGAGAAAGCGTCTCAATGCCTTGAAGCAACAGGAATGAATTCGTTGGGCTGATAGAAGCGCCAATATCCCGAAGTGACTGAGCGCGAATTTTAGTAGTAAATGCACCCGCCCCTAAATCACCGAATATTAAGCCGTTATAATGCGAATCTGGTTCAGTGAAGCCCGGATATTTTCCGCTGGCTTTGTAGTCAAATTTCCCAGATTCCACAACCACGCCTCCCATTGTTGTTCCATGACCGCCTAAAAATTTCGTAGCAGAATGGACAACCACATCTGCTCCCCATTCAATAGGACGGAACAAATAAGGGGTAGCAAAGGTGTTATCCACAATCAAGATGATGTTATGGTTATGAGCGATTTCGGCCACTCTTTCGATATCAATCAAGTTGATTCCTGGATTACCGATGGATTCAATAAAAATGGCTTTTGTTTTATCTGTAATGGCCGCTTCAAAATTTTCTGGATCGTCAGGGTCTACAAAAGTAGTGTGGATACCCAACTTTTCTAATGTCACACTGAATAAATTGTGCGTACCGCCATATAGCGTCGAAGCGGACACGATCTCATCCCCGCTGTCTGCGATATTGATGATCGCATAAGTAATGGCTGCCGACCCGGAAGCAACGGTAAGACCGGCTGTACCGCCTTCTAATGCAGCGACACGTTCATCCACCACAGCCGTAGTCGGGTTAGTCAAACGGGTGTAAATATTGCCTGGTTCAGTCAAGGCAAAACGTCCAGCAGCCTGCTCCGCATTGTCAAATACATAAGAAGACGTTTGGTAAATAGGAACCGCACGAGAACCAGTCTCGTCTATATGCTGTCCTTCGTGAATCTGTTGAGTTTCAAATTGGTAGTTTTTTTCTGTCATCGTAAATCTCTCCTTTTTTATGGCTTTCCAATAGATTGTTCTGCTTTATCAGTGCTTCCATTGTAGACAATATAATTCAACCAGTTGCTGACAAGTAAATGAGCCGCAGACCGCCAACGAACTAATGGCGATTTAGATGGGTCATCATTTGGATAGTAATTTTTGGGAACGGCGATTGACCGCCCTTTTGCCAAGTCTCGCATATATTCTTTTTCCAATGTATTCGCATCGTATTCCGCATGCCCGGTAATGAACACTTGCCGATTATCCCGACTGCGAATGAGGGCGACCCCTGCTTCATTTGACTCCGCTAGTATTTCCAGCTCAGCTGTTTTTTCTATGGATTCTTTATGGATTCCAGTATGGCGGGAATGGGGGAGGTAAAAGACATCGTCCATTCCCTTAAGAAGACTTGCTTTGGAATCAGATACGCTATGTTCAAAAATGCCAAATAGTTTCTCTGACAAAGGGTATTTATCCAACCCGTAAAAATAGTAGAGGCCAGCTTGAGCGCCCCAACAGATGTAAAAAGTGGAGTAAACATGGCTCTTGCTCCACTCCATGATTTCTACCAGCTCAGGCCAGTAAGCAACCTCTTCAAAAGCAAGATGTTCTACTGGAGCGCCGGTGACGATCATCGCATCGAATTTTTCATCTCGAACTTCCTCTAAGGTTAGATAGAACTCAGCCAGATGAGCAGCCGAGGTATTCTTCGATTGATAGCTCTTCGTGCGCAAAAAAACGACTTCTACCTCCAGCGGTGTATTTCCCACCAACCGCAGCAAGTGCTCTTCAGTTGTTTCTTTCAGCGGCATCAAATTCAAAATCAATAATCGTAAGGATAGTTTCTTCTGTTCTGCACTTACCTCGCCTTCCATATTTTGGATGTTCTCTCTGGCTAGCTTTTGTGCAGCCGGTAATTGTGGATCAACCCTTATCGGCACGATCATCCCTCCTATTTTAAAAAAAGTTCATAAAAAAATCCGCCCCTGCACAAAAAAATCTTTGTGCAAGGACGGAAGAAAGTTCATCTCTCGTGTTACCACCTTGTTTCGTAAAAGCCTCACAGCTTTTACCTCATCCAGTACGCCGAGTTCATTTGACTCAATTATACTGTGACACTATAACGGGCGTACCCGTATTCATCTAAAGTCCAATGGAACTGTCGACAAATCCACTCCAAGGCCATTTTCCATTTCAATTCCACTACCCCTTCTCACCAATAGGGGTTCTCTTTGAGTTTCCTGTAAAATGTACTTTCCTCTTCACTGTGTTTTCTAATCATTATTTAATGTTTGTTATTTTCATCTAATATAACAAGCAAATGTTCAAGTGTCAATCATCAAATTAACTTAAAATTCATCTAGCAAAACGCCTGTCCATTTGAAACACTGTTACTCGGAAATTATATTTTTGTGTATCACCATCGCGCTAACGATATTTAATAGGATAGTTACAATAAGAAGCACCGCGGATACCCAGTTTAAGGTGCTAGTCGTATCCATCAGTGCAGTCCAATCTTGAATTTGGACTAAGTAATTGTTAAAGGAAATTTGAAGCCATAAGGCGCCAGCACAGGCCCCCATACTCAACAAGGGCAGGACAAATGGAAATTTAGTTTTTCTTTTTTTGTATCGTACTATACTAACAACGGGAATGAACCAGGCAACCAAGCCCAAAATTAAACTCCCCACATTAAGCCAACCGTAATCAAATGAATCAAACATAATAATCTCCTTTCACGATTCTCGTAGTATGTGTCTGCATAGATTAATTAGTTGTATTATAGCCTAATGCTGTTAAGAAAAATATAAATTCGCAGCCTTCTTCTTAACCCAATTTTTCTTTTATCTTTTGTATATGTAATTCTTTAGTTTGAGTACACATTTTTATGTAAATTTCTCCTTTACTATCATAACGGAAACTGCTCTCATAAAAAGGCACTACAAGGATATTGAAAGCAGCAGCAAAAAAACGAGCCGGTTATCCCGACTCGTTTCCACTTAACTATTTGTTCCCTTTGCCGTTATTTCCTGAATTTCCGTTGCCATTTCCGTTGTTTTGTTTCAACTGAATCTCATAAGTGAATTCTACAGGATCTCTTTTCCCAGCCGGAGCTGCGTAAGTCGTAATCATGTAGTTTTTCCCGTTTTTGAACAGTTGATTCAATTGCAACGCATCTTCTTGAGTCACATTAAATGGATCGACCTCAATGACTTTCGTGTTTGTCTTTTGGCCTTTTCCATTGCCTACTACACGTTCATTGATAAAGCTGACCGTGTAGTGAACGTATTTGCCCGTAGCTTCATCTAACGTTTTAAATTCGTCGGTAGATGATCCATCATTGGCATAGCCGATTTCCGGGATGGAAATATTGTCGACATACCAACCGGCTTCATTACTCGCCCAGTCTGTTAGATAACGGAACGACAGCAAGACCGATTCGCCTGCATAAGCCGATAAATCAATGGATTCCTCTTGCCATTCCTCGTTCACTCCCGTAAACCCTGGAAGATTTTCCACAATTGTTGGGTAAACACCATCTGCTGTATCACTGCGTGTGTTTTCATTGGCCAAACTTTCCCATGTAGCTCCACCGTCCGTTGAAACTTGTACAAATCCATAATCCCAAGTGTCTTCAATTTGAAGGAGTTGGTCAAATTCTAAAGTAGCTGTCTCTACTCCTGTCAAATCAGCTTCGAAGATTAACCGGTTGTCTGCTTCATCTCCTTGATTCCCCCAGAAAACAGTGTTGTCTGCGTTCAACGGATCCGCAACTTGTTGCCATTGTTGAGGAAGGAAATCGACTCCGTTAAATGAGATGTTGTCGATTTTGCTGTCAAATTTCAGTTCTTTGAAATCGCCGCCCCATGCCGGGACACCAGACTTCTCATAAAGTTCTGACTTTTCAAAGTTGACGGTAAAGCCTCTAGGAGTCCCAGCATTATCTACAGGAACCTCGCGTAAATCAATGCTGTTAAACGCATATTCCTCCTTTCCATGGCGATCATTATCCAACACTAAAGCAGCCATGAAATTTTGATACAGTTGAGTAAAATCTAGACCTGTACCATGTGCTGCCAGTGCTTCATTAACACTCTCGATTCCTTGCTTGTCACTCAATGCCAGGTCACGAATAAACTCTTGGCCAAATTGATCATTCATGTATAAAGTAAACAGGTACACTTGCCCATAATCTGCAATCGTTTCTGGTCCTGTTTCCGCGTAACGGTGGTCATCCCAATTGACGAGCGAATTCTCCGGATGATCCAAGTAATAATTGATGGCCCCTGTGTTGTGACCATATCCTCCAAGATACTCAGAGAACGTTGACATCCCTTCATTGATCCACGTTTCTTCCGCTTCATCATTGTCCGCGTGAATCAAATGCTGCAGTTCATGAATGGTTGTTCCAAAGTACGTAGGGTCTAAACGATTCTCCCAATCCAATGTATCCACCGTAATCATATTACGGTCCGTATAAAGTTCCAATGTCTGCCAGAAAAATCCTGCCACATAATTCGGATATGTCGGATCAAAGTAATTTTCATCTTGCACGTTATCCACCATCAGCATGACTTTCTCACTGCCGGCATAATAATCGTCCGGAATGCCCATCGATTCTAGTAAAGCATTCGTCCCATCTAAAACATCTGGTGTTCCAAAAAAGGAAGTCGCTTGGGGATAGATGTTGCTGTCAAATTCAGTCCGCAACTGATCCACTTGTGCTTGTGTCACTACCGGATCTGGACGAGGATCGCCTTCTGGATAGGCAGTATCATTCGCTACCCATATCTCAACATTCTCTCCTACACTGCGCAGTGTGTATTCTTTCAATTGCAAATTGTAATCCAAGAAAAGCTTGGTTCCGCCATTATATGTAAAATTTCCTTCAGCTGCACTGTCAGAACTTGCTTCAGCAGAATCAAAATTGATGTCAGCTGTTTGTTGTTGTACTTTTTGTGCCGCTTCTTCTAAAAAGGCTTCATCTTCTGAGAGAGTCTCCAGATAAGTATCCACATCCAACGTATCCCCATAACGCTCTGAATCCCATGCTGTCCCCTCAGCTGAAACAGGTGAACTGGCAACAAGTGGGCTGACTAATGATAACCCCACTGCGCTTAATGTAACCAAAGACGATAATTTTTTCTTCTTCATTCCTTTTCCCCCTTTAAATTATCCACATCAAAAAAACTACAAGACCAAATCCGCCTTTCTCATTAAAAATAAATATTACTCACTAAAATTTAATTAAACTGAATTTAAAATAACATAACGTAAACTTTTGAGCAAGTGTTAGATACTTCTGTTCTCAAAGTAATGGTTTCGCAAGCATTATTGAAAAGAAAAAAAATGTCATAAAATATCTTTTGATATCCTATGACAAATTTTCTACTATCAAATTAAATTCGTCCACCAAGACAAAAACCCGTTGGATTTGCTAAAAACTTCTTATTCTACTCTATTCCTCACCTTGCTTTTCACTGACTTGTTGAACTCAAGCCATCTACTGTCCTTACTGAATGGATTAAAGTCATAGTGAGAAATCCATTGACCTGTTTTTTGGAACACTATTTGCCGAGTGAGTTCTACGAGTGTGGAAACAAGATAAACAACGACCGTTACTAAAACTGCATACAAAACGAAAATGAATGGCGAATCCATTAGATGCTCTTCAGTATGGAAAATAGATTGCCATAAAATTGATCTGATGAACTCATTATCGTGAAACAAATAAACTCCAAGCGTCGCTCCAGATACAGTATTGATCCACTTTATCGAGCCGATCGAGATAGTTTTGAACCAAATAAATAGACCCACTGCAGCCGCCAAAATAAATAAACTGCTGTCTTTTGTAAAAAAAGTGGCGTTTCTTATCAAAATATCTAGATTCATTCTTTCTCCAATGAAATTGAATGCAGCAATGGATGCGAAGATCACTAAACAAGAAACCACCGTTAACTGGATACCCATTTTGCGTTTTAAAAAGAAGTCAGGATAGAGCTTGATATATGCACCAATGCTATAAAAGAGTAGAAAACGGGTAATATCGTGATCGCCCATGGAACCTTTAGTAAATGTTGGAATCAAAATCCAGAGAAAAATCATTAGGAAGATTAATTTGAGGTAGTCTATTTTATTTAGACTTATTAGCAGTTTATTCAAAAACGGGGTAAATAAATATAATACGATGTACGTAGTCATGAACCAATATTGTCCATATATAATGGGAAATACATTTCTTAGTGTATCTCCTAAACTGATTGGAAAGCCTAACCCTTTAAACAGGAGTAAGATGCCAATAGAATAAAAGGATACTTGTAAAATCAGCAGAACCAGCTTTTTGAGATTGATTTTTGAGTGGATCATAAAATATCCAGTGATCATCACAAAAAGTGTCACTCCAATTTTTCCGCCTGATTCAATCACTTCTGCTAAAAATATGGTGAGTGTCTGCCTGCCAAATCCATTTTCATAAGAAGACTTTAAAACACCGTGATAGGAAAAATGATGTGCTACGATGAGCACCATAGAGATGATACGCAATAATTCAAAGTTGGATTGTTTTGCGGGGGGGTTCTTTGCATGTACAGGGTGATCGTTTTTAGGGGTATTTTTATCCGACATATCTTCCTCTCCTCAGTAAAAAAACGTGCAACTTATTTTTTTGGTATACAAAAAGAACTCCTCCTCTACATTTTTTATTTAATGAATCATCAAACGGATTGGTTGCAATCATTATACACCCCAAAAATCCTAATAAACAACTGATAACATGGTTGTCGAGACTAAAGTTTTTAGAGTATCTCGAGGTTCCAACAGCTGATGAATAGCATTGAAAAATAGTATCTAAAAAAGAACAATTTGTCTTTACGTTCCTTTTTTATTTGGATTATCGTCAAAAGGGAACGCAAATTTTTTTTGCGTTCCCTTTTGTTGCTATTTATCTCAAAAAAGGCACGCAAGATAGCTTTGCGTGCCTTTTTTTGCCGATTGCCTCTTTTAAAGTAACGTAAACGTCTCCTAAAGTGCTTCTCAGTGTTACTCCACCTGTTTATCCATAATCGACCGAGTAATCTTCTCTCTAATTTCCAACACATCGGCTTTATGCTCCAACTCATACCCTCTCACGATCGTTTCGCAAATCGACAACTGAGCAATTTTCCCTTCGATGGATTCTCCATTGATAAACTCATTGACAGGTGTCTGCAACAGCACATCCGCTAATTTGGACAAAGGAGAAATCGTGGTGTTGCTCAAAACAATAATCTTAGCTCCATTTTGCTTCGCCAAACGAACCGAATCAATAATGTCTTTAGTTCTGCCGGATAATGACATAGCTACTACCACATCACTAGTGGACATAATGGAGGCCACTTGAGATTGAAAATGCGCATCGTTATAAGCTTTTCCTCGAAGCCCTACACGCAGCAACATCTTTTCAAAACTCACTCCTATTTGCCCACTGGAACCCACACCAAATATACTGATGTTTTCAGCTTGTGCGATGTATTGGATCGTCTGCTTCAGATCATTGGAGTCGATCAGCTGATACGTTTCATTTAGTACGGTTATCGAATCTTGGAAGATTTTATCGTAATACATTTCTTCCGATTGGTATTCATATCGCTTAGAAAAATCTTCTTTGGCTATCTCTATTTTTAAATCACTAAATCCGCTGTACCCGATTTTTTTGCAAAAGCGGATAACCGTTGCATCCCCAACACTGATTTCCGCTGTGATGTCATTCATCGTTTTGTTAGAAACTTCACTGCGATTTGTTAAGATGTAATCGGCCATTTTCCGTTCGGATTTCGTCAACTCTGGGTAACAATCTTGAATTTTTTTTATATAACTCATATTCTTTCCTCTCATTCCGCTCGACATTGTATCCCCATTATACAATACTTCTTCTCATTTATCCTCTTCACTCCACTTTTCTCCAAATAGACACAAATAAATTAAATAATAAATGTAAAGGTTTTACAAAATCATTAAAATAGTGATATTGTGATTTTGAAGAAAAAATCCGAAAAAGAAAGGACGTCTATAAAATGGATAAAGAAACATTTTTAAAACAAGTTAAAGGAGGAGTAATCGTTTCTTGTCAAGCACTGCCTGATGAACCGCTTTACACCGAAGATGGCGGTGTTATGCCTCTATTGGCACAAGCCGCAAAAGAAGCTGGTGCTGTTGGGATCAGAGCTAATTCTGTTCGAGACATTATTCAAATCAAAGAAAAAGTCGATTTACCGGTTATCGGTATTATCAAACGCGATTACTTACCTGAAGAACCTTTTATCACGGCTACTATGAAAGAAGTCGACGAACTAGCTGAAACAGGCGTTGAAGTCATCGCTTTAGACTGTACTTCAAGAAAACGCCATGACGGTTTGAGCATCAACGAATTTATCGACCAAATCAAAGCTAAATACCCAGAGCAATTATTTATGGCTGACATCAGTACATTTGAAGAAGGTGTCAATGCTTATGAAGCTGGGATTGATTTTATCGGTACTACTTTGTCAGGCTACACTTCTTACAGCCCTAAAGTAGATGGACCAGACATCGAATTGATTCAAAAATTAGTTGACGCTGGTATTCCAACAATCGCTGAAGGAAAAATCCACACTCCACAACAAGCTAAAAAAATTCACAATCTAGGTGTTAGCGGAATCGTTGTTGGTGGAGCTATCACTAGACCCAAACAAATTGCTGCCGGATTTATTCAGGCACTAGAAAACTAGGAGGGAATGACATGTTTAAGAAATTATCTAAATTAGGTCAAGCCTTAATGCTGCCTATCTCTATCCTGCCAGCGGCTGGTCTGTTACTTGGACTGGGTGGCGCATTGACCAACCCTGCAACTGTATCCGCTTTTCCATTTTTAGGCGCAGCTTGGTTGCAAACGATTTTACAAGTAATGAACTCTGCAGGTAGCGCCGTATTTGCCAACTTGCCGTTGATTTTTGCAATCGGTATCTCGGTTGGTTTAGCCAATGGGGATAAAGGAACGGCTGGTCTTGCCGGAGCCGTATCGTATGTCGTTTATACCGGTACCTTGAGCGTTCTTGCAACTTTGTTCCTTCCAGAAGGCACGGTTGTGGATACTGGAGTCCTTGGGGCTATCGTAATTGGGCTGACTGTTGTTGCTTTGCACACTAAATACCGCAAAATTCAGTTACCGCAATTTTTGGGCTTCTTTGGAGGCTCCCGTTTCATTCCGATTGTCGCTTCACTTGCTGCTATTGTTATTGGTGGTATGTTCTTTATCGTATGGCCGCCAATCCAAAACTTATTGGTTTCAGCCGGTGAGTCTATTGCACAAATGGGAAGCTTTGGCTCATTCCTTTATGGATTCTTGCTTCGTTTAACAGGAGCTGTTGGACTACACCACACGATTTATCCATTGTTCTGGTATACAGAATTAGGTGGAACCGAAATCGTTAACGGCGAAACTATCTCTGGAGCACAAAATATCTTCTTTGGTCAATTGGCTGATCCAAATCACACAGGATTATTCACTTATGGAACTCGCTTCTTCTCAGGTCGTTTTGCAACCATGATGTTTGGTTTACCAGCCGCATCACTTGCGATGTTGCACTCTCTTCCTAAAAAGAACCGCAAGAAAAATGCTGGGCTTTACATCAGTAATGCTTTCACTTCTTTCTTAACCGGTATCACAGAACCGATTGAATATTCATTCTTATTCGCTGCACCCTGGTTGTATGCCATTCATGCCTTTTTAGACGGAGTATCTTTCTTCGTAGCCGATATTTTAAATATCCGTATCGGAAATTCATTCTCCGGTGGCTTTATTGACTACTTACTATTCGGTGTCTTACAAGGAAATGATTCAACGAACTGGATGTTGGTCATTCCTATGGGGATCGCATGGGCGCTTGTGTACTATGCGGTATTCCGTTTCTTCATCACGAAATTCGTGGTAGCTATCCCGGGAATGGAAGTCACTGACGACGACGCTGCTCCTGAATCTGTTGAACGCGGCAACTCTTCTTTAACAGACGAAGCAATGGTGATCATTGATGCACTGGGTAACGAAGAAAACATTGAATACGTTACTGCTTGTGCAACTCGCTTACGCGTTTCCGTCAAAGACAACCAAATAGTCGACAAAGACCGTATCAAACAATTAGGTGCCGCTTCTGTTTTCGAAGTAGACGGTGGAGTTCAAGCCGTGTTTGGTGGTAAAGCCAATCTATTGAGCCAAGAGATCAATCAGATTATGGGAACAGACGACTAATTTTTTCTTTCTGATACAAATAAAACCGTGTTCTGCTCAGAGGTTGAGCAGAACAGGTTTTTTCGTTTTTTGATGGAACAAGAAAGAAATTTAGCCAACACACGTAAAGTCCATTATAACGCTGGTTGCGGTTTAACGCTGATTGAACATCAAGGTGGTTTTTCTCTTGATGTTTAAATGCGATTCTTCATCAAGGGCGGTTTTCCCTTGATGTTCAAACTCAATTTTTCATCAAGGGCGGTTTTCCCTTGATGTTCAAACCCAATTCTTCATCAAGGCTGTTTTTACCTTGATGTTCAAACCCAATTCTTCATCAAGGCTGTTTTTACCTTGATGTTCAAACCCAATTCTTCATCAAGGCTGTTTTTACCTTGATGTTCAAACCCAATTCTTCATCAAGGCTGTTTTTACCTTGATGTTCAAACCCAATTCTTCATCAAGGCTGTTTTTACCTTGATGTTCAAACCCAATTCTTCATCAAGGCTGTTTTTACCTTGATGTTCAAACCCAATTCTTCATCAAGGCTGTTTTTACCTT